>JBHIBA010000105.1:0-13406 GCA_046758845.1 Nitrospinota bacterium
CGGGTCAGTGTACGCTGACCCATGGAGTCGCGCTTTCATATTTTCATTCTGAGTGAGGGTCCGCGCCGAGTAGACGGACGGCCAGTGGTCTCACCCTCTCCGCGAGCAGGCCGAGCGGCAAGCTCGGCCGTCAAAAGTTTTCCGGGGGGTTCCAGGGGGGCGGTTTACAAAAAGCGCCCCCTGGGAAATCTGATCGGTTTTCAAAAAGGTCCCCCTAACAGCTCTCTGATACCTTTGCCTTTCTCGCGAAGGGCTTGCAGCAATTTCTCGGCGGTGATGGGCAGCGATGTGACGCGGACCCCCGTGGCGTGGAAGATGGCGTTGGCGATGGCAGGGGCCGTGGGGACGATGGCCGCCTCCGAGGCCCCCTTCGCACCGTAGGGTCCATAGGGGTCGTTCGATTCGATCATCAACGAAGTCACGCTGGGCGCCGCATCCGCTTTGGGCAGGATGTAGTCGCCGAAGTTTCCGTTGATGACCTGACCCCCTTCCACCATCATCTCCTCGAAGAGGGCAAACCCGATGCCCTGGATCACCGCCCCCTCGACCTGTCCATGGGCGGCCAAAGGGTTCAAGGCCCGTCCCACGTCGTCGGCGGCCGTCATCCGAACGACCCGCAGGGCCCCGGTTTCTAAATCCACCTCGACTTCGGCTACCTGTGTGGCGAATTCGTAAGCCGCCGCGATGTTCCCGTACAGGGTCTTCTCGTCCGCCACCTCGGACGGCGGGTCGTACTCGCCAACACCCCGAACCGGCTCCGCCCCCCGCGCCACCGCTTCCCGGCAGGCGTCGGCCAACGACAAGGATCGGTCGGGCGCGCCGCGCACGCGAAACGCACCGTCTCTCCACTCGATGTCCCCGGAAGCCGCCTCCAGCATCTCAACCGCCACCGGGACCAACCGGCTGCGCGCGTCGGCCGCCGCAAGTCGCACGGCATTGCCCGCGACGAGGGCCAGACGGCTCGCGTAGGCCCCCAAGGCGAAGGGGCTGTTCTCCGTGTCAGCGGCCGACACCCGGATGCGGTCAACCCCCAGATGCAGTTCCTGCGCGGCGACGATGGCGGCCACGGTGCGCGAGCCCTGTCCGATGTCCCCCTCGCCCGTGTGGACGGTCGCCCGTCCCTCGGCGTCCAGCTCAACCACGGCGCGCGAACCATCCCAATCGGCGAACATGCGGTTTCCGCTGACGTGGATGGCACAGGCCATCCCGATTCCGCGCCGCACGGACCCGCTTCCCCGCTCGCGTCTTGCGGCCGCCCATCCCGAAGCGCGCGCCGCGGACCGGATGCACTCTTCCACCCCGCAGGAGCCCATCCGCCACCCGTGGACGCTCACGTCCCCGGTCCGGACGATGTTTTTCAGGCGCAGCTCCGCCGGGTCCATCCCGATTTCGTGCGCCAGGACGTCCAAGTGACATTCTTGCGGAAACGTCCCCTGGGGGTTGCCGAACCCCCGGAAGGCGCCCGTGGGAATCTTGTTGGTGTACACGAGATAGCCGTCGGTGCGGACGTGGTCGAAGCGATAGAGGGAATCGGGCCGGTAGCATGCCGTGCGCAGGATGGCGGACGCCAGGCCGGTGCTGGCGCCGTTGTCGGCGATGAAGCGGGCTTCTTTGCAGAGCAGACGCCCATCCTTCTTGACGCCCATGCGCAGCCAGACCCGGGTGGGCACGCGGGGGCGCGCGGCCTGGAACTCATCCGTCCGGGAGTTGATGAGGCGAACCGGACGCCCGGATTTCATCGCCAGGAGCAACGCGATGAGCGGGTTGGGGTCTTCGAGGGCCTTGCCGCCGAAGGCCCCGCCGACGAAGGGCTGGACGACCCGCAAGTCCTCCCGCTTCAGGCCGAGGGAATCCGCAATCAGGTCCCTCGAAAGAAAGAGATGCTGAAGGGGCGACCAGAGGGTGTAACGTCCTCCCCCTTCAGGCTTCGCGACGCTGCCCATGGGCTCCATGTACGCCTGATAATGAAGGGGGGTGCGATACGTCGCCTCATGAACGGCATCCGCCTGCCGGAGGGCCGACCCAACGTCGCCGCGTACGATGTGCACCTCGTGAGCGATATTCCGCGGCTGGTCGTGAATGAGAGGGGCGGACTCGGTCATCGCCTCTTCGGGGTCGAAGACGGCGGGCAGTGGCTCGTATTCCACGCGAATCCGCTCCAGGGCTTCAATGGCGGCGGATGCATCCGCGGCAGCGACCGCGGCCACCTCCTCTCCCAGGAACCGGACCCGCTCCCGGGCCAGGATGGACTGGTCCTTCAAGTCCGTCCAGCCCCAACGGGGCGTTGGCGCATCGGCGCCCGTCAGGACCGCGTAAACCCCCGGGATGCGCCTCGCCGCCTCGACGTCCACATGGAGGATGCGGGCATGGGGGGAGGGGCTTCGGAGCACCTTTCCTTCCAGCGCGCCCGGCAGAGAGATGTCCGAGACGTATTCGGCTTTTCCGCAGGCTTTCTGGGGTCCATCGATGAGGGGGGTCGGCTTCCCGACAATCGTGAGAGGACTCATAGGAGGTTGCGCAGGGGGTCTATCCCTTTCTTCAGGAGGAAAAGATGTCCCCGGACTCTATAAGTTGGAGTTCGAAGGGATTGACTCGGATGGTTCGCTCTGAATGACACATCCATGACTTTTAGCCAGGAAAGAGGGCTCGCGTCAACTGCACCGTGTCGGCCAAATCATTGAATTTGAACGGGATGGATCGGCCGCGAACGGGAGAGAAGAGATCGCATCCTGTGAACCAGCACATTTTGTTGCGAGCCTGCCCGCCTGGCGGTACAATAACGGCGCATAATCCTGACTCGCGCAGAGACCCCATAGCTGGACGCCGGCGTGATACCTTCGCTGGTTTCTGCGATTCGTTCGAACGCATTCTCCCGGGTGGCTTCTTAATGTACTTGGAAGAGGATCCCTTCAGCTTGTCGGGGGCTTTCCCTACGCTCGCCGTGGCGCGGGGAGAACGGGGCGGAGAGTCTCCGGATTTAAATGGATGTCTCAGGTGATTTAAGAAGGAGAGGTGTGATGTGGGTGGATAGAGGCGAATGCAACGCGGCCTTGGAGGGAGTTATCGAAGTCAAAGAAGACGGAAGCGTCCAGGTCAAGGATCAGGGGCGTCTCCGGGGGGATATCATCGACGACCTCGCCTACCAAGGGGTCCATCATGCTTCGGCCGAGATGAGAGACTACTGTCGGTGGCTCATTCGGCGCGTAGGCGAGGCTCAGGGAATCCACCCGGCCTCCATCCATGATCTCTACATGGCGATGGGCCGGGGGGAGGCGGGAGGTTTCACCGTCCCCGCCATCAACATTCGGGGCTTGACGTTCGACGTCGCGCGGGCCGTCGTTCGGGCGGCCTTGGCTCGAGGTGTGGGGGCTCTCATCTTCGAAATAGCCCGTTCGGAAATCGGCTATACGGAGCAAAGGCCGGGCGAGTATGGTTCCTCGGTTCTGGCGGCGGCGGTGAAGGAAGGGTTCCGCGGGCCGATTTTCCTCCAGGGGGACCATTTCCAGGTGAATGCAAAGAAGTTCGCCGAGGACCCGGACAAGGAATTGGACGCCTTGAGGGACCTCATCCGCGAGGCGCTGGATGCCGGGTTCTATAACGTCGATATCGACTCCTCGACCCTCGCTGACTTGAGCAAGCCCGATGTCAAAGAGCAGCAGCGGCTGAACTTCGAAAAGGCGGCCGAGCTCACCCGATTCATCCGGGAAATCGAGCCGGAAGGGGTCACGGTTTCCGTCGGCGGAGAAGTCGGGGAGGTCGGCGGCAAGAACACGACCGTGGAGGAGGCTGGAGTCTTTATTGAGAACTTTCGGCAGACCCTGGCGTCTGACGGCTCCGATCTGGTGGGCATCAGCAAGCTCAGCATCCAGACGGGGACCAGACATGGGGGCGTGGTCCTGCCGGACGGCAGCATCGCGCAGGTCAGTATCGACTTCGACGCCTTGGGGGACATCTCGAAGCTCTGCCGGGAAAGGTACGGGCTGAGCGGGGCGGTCCAACACGGCGCATCGACGCTGCCGGAAGAGTTCTTCGACCGGTTTGTGAAATCCGGCGCATCGGAGGTCCATCTCGCGACCGCTTTCCAGAACATTCTCTATGAACGCATCCCGCAGGAACTGCGCCACGAGGTCCACGCTTGGGTCCTGAAGACCTTCGAGTCTTCCCGGAAGAAGGGAGATACGGACGAGCAGCTCATTTACAAAGAACGCAAGCGGGCCTTCGGACCGTTCAAGAAGAGCTTTTCGGACCTGCCCGAAGATGCCCGTTCCAGGGTCCGGACGAGCCTGGAGGAGCGCTTCGGATTCCTGTTCGAAAAGCTCAACGTGGTGAACACCCGTGAGGCCGTTGACCGGTTCGTCAAGCCCGTAAAGGTGAGCATCCCCGTACCCGCGGCCCTCTAGGGCGCCTTCGGGGTCAGCGGAAAGGAGGCCCTCGAGATGGTCACCCTGGGCATGACGCTGGAACGTTTCATCGTTGAGGAGCAGGAACGCTTCCCGGGCGCGAAGGGGATCTTGACGGGGTTGCTCTCGCAGATCTCTCTGGCGGCGAAGATCATCTACAGCGAGGTGAATAAAGCCGGCCTGGCGGACATCCTCGGGCTGACCGGCAAGGTGAACGTCCTGGGGGAGGAAGTCCAGAAGCTCGACGAGTTCGCCAACAAGACACTCCGGAACTGCCTGGACCACAGCGGTTACCTCTGCGCGATTGCTTCCGAGGAAATGGCCGACGTCTTCATGATCCCTGAGCGCTTCCAGGCCGGCAACTACGCCATCGTGTACGACCCCCTGGACGGCTCGTCCAACATCGACGTGAACGTCAGCATCGGCACCATCTTTTCCATATTCCACAAGAAAAGCACGGCGCAGCGCGGAGAGCCCAGCGACTGCGTTCAAAGGGGCACCGAGCAGAACGCGGCGGGCTACGTCATCTACGGCTCCAGCGTCATGCTGGTCTATACCACGGGAATCGGCGTGAACGGCTTCACGCTGGATCCCCGGATCGGAGAGTTTTTCCTTTCGCATCCCGACATCAAGATCCCGGCTCGGGGGAAGATTTACAGCATCAACGAAGGGAACTCGGTCCATTGGACAGAGGAGACCCATCGTTACATCGCCTACCTGAAAGAGGAGGACAAGGAGTCGGGCCGTCCGTACTCAGGCCGCTACATCGGCTCTCTGGTCGCCGACTTCCACCGAAACCTTCTCAAGGGCGGCATCTTCCTTTATCCGGGGGATAAACGAAGCCCCGAAGGAAAGCTCCGCCTTCTTTACGAGTGCAATCCTCTGGCCTGCATTGTTGAGCAGGCCGGCGGCGCCGCCAGCAACGGTCAACAGCGCATCCTGGAAGTTGAGCCCAAAGGCCTCCATCAGCGCAGCCCGCTCATCATTGGCTCCAAGGAAGATGTCCAGCTCGCCGAGGAGTTCTTTCAGGGAAAACGCTGAGCCCCGGGACCCCCGGCCGTGCCCTCGACCCCACCCTCTGAATCCGGAGCCTGGTCTCCCCCCCAGCCTTCCCCCTATGGCGCAAAGGAAGGACCTCGCGCAGGGCCCGCCAAATCCTTTGCCGTCCTCACCAGCGGGGGCGACGCCCCGGGGATGAACGCCGCCCTGCGCGCGGTGGTCCGCTCGGCAGAATATCGCGGGTACGGCGTCCTGGGCGTCCGCCGCGGCTTCTGGGGGCTTCTGGACGACAACATGCAGCCCCTCACCAGCCTGGACGTCCGGGGCATCATCCAGCGAGGCGGGACGATACTGGAGACCTCCCGCTGCAAGCCCTTCCGCGCGCCGGAGGATAGGGCGAAGGCGGCCGTGAACCTCAAGGCCCGCAAGGGGAAGGGCCTCATCGCCATTGGAGGCGAGGGGACCTTCCGCGGAGCCGACGCCCTGTCTCGGGAACAGCGCATCCCGGTTGTGTGCGTGCCGGGCACCATCGACAATGACATCTACGGGACCGATTCCACCATCGGCTACGACAGCGCCGTCAACACGGCCCTGGAGGCCATCGACCGCATCCGGGACACCGCCTTTTCCCACGAAAGGCTCTTCTTTGTGGAGGTCATGGGGCGCGAGGCAGGCTACCTTGCCCTGGACGTGGGGATCGCCGGGGGGGCGGAGGAGGTGTTTCTCCCGGAGACCTGGTCCGACTTGCAAAAGTTCTGCGGGTCGATCCGCGATGCCCTCAGCCGCGGCAAGCGCGGCTTCATTGTGATTGTGGCCGAGGGGGATAAGTTGGGGGGCGCCCAGCGCATCGCCGACGCCGTCAAGGAAGAGCTGAACCTGGACTCTCGCGTCAGCGTTTTGGGGCACATTCAGCGGGGCGGCTCGCCCACTGCGCGGGACCGCATCCTGGCCAGCCGTCTGGGCGTCGCCGCCGTGGAGGCACTGATTCAGGGCAAGGACCGGGTGATGGTGGGCGTGAGGGGAGGGGAGGTGGTTCACGTCCCCTTGGAGAAGACCTTCACCAAAAAGCGCGGAATCGATTCCGGTTTGATTCGGATCGTGGATCTGCTGAAGGGCTGAGCGAGATGGGGCGGGGCCGAAGCGTCCTCGCCCGTTTGTTGCCCATCGCGGGGAACGAGCGGGTTCCCCACGGCGGCTTGAAGTTTGCGACTTCCTTGGTCGCCGCTGAAAGAGACCCGCCCCTACGACCGGCACCTCGGTCCGTGAAGGCGGCGGCGGGAGAGGTAACTTCGTTAGCGGTCGGTCGGACGGTCTGCTTCCGGCGTTATTCCCCGGCTGGATCTTGCAGGCGGTCTATCCGGGCGATGATTGCGTGGGCGAACTCGGTGGTGCCGGCCGTGCCCCCGAGGTCCGGGGTTCGCACTTTCCCCTCTCGCAGGACGTCCGACGTGGCCTCCGAGATGAGGTCCGCGGCCTCGTCCTCCCGCAGATGGCGGAGCATCATCAGGGACGAAAAGAGGATCGCCAGAGGATTCGCAACGTTCTTCCCCGCCAGGTCCGGCGCAGTCCCGTGGACTGCCTCGAAGACGGCGTAGGCGTCGCCATAGTTGGCGCCCGGAACCAGGCCGATCCCCCCCACCAGCGCGGCCCCCACGTCGGAGATGATGTCCCCGTACAGGTTTTCCATCAGGAGCACGCTGAACTGTTCGGGGTTGCGGATGATCTGCAGGCAGGCGTTGTCCACGATGAGTTCCCGATAGCGGATGTCGGGGTAGTGCCCTGCAACCTTCCGGCAGCAATCCAGGAACAGGCCGTCGGAGAGCTTCATGATGTTGGCCTTGTGGACGGCCGTCACGCTTTCTCGCCCCTCTTTCTTGGCCAGCTCGAAGGCGAATCGGGCGATGCGGGTGGAGGCCTTCTCGGTGATGACCTTCAGGCTCTCGATGACGCCGGGGACGATTTCGTGCTCGAGGCCCGCGTAGAGATCCTCGGTGTTCTCCCGAACGACGACGAGGTCCACATTGGAGTGTATCGAGGGGACGCCGGGAACGGTCCGGACGGGACGGACGCAGGCGAACAGGTCCAGGTTCTTGCGAAGGGCCACGTTCATCGAGGGAAAGCCCTCGCCCACAGGGGTCTGTGTGGGTCCTTTCAGGGCCACCTTGTTCTTCCGGATGGATTCATAGGCCCCCGGGGGGATCAGCTCCCCGAAGATCTCCCGGGCCCGGACGCCGATAAGGATCTTCTCCCATTCAATCTGGACGCCGGCCGCTTCGATGATTCGGCAAGCCGCCCCCGCCACCTCGGGGCCGATTCCGTCCCCTTCGATGAGGGTCACCCGATGAACCTGGTTCGACATTCTTGAGACCCCTACCCGTCAGGGCGATATTAGATCGCACCCAGGACGAGCGGTGTAGCTCCCCCTCGGGTGAAGGAGGGATGACGCCCTTTTCATCCAGAGCGACGCGATCCGTCCGAGAAAAGGCCGGAGGAAAGAGTAAAAAACCCGCCGTGATGCCGCTACGCAGAGGCGACCTCGTCTGCTTCGCCCGCCTGAAGGGCCTTCACCGGAGGTCTCCAACCGGCGTTCCTTCGGGTGTGACCTCCTCTTTCCGGCCGGACCCCCAGCCTTTGGCAACAGCTTTGGGGGAGCGCCGGCGGAGTCCGTTGGACAGGTCCTCCTTGATCGTCATCCACAGAGAGAACAGGGTGGGAACGAGAAAGATGGTGAAGACGGTGGAGAGAATCAGCCCGCCCAGAATGGCCGACCCGAGACCCCGGTACAACTCGGAACCCGATCCCTTGCTCAGGACCACGGGAAGCATCCCGAAGACGGTCGTCGTCACCGTCATGAAGATGGGACGGAGGCGGCTCTTGAGACTTTCCATGATGGCTTCCCGGTGATGGAGCCCGCCGCGCATGTTGTTCAGGGCCTGATGGACGATCAGGATGGCGCTGTTGACCACGATTCCCGCCAGAATGATGAAGCCGAGCATGGTGATGACGTCCATCTTGACCGATTGTTCGATGGAATTCGCCAGCTTCACGCCCAGGATGCCCCCGGTCGCGGCCAATGGGATGCTGAACATGATGATGAATGGATACGTAAAGGACTCAAAAAGCGAACACATCAATAGATAGACGATGACCAGGGAAAGGAGGAAGGACCACTTCAGGGAATCCCAGGTGACCTTCAGGTCCTTGGCCCGTCCGGAGATGTCGATGCTGTACCCCAGGGGGAGCTGGGCGCGAATCGGGGCGACGGCCAGGCGGTCGATTCTCTGGATGGCCTCCTCCAACGGAACGTCGCCGCGAACGTTCACGGTCAGCTGGATGGAGCGGTCGAGATCGATGTGCTGAATCTTCGTGGGTCCGGAGGCAGGCTGCACCTCCGCGAAGGACGAGAGGCGAATCGGGTATCCCGCCGGGGTGAAGAGGAGAATATTTTCCAGGTGCTGGGTGCGCAGGCCGTTTCCCGAAATACCCTTGAGGGTGATGTCGATCTCCCGGCCCTTTTCCCGGAATTTCCCCGCCTCGGTCCCCTTGACCAGCGTTTCCACGATGTATCCCAGCTCCGCCACCGAGACCCCCAGGTCCGAGGCCCTTTCCGGGTCCACGCGCACCTGAAGTTCCGGGTTGCCCAACTCGAAGCTGGAGTTGACGAAATTCACGCCGGGGACCCGCCGGATGTTGGCCTGAATCTCGTCGGAGAGCCTCTGGATCTCCTCGAGCTGGTTTCCTCTGACGTACACCTCCACGTTCGTGCCGCCGAGGAAGGCGCCGCGCCGCCGGAAGAGGGCCGATTGGGTCATGAAGACGAAGGGCGCCCCCGGAACGCCGAACGTGCGTTGTCGCACCTTCGCCACCACCTCTCGCATCTGAGCGGGCGTCTGGGCGAATTCCCGCTTCGCGATGATGACGAAGATGGGGTCCTCGAGACGAATGGCTGAGAACACGCGCATCAGCTCCGGGATCTGCAGGAAGCGCCGTTCCAGCTCCTTAATGATGACCTCTTTTTCGTCCACGTTGAAGCCCGGCGGGATTTTCACCAGCCCGAAGATGAGGTTGCGGTTCCCCTGAGGGAGGTAATCGATGGGGGGCATGAAGACGTAGCTCACCCCCAGGGCTGCGCACGTTATCCCGGCGACCAGCGCCAGGCTCCGGACGCGGCCGCGCACGACCCACCCGACAGTGGCGAGAACGAAACGGGAAAACCCCCGCCCCAGCCAGCCCAGCGTCAGCCAGTCGGCGATACGCCCGCGGCGCTTCCCGGATTCTCCCTGCAGAATGAGCACTCGCCCGGACAACATCGGAATGACCGTGATGGACACGATCAGCGAAAGGCCGACCGCAATGCTGATGGTGAGGGCGATGTCACCGAAGAGTTGGCCGGCCTCCGCCTCGACCAGAATGATCGGAATAAAGACCACCAGGGTCGTCGAGGTGGAGGCCAGGATGGCCCCCCACACTTCTTTGGCGCCTTCCCGGGCGGCCTGAAACAATCCTTTCCCCATGTGGCGGTGGCGATCAATGTTTTCGAGGACGACGATGGCGTTGTCCACGACCATTCCCGAAGCGAAAGCCAGGCCGGCCAGAGAGATAGTGTTGAGGGACCTTCCGAAAAAGGTCAGGAGAATGAACGAAGACACCACGGAGATGGGGATACTGAAACCAATGATGAGAACGCTCGAGGGATTCCTGAGATAGAGGAGGAGGACAACCGTGGCCAAGATGGCGCCGTAGATGAGGTTGCGGAGAACGAGTTGGATGGAATCGTTGATGTACTCGGTTTCGTCGTATAACTGGCGGAGCTGAAGGCCCTTGCCCCCATAGACGCGGCTGTTCAGGTGGGCGATCTCTTCCTTCACCCCCTTCATGACCTCCAGCGTGTTGGCGCCGGTCTTGCGAAGGACGCCGAAGCCGATGCTGGGAATCCCGCTGCGGCGGACGACGAACTCCCGGTCCTTGTAGTCGAACCGAACCTTCGCCACGTCCTTCAGATAAATGGCGGCTCCGTTCTGCCGGGCCAGGATGACGTTTTCAATCTGGCGCAGGTCGGTGAACTGGCCCACCGTTCGGACCACGTAGCGCCGCTTGCCCTCATTGATGTTGCCGCCCTTGATGTTCCTGTTCTCGCGCAGCAGCGCGTCCCGGACGCCGCCGATGGTCAGGCCCCTCGCGCCGAGGGCGAGGGGGTCCAGGAGCACCTGCACCTCCCGCTCTTGTCCGCCGAACAGCCAGACGGCCCCTACGCCCGGGACCCTCTCCAGCCGGGGTTTGATGACGTCCTCGGCCTCGATCCGGACTTCGTTCAGATCCCGCCGGGTTTCGATGACGATCCAGGCGATGGGCTGCTCTTGATCGGAGTTGACCGCCCGGATGACGGATTCGTCCGCGTCGTCGGGGACGTCCTTCACCAGCCCCAGTTTTTCCGAGACGTCCAGGCGGGCGATGTCCTTGTTGGTTCCCCAGTCGAAGGACAGCCGGATCGTGCTCTTGCCCTCGATCGAGGTGGAGCCGATTTCGCTCAGGGCCTCCACCGAGTTCAGTTTTTCCTCGATCCGGTCGGTGATCTCTCTTTCGACCTCGGCCGGGGCCGCGCCCCGATACGTCGTTTCCACCGTGATCTCCGGCCGGTCCACCGTCGGGGTCATCTGAACCGGTATCCGAAGCATCGAGATGACGCCGAACAGCAGAAGGAGGATCACCCCGACCAGGACCGAAACTGGATAACGGACGCAGAAATCAATCAGTTTCATCGCGGGGTTTCACGTGGAGATCAGTCGGAAGCGGGGGGGCGGCCTTTGGGCGCCTGGGGCTCGGGTCCTGCGCTTTGGGCCGAGCCGCTTCGTCGCTCGCCTTTCGGCCCCTGGCCGCCCCACTGTCTGGAGGGACCTTTCCCCGGGGGGGTGTCCCGTCCGGGCGCCTTCATGGGAATGATCTTCCCGTCGGGCGTGCGGATCGCCCGCACGATGACCGGCCTTTTGTCCTGGAGGGATTCGTTTCCCGTCACGATGACTCGATCGCCCTTGGAGAGTTTTCCCTCCAGGATCTCAACATATCCGCCGAGCACCCGGCCGGTCTTCACGGGGACCAGCCGCGCGCGGCCGTCTTCGGCGACGAAGACCTGAGTCCGCAACCCCAATCGGCTCAAGGCGTCTTTGGGGACCATCAGGGCGGGCCGCTTCGGGCCATAAAAAACTGTCACCCGCGCAAACATGCCGCTCTTGATGAGGTAGTCCGGGTTGGCGACTTCGACCTTCACCGGGAACGTGCGGCTGGCGATGTCCGCCTGGGGGATGATGTGCCGAACCCGCCCTTCGAACGTCTTCCCGGGATAGGCGTCCACTGTGACCAGGGCGGCGTCTCCGGCCTTCACCTTGCTGATGTCCTTTTCGGGAATCCCGGTTCGGACCATGACAGAGTCGATGTTGATGATTTCGGCCACTTGGCCCCCCCGCTGAATCCATTGGCCCACCTCGACATACTTCCGGGTAATGAATCCAGAGATGGGAGCTCGTATGATGGTCTTTCCCAATTCGTCCTTGGCGCGGTCCAGGCTGGCCTTCTGCCGCTGGGTTTCGGCGTCCTGTGCGGCGATGTCCTCTTCCCGACTCCCCATCTCCGCGATTCGCAGGGATTGCTCCAGGCGCTGGACCTGATACTTTGCAGTCAGGAAGTCGCTCTCGGTCCGGTTATATTCGGACAGGTTGATGATCTTGTTCCGCAACAGCTCGCTCGCCCGCCCCAGGTCCCGTTGATACTTCTCCATCAACGCCTTTCTTTCTCTGAGCTGGGCCCGGACTTCCTCGACCTCTTCCCGGCGCAGCCCCTTTCGGAGCTTTTCCAGTTGAGCGACCGCCCGTCGGTAGGCTGCTTCCGCTTCCGCCAGATCGATTTGCCGGGCGGAGTTTTTCAGGCGGACGAGGACGCTTTTCCCCTTTTCGACCCGGTCGCCTTCCTTGAGCGTGAATTCCTGGGTCAGGCCCTGGATCTCGGCGCTGACGGTTGTGGCGAGTTGGGCCTCTACGGTTCCGATGGCGCTGATCTGGGTTTGGATCTCCCGCTCGACCACCGGGCTCAGCACGACCGCTGCGGGCCGCGGACCCCATTGCCTGTTGGGGGGTTGGGCGGAAAGGCGGGCCGAACTTAAGAGGACAGGCAGTGCGGCCAACAGGCAAATGAGAAGCCGCGGATGCCGCAAGAGGGTCGTTTTCAAGAAGTCCAATCCCTTGCTCTCAGAAGAGCCGGCCAGTTTCGGCGGTGAAACGGGCGTCCTTGCTGGAGCAAGGACAAAAAATCATCTCGCTCAGGCTGTACCCAAGGAATGTAAGCGCCGGAAGCAAAGGTGTCAAAGGCTTCATTTCTCTCATCCCCGGCGGTCCGTCAGGCCCCAACTCCGATGAAACCCGAGCCCCCCCTGGAGTTCGCCGGTCTCCTGAGCTTTTTCGCAATGCGGTCGATGAGAAGAACCATGAGGTCCATCGCAACCAGAACAAGCAAACAAGTTGCCAGAAAGATGACAACTTTCACGGGCACCCTCAGGATAAACAGATACGGGTTCAGCCACTGCAAGAGGGTGTAGGAGGCGAAGCCGATGGGCAAAGCCACCAGAAATCCAAGGAGGAGTCCGAGCAACACGATGGGCAAGGGGGGAGAGGCGTACTGGGGGGAGGGGGGCTTGCCGCGCAGCGCGTCCACGATCCAGAAGATGATGTTGAAGAGGATGACGATGAGATAAATGATGATGGCTAGTTGCGTCGCGGTGAAGATGTACTTGGGGTCAAAGCTCGGCATGGCCGAAAAGCCCTCTGCCGGTTCGGGGTTAGTAAATTAGTCGCTTTCTTCGGGATTCTCCAAAACTTCAAGCGACATCCTACAACAAAAAGCGCCGCAGAGGAAGATTTTGTACTGGTTCAAGACATATGAGACACGGACGGTGAGCCCGCCCCCTGGCGCGAGGGAGATTTGAGAGGAAACTTCTTTGCGGGGGGCGCTTTTTGGGCA
>JBHIBA010000106.1:0-13389 GCA_046758845.1 Nitrospinota bacterium
GCAGGGCCGCACTCTTTCGCGAAAAGAAAGTTTTCCGGGGGGTCCAGGGGGCCGGGACGCACTGCGTCAGGTTTCCGCACTGGCGTGCCGGGTCAATTACCTCTCGGAAGGTGCGCGCCAAAGACGTCCGGTTTAAGCGCACATACCTACAACCGCAGCTCGGCCGGCACGCGAGTGCCCAAAAAGGTCCCCCTGGGATTTTCTCTTATTCCAGAGGGAACGTCCCATATGCTTCTGAACCTGTTCAGGGAGGCCGCTCTACGTTGGTCCATACGCCATTGAAGTTGGGGTGGCAGGGCGCCCGGCGTCATCGTGCAGTACACATGTGTAGAGGACCTGCGCCCCGCCGCCTCACGGCTTCAATCCGCCCAAGATTGAGACGGCCCCCGCCCGCTCGAGACGCCGAGTTTGAGCAGAAAGTGGGAATCGTCTAGAATTCCCCGGTGCTGGAAGGTCTTTCCCCTTCGGAATCCCCGCTTTTCGGATCGACGCGGTGCCGAAGCTCGATTATGAAGCCCTGCGCTTTCGCTCGGGCCTCGAAGTCCATTGCCAGCTTCTGACCGACCGCAAGCTTTTTTGCCACTGCCCGGCCGGCCGGTATTCGCGCGATTACGACGCCGAGATTCTTCGCCACATGCGACCGACCCTCTCGGAGTTGGGCGAGTATGACGGTACCGCCCTCATGGAGTTCAAGACCCGCAAAGAGGTCGTCTACCAGATCCGCAACGACACGGTCTGCACCTACGAAATGGACGACACGCCCCCTTTTCCTCTGGATCCCCAGGCGATTGACATCGTCGTGGAGGTGGCGCTCCTGCTTCGCTGCAGCATCGTGGGAGAGATCCACGTCACCCGAAAACAGTATTTGGATGGAAGCATTCCGACCGGCTTTCAGCGCACCGCAATCATCGGAGTCGAGGGGCGAATTCCCCTGGGAAACCGTGACATTCCGGTCGTTCAGGTGAGCGTCGAGGAGGATTCCTGCCGGGAGGTGCGGGATGAGGGTCACCGGATAACCTTCCGGACGGACCGTCTGGGGATGCCCCTGGTGGAGGTGGTGACCTACCCTGAGATGCGCAATCCGCGTGAGGTGGCGGAGGTGGGACGGCGCATCGGGCAAATCCTTCGCTCGACGGCGAAGGTCCGGCGGGGGCTCGGCTCTGTCCGCCAGGACGTGAACGTCAGTATCCACTGCGCCCCCCGAATCGAGATCAAAGGCGTCCCCCGAATTCCCGCCTTCGAGCGGCTCACCCACAACGAGGCCCTCCGTCAAAAGGGACTGCTGGAGATCCGCGAAGAACTGAAGCGCCGCAGTGTCGGCGCCGAGGAGGTGGTCGTTCATTCGGCCCCTATGCCCCCCGACTCTCTGGAACATCCAGGGTTACAAAAGGCACGTGCCGAGAGCATGGCGGTATGGGCGACGCGGGTTCCGCGTTTTGGAGGCATCATGGGACGGCCCCTCCAGGAAGGGCCTCGGGGGGAGAGGGTGCCTTTCATACGGGACGTGGCGGGCCGGGTCCGGGTCATCGCCTGTCTCGACCGGCCTCCCATCCTTTTCTGCCGAGAGGTCTCTGACCCGCGCTATCCGGATCGGCTGAGTAAACGGACCTGGGAAGCGGCGGCCGGGGTGACGGGGGCCGAAGCGGGAGACGCCCTATTGGTGATCTGGGGGCCGGAGCGGGATCTGAAGACGGCTGTGCAGGAAATCGGGACCCGTTGCCGGGAGGCGGCCTTGGGGATTCCGCGGGAGACACGCCAGGCGCTGAAAGACGGAACGACGGATTTCGAGCGAATCCTTCCGGGGCCTGACCGGATGTATCCCGATACGGATCTACCGCTTATCCCCATCGAGGAGGAACACGTCGCCAGAATCGAGGCGTCCCTTCCCGAGCCGCCCTGGGAGCGAGAAGCCCGCTACCGGGCCTGGGGCCTGCCGCCGGACGTGATTGAGCCCCTCGCCTTTTCCAGCCGGGGGGCGCTCCTGGACCGGCTTGTCAAAGAAGCGGGCGTCGAGCCTCTTCTGGCGGGAACCGCGCTGGTCCACGACTGGAAGGCCCTGGCGGGCAGGGGGGTAGACCTAGGGGCCTTTGGGGATGAGCGGTGGGTGGAGATCTTCCGGGCTTTCAGGAAGGGACGGTTTGGACGGGAGGCAATCCCGTTACTCCTGGGAAAGCTGGCTAGCTCTCCCGATATGACGGTGGAAGCGGCCCTCGACGGCGTAGGTCTGTCCACCTTGACGGATAAAGGGCTGCGGAAAATCATCGACGAGGTCATTGTTTCGTACGGAGAAGCCCCCATGTTCAACCCCTCCGACGAGAACCGCGTCGCCTACCTCATGGGATTCGTTATGAAGCGGGTGCGCGGCAGGACGGGCGGCCGCGAAGTCCGGGCCATGCTGGAAGAGAGGTGGAAGGATGTACGGGCGCGCTGATAACTTTCGTCTCGGGCGGGTACAGAGACCCGCCCGTACGGAACGGCCATCGCGAGCGTAAGCGAACGTAGGGGCCGGTCTCCGTACCGGCCCCCCGCAGATCGCTTTTCCGAAATGCCCCCCGGCTCTATTTCCAATATCGGCTGAGAAACTTGTCCACCTCGGCGAGGCCGCCCTGGAGGACGAGGTAGCCGTTGGGGGGCTCGCGATCGGTGATCTCGTCCGAAACCCGGGTCAGCATGATGCGCTTCAGCTCGTCGGGGTCGTTCGTTTGTCCGAGCGCCCAACCGAGCTTCACGTAAGCCACCTCGGGGAGCATGTTGCTCAGGGGGATCACCCCCCGGTCCATGATGTCGCGCCCCGTGTCGTACACGTACATCTGGGTGTATCCCCAGAGCGTCTGGACGGTCATGAACATGGGGACTCCTGCGTCCCGGGCCTTCTTCAAAGCGGGGTAGAGCGGCTTGTTAACGTGTCCCAACCCCGTCCCTGCGATGACGATCCCCTTGTATCCCTGGTCTATGAGGGCCTCGAGGACATCGGGGTGCATGTTGGGGTAGTAGTAGAGGATGGCGACTCGCTCCTCGAAGTGGGGTTCGACGCGGACGTTCCGGTCCTTCCTTCGCGGCCGCCAGTCTTTCTTGATAGGCGTGACGGTATCTCCCTCAATCTTGGCCAGGGGAACGTCGCTGAGAGTCCGGAAGGTGGAGCGGTAGCTGCTGTGCATCTTGCGAACGCGGACGCCCCGGTGAAGGAGGCCGTACACGTCGCTCGTGGGGCCGAACATGCAGACCATCACCTCTGCGATCTTTCCCATGGCGGCGGCATGGGTGGCGTGGATCAGATTGAGGGCCGCGTCCGAGCTCGGGCGGTCGCTGGACCGTTGAGACCCCACCATGACGATAGGGATCGGCGGGTCCTGGACCATGAAGGTCAGAGCCGCCGCTGTGTAGTGCATTGTGTCCGTCCCATGGCCGATGACGATCCCGTCCACGCCTTGGGTGATCTCCTCTTCGATGGCCCGGGCCGTTCCGATCCAATGCTCGGGTCCGATGTTCTCGCTGAACACTCCGTAGAGCTTGATGGTCTTGAGGTTGCAAATGTCGGCCAATTCGGGAACCGCCCCGTAGAGCTCTCCCGGCGTGAAAGCCGGGATGACGGCCCCGGTCCGGTAGTCCAGCCGGCTGGCGATGGTCCCTCCCGTCCCAAGAAACGTCACATGGGGCTTTGCCGGGTTGGTGGGGAACTCCTTCTCAGGGATCTGGTAGTGCGCTTCACGGTAGCCGATCTCCCGGAGGGCCAGGATGTTGTCTGTCGTGACGCCCACGTTGTATCCCGTGGGAAGCTTCAGGACGATGTGCCGGTCGTCGGCCTGTTCCGATCGGGGCAGGATGATACCGTGGAATTTTCCGCGAGTCGTCTCAGCCTCGACTTCACTCCAGACGCGGACCCCGAAGGATTGAAGCGCCTGCCGGGCGCGTCCCCGGTACCCTTTGTGTGGATCGGGCGGTGTACCATTCATGGGTTTTCAATCGATCTCCCTGGCTCTCTGCGGTTGCATGGTCTCTTTCCAACTTCGCCGGCTAACCCATCAACGGGCCGCTTAACATAAGGAGCCGGCACTGACGCCCTCTTCCCTCCATTCGCGATTGCTCAACTCGCCCAATATTGCTCGACGATGTACACGAAAGATTAATATCAACCGATTGTAATTAAGAATTATCAATCGCGTAAGGCGTCTCAAAACCCCGCTTCGTCTTGTGGAACCGCCTCAATTTGAATTGGGATCGGAGTCATTCACAACTACCGGTAATTCGGCAGGTGGCAGGCACGTATGGTTATTGCAGGCCTGTGCTATCACTTTGCCCCGAATGACTGGAGCTTCTTTCAAAATTCCCTTCTGAAACTTCGCCACAATCACCACTGTGTCCTCGTAGACGTTCAACGCTTGGGGAGCGAATTCGGGTTCGAACCGGACGGCTCGAGGATAGATTATCCGCGTAGGTGTAACGTCATTGAAGGCCACGCTGGTGGGAATGAGGTAATCCAGGGACGCAGGGTTAGCATTGATATGGTATCCCTCATCGATGTGAAGGGTGACCGCAATTTCGCCGTCATCCCTGCCGGTTCGTCCGACGGCCGTCGCTCGTACATGGTCGGCGGTAGTAGGAAGGCGGAGTCTGCTGGCGGTGCCCCGCTCTCCCGTGGCGGTGGGAAATTTCCCAACGGTCGAGGCCACCCTGTCGTCAACTCGGATGGGATGGAGGTTGAGCGCCTCGACGGCGGCGGCCCAACTCTCTGGGCTTTGTTCGATCTGCCCGCTTAGGCGGCGGACCGTTCGCGAAGCTGCATCGGTGTATCGCGGGTTTCCGGTCGCCGCGCTGAGGCGCAGCAGTAAATCGATTGTCGCCGAGGCGCCCGACGGATGAGTTTGGTCTCCTGTATCCTGGAGAGGAATCAGAAGATCCTTCTGCCGAAAGGTGGTGAGCAGTGAGCCTTCCTCGCGAGCGAATCGCTGGAGAATACTATCGGCCAGCGCCGCTGCCCGCTTTAGCCAAATATCCTGTTTCGTAACGTCGTACAAGGCCATGAACCCCTTGCCGAGCAGGGCGTAGTCCGCCAGATACGCCTCGGTTTGTGCATGGCCGTGAAATATTTCGTGCTTGAGTTCGCCGGTTTTGGGATCAAACGCGAGGGCCCAAACCCGTTCGGCCGCGCGCCTCGCCAATGTGACATACCTGGGGTTGTCAAATATTTGGCCGCTTTTTGCGAATGCCTGAATGGCAAGACCGTTCAGAGAGACGACAATTTTTTCATCGAGGGCAGGTTGCGGGCGTCGGTTCCGAACCCCCAGGAGTTTCAGGCGCTGGGACTTGAGGGCGGAGAGCATCTCGACCATTCGGTCGGTACTGGTTTTTTCTTGCGTGTTGGCGACGGTCAGACGAACTCGAAGCGCACCTCGCGTCGGTTCGGTCGATCTCCCAACGCCGCTTCTAGCGGGCATGGGCGTCAATTCATAGACGGTAAAGAACTTTCGGGTTTCTTCAGCGCCGAGGACGGCTTCAATTTCCTGCCGGTCCCACAAATAGCTCGCCCCTTCCTCACCGCTGACCTGAGAGTCTTTGGCCGTGAAAAACCCGCCTTGCGGCGACATCATCTCTCGTCTCAGGTACTCCGCGACGTCAATGGCGACCCGGGCGTACAGGGGGTTTGACATGGCCTCATAGGCTCGCGCGTAAATTTCCAATAGCTGTGCGTTGTTGTGGAGCATTTTCTCGAAATGGGGAACCGACCAGGTTCGGTCCGTGCTGTAACGGTGAAAGCCTCCTCCGAGGTGATCGTGAATTCCACCATAGGCCATGACATCGAGAGTCCTTGTCAGCATTTCAAGGTTTTCCAATTTATCATTCTTGACATAGTCGGTGAGAATCAAACCTAGCATCGGCTCCTGCGGAAACTTGGCGGGGCTCTTCGCATAGCGAAACCCGCCGTATTCGGTGTCGAAGAGCCGCGATAAGGTCTCGCGCGCCTTTGTCAGCCAAGCGGTCGGTTTGACGGGAGCCTCGGGACTGCCCGCCGCGTCCATGCGCACTTGTTTCATGGCTGCGAAGGCCCTGTCTGCGATCGAAAGGACGCGCTCCCGCTGAGTCGTCCAAGCCCGGTGAAGCGTCCTCAGGACGGTTGTGAAACCGGGTCGCCCGGAGGGATCGTCTGCCGCGGGAAAATAGCTCCCCGCAAAGAAGGGTTTGAGGTCCGGCGTCAGGAAGACGTTGTTGGGCCACCCTCCACTTCCCGTAAGGATGCGTCTCGCCAGCATGTAGATTTGGTCGATGTCCGGCCGCTGTTCGCGGTCCACCTTGACGTTGATGAACCATTGGTTCATCAGCTTCGCGACATCCGGGTTCGAGTACAGTGTCCTTTCGGCCACGTGACACCAGTAGCAGGTGCTGTAGCCAACGGAAAGGAAGATGGGCTTGTTCTCACGCTTCGCCCTCGCAAAAGCCTCCGGTCCCCAGGGATACCAATCGACAGGATTATCGGCGTGAAGCAGGAGATAGGGGTTGTTCGAGTCGATGAGCCGGTTTGTGTACGGGTGGCGTTGCGCCTTCTCGGCGGGTTTGGCTCCCCCCTCTGCACTCTCCGCGACGGCGGGGTTCGAATTGGCCCAAAGGCCGGCCCCGAGGATCGCACCCGAAATACTTAGCAGCAGAATTTTACAAATGTAATGCAGCAGTCGCATTAAATTCATCTGTCCCTCAGATTTTCACACGCGCATACGCGCAACCCTGGACTTTCATATGACCGCCCCGGCGCACCGTGCTTTTTCTCAGCGCGACAACCCTTCGTTGGTTTTCAGAAAACCCGCTGGCTTTGCACAGGCGTCGCAAGGGCCAGCAGGGCGCGTTCGACGATGTCTTTTCGAAGCGCCCGTTCTCCTTTCGGGCCCAGTTCGGGATTCCCGACCACGTGCGGAACACCGGCGCCCAGAATGATGCGACATGCGCCCACGTTCTTAGCAACCGAGATCAATGTGGAGATGAGGGCCGACGGAATGCCCTCTCTATCCATCTCCTTGGCGACCGCTGACCCGCAGCGGGTGCAGGTCCCTCAGGAAGAGGTCAGGAGGACAGCGTCCACGCCGCGCTTTTTCAGATCCTGGGCCATTTCCCTGCCCATCCGCGCGGCCGATTCATAGGCCGTGCTGCAGCCGGCAAACGAATAGAATTCGCTGAAGAGATTGCCGAAGCGTCCCGCACGCTCCATTTCCCGGAGCGCATCCAGGGGGACAAGACGGTGGGGGTCCCCGTTGACGTCCATGGTTGAATATCCCCCATGATTAGCTTCATACGAGGAACGTTGGAGCGAGTCGAGCCCATCGATCCGATACTTCCCGTATCGGGTGGCCCTGGTGGAATCCAGCTTGTCGGGGTTGCCTTTCGGAACGAGTCCGCCAGTCGTGACGAGGGCGATGGTGGCCTTATTCAGGTCCTGAACGGGCGGCGCAGGCGGCACCCTGTCGAACTTAGGTAAGACGAGTTCACTCTCGAAGGGCTGGCCGGCGATCTTGGCCTGGAGCATATCCAGCGCACGCGCCGCTCCTTTCTTCTCCATGTAGAAATTTTTCCGGAAGCCTCGCGGAAAGTAACCTTCCTCCCGAGCGGAACGAAGGTCCTCTCCCCGCATCAGCTTGAGGCCCAGACGGGCCATTCCTTGAAGGGCGGCGTTCATCCCGCCCACATTGTCGGAGGTGTGGACGATGTACGCGTACTTCCGATACTCCAGGCCCGGGTTCTCCTCCGCCATTCCTGTGACGGTAGGGATGTCGAGGGACTGGGCGACTAACTGGCAAAGCGCACCGCAGGCATTTCCGTAACGGCCCGCGTTAAATGCCGGCCCGGCGATGAAGAGACCGGGATTCGCCCCTTTCACAAGATCCACGATTTTTGCTGCCGCTTCACCGGCCTGTTCCGAGAAGTAGTCGTCACCGCACGTCACCGTCAGGACGATTTCCGCGTTCCCGCACATGGCGTCCTGCAAAGGGCGACCCGGACCCACAGGACCCTCCAACTGGGTGGGTTCCAGGGAAGCCTTGTCCTCGCCGCCGAATCCGGCGAAGAACTGATTCAGGTAATGGACAACGCGAATTCGAGCGGACATGGCCGGTTCTCCAAAAGAGAAACTAGATCTCCAGAGCGGCCAGATAATTGTCGCCGAACAGGCTGATGGCTCCGGGGATTCTGTTGTAACTGGCCTCCACGGGTTCCCGCGGATCTTGTTCAAAATCTTTGAGGCGCACGCCCCCCAACACCCGCTCCATTCCGGGAAGCCGTAGCCCCTCGGCGGTATTCCCCGCGGCGACGATGGCATCGGCCCGCGGGCTCGAGTCCACAAGGGCGCCCGCAGACGAACCACCCTCTCCGGCGGATTCCATGGTCAAAAGTGTGGTCTTGATCCCTCGGTCCTCACACTTCTCGCAAATCTGCATCAGGTCGGTGTCGGCCTGTCCGCCGGAATCCTTTGTGACGATGACCCCATCCGCCCCGAGCACGTCCCTCGCCAGCCGAGCCGTCATTTCTGCATGAAAGGATTTCTCCCAGAGAAGCTTGGGGTGATTCGTCACGATTGTGCCGGCATAGAGAATGGTACTCTCGTGGGCATCGTAAAGCGTCCGAATGACACCGTGGTTGAGGTGGTTGTAGGTCACGTTCTTGGAGGGCCGGCAAAAGCCCGACCAGACGATGGCCCCGTCCATCACCTCGTTGGGGTGAATGAGCGTTGGAATCAGATCTCGCGTGTTCTTCCCATAAAGGAGCATGTCTCTCGCGTCGCCCTGAGAGTAAATGGGATAGATGTATGCGATTCTGGGGAGGGAATCGTGGCGGACACCTGTCTTTGGGAACGAGGAGAGCTCAAACTGTTCCGCGCCCTCGGGCGAGTTTGAGCGGGTGGCCTCACCGAGGTAGAGGGAGGCCCGGACGCCAGCCTCGACGGCCGCCCTCGCGAATTCACCCCGTCCCAGGCCCTCGGCGGGCGTCAGGGTCACAACGACGGTCTCGAGACTCGCGAACTGGCTGAGTTCGACGCAGGGCCCCGTCATATCCAGGAAAGCGTCCTCCGCGCCGTCCAACGGCCCGCACGTCACGACGCTCACCCCCTTCAGGACGTTCGTGCTTCCGCTGCCGGCAAGCGTAGAGGGTCCGAGAATCCCGGAGAAGGTCTCCCCGCCCCCCTCGGCCTTAATCCGGGGCTCGAAGATGTCGAGGATATTGATGATCCGGCAGGACTCACCCGGATGGGCGAGATCGATTTCAACGGAACGAAGCCGCGTGTTCTCCAAGAGAAGGTCCCGCAATTCCTGTCGGTTCACAAGTAGCCTGCGGCCGTCTAGACCCGTTTTCTGAGCATCCTCAATTTTGTCTACCGGGAAGGAGTTCAGTGTCAGCTTCACGGTGCACCCCATTCACGCCATCGGCTTTCAGAACTCGATCGAATGGCCCGAAGGCTGGAGCGTTTCGAGGAACCTTGTCCGGTCATTCTGGCGGACCTCATGACAATGTATCGATTCCACGAGGATTCCCCATTTCAAACTGCGAGGGGCCATTCCCGGCCACCATCGCCGTTTGAAGCGATTAGAGTCCCTTCCTTCGGGCCTGTCAACGCTGTTTGGAACCCACCCAACAGGGTCCAAGAGCCAAAAGTTTTCTCGGACAACGTGGGCCGATCTAAAGGGCGCACGTCCGTTCAGCCCCAGACACGGCGGGCGACGTCGACCACCAGCCTGAGCTTTTTCCCCTGATCCTCGGCCGTCACCGGGTTGCCCGAGACGGCGCTTGCGAAGCCGCACTGTGGGCTCAACGCCAGGCGCTCGAGCGCCATGCACCTGCTCGCCTCGTCGATGCGCCGCCGCAATTCATCCGGCGATTCGAGCGCCGGCGTCTTGGTGCTGACAAGCCCGAGCACAACGACCTTGTCGTCCGGCACGCTCCTCAAAGGCTCGAAATCCCCCGCCCGCGGCGAGTCGTACTCAAGGAAAAAGGCGTCCACTTCGACCTCGTTGAACAGCCGTTCCGCCACGTACTGGTAACTTCCTTCCGAGAGCCATTTCCCCTTGAAGTTGCCGCGGCACAGGTGCATGGCGATCGTCATCCCCTCGGGACTGCCGGCCAGAGAGGCGTTGATGAGGCCGATGTACTTGCCGACCAGCGCCTTGGGGTCCTCGCCGCTCGCCCGCACGGACAGCCGCACCGCACCGTAGTCTTTCTGCCGCTCTGCCACATCCTGGGACGAGACGTAGCCATCACGCTGCCCCTGTTGACGCGGATGGTGCCGCACTACGGCGAGAGCCTGGAGGATCTGCCCCTGACCCTGTTCGAGGTGGCGCCAACGATACTGTTCACCGTACCACGCTACCTGCAGAAGTTCGCATCCCAAGTGCTGGTCGGGATAGGGAACACGACGCCCGTCAAGCGGGCGATCTACGAGCTCGCCATGCGGTTCGGCCGACGCTATGCGCACGCCCGCTGGGAGGGTCGCACAGGCGCGGCGGCGGCGCTACTGTATCGTCTTCTGCACGCCTTGGCCTTTCGCCCGATACTGAACAAAATCGGCCTGGACAAGCTTCGCCTTCTGCTCTGCGGCGGAGCGCCCCTGCCGCCGGAAACCATGGCACCGTGGCAGATCTACGGCGTCAACGTGTCGGAGATCTACGGCCAGACGGAGACCGCGGGAGCGATCATCACTGGCCAGGAGCCTTATTTCCCCCGTCCGGGCAACGTCGGCACCGCGCCGGACGGATGGGAGGTCGCTCTCGGGAAGGACGGTGAGATCCTGGTCCAAGGGGCCGACATCTTCGATGGATACTGGCAGAAACCCGAGGAGAGGCGCGAGGTGGTGGACGGGGCGGGATGGCTCCATACCGGGGACGTGGGCGCCTGGAACAACGGGAAGCTGCACATCGTCGATCGCGCGCGTGACTTCATTGTCACCTCGGCCGGAAAGACGCTCAGCCCCACCTACATCGAAAATACGTTGCGCGCCAGCCCGTACATCAGCGAGGCGGTTGTCTTCGGCCACGACCGCAACTACGTAACCCCCGAGGGCTGCCGCTGACGCCAAGAAGTTCGTCAGTCAGAGGAACGTTCTCCTGCTGATGTTCGGGAGCCTTTCGAGCACCTACGCGCCGGTGGTCGCCGAGACCCGAAAGGCCGGATTGCCGCTGCTTTTCTCCGGTGGCGTCTGTCCGAAAGCAGTGTTCCCCCCGGCCGACAAGCTGCAATTCTGCACGACGGCTTACGCCGCGGACTTGGACAGCGAGTTCGCCATGCGCTTCATCAAAGAGCACGCAAAAGGACCGGTCAGGCTCGGGTTCGCCGCGATGAGCATCCCGATTTCGCGGGGGAGCATCGACCACGCCGAGAAGGTGGCCAAATCCCTCGGCATGCAAACGGTGGACAAGGAGATCATCCCACCGCCCACGCCGAACTACGCCCCCTTCGCCACCAAGCCCAAGGCGGCGGATGCAAATTGGGTGTTTTCATGGGCGCCATGGGTGACCCAGGTGAAGACGTTCGAAGCGCTGCGCAAACTCGGCTGGAAAGGCAAGTACCTCGCGTATGGTCACATTAACTCGGAGGAGGAGCTGGCGCGCCTCAAAGACGACGGCTTTTACGTATTCGGCGCCAACGCCATGTTCCAGGACAATCTCGGGATCCACAAGGAGATCCGGGCGGCTGCCAAGAAGTACGGCGCACGGTACCCCGTCACGCAGCTCAGCGAAGGGTGGGTCGCCGCGATGGCGCTGGAGCAGATGCTGAAGAAAGTCTCCTGGCCGCCCAGCCGGGAAAAGGTCGTTGCCGCCATGAATGGAGTCAATGTTAACCTCCGCGGCCTTCGCGGTGGCGGGCTTGAGTGGACCAAGAGCAACCACTTCCGGACCAAGATGTACCACCGGGTCTATCGCTGGAACAGCGGAAAGCAGGGGATCGTGAAGGTCAAGAATTGGGTGCAGAAAGACATCAAGTGACACACGATTCGCTCAACCTTCGCACCACTGCCGGGTGAGCGTCGCCGGAGTGCCGGCGAAGGGCCTGCCGCCCGGTTCCCACGGCGGGACCGGGCGGCGTCCTCGCCCGAAACCTCGCAGCCGCGTCGCATGCAACTCCTGACCAATATCGTCGTCCTGACCGCGATCTACGCGCTGATCAGTTGCGGCTATGTCCTGGTCTACCGGGTGAGCCGGGTGCTCAACCTGGCTCATGGCGAACTGATGATGGTGGGGGCTTACTTGCTCCTCACCACGGCCTCGCTGTTCGGCGATCACCCCCTGCTGGCCGTGGCTGCCTCTGTCCTGCTCAGCCTGGTGGTTGGCGTCCTCGTGTACGTATTGCTCATGCGCCGCATGACCGGAGAGTCGGTATTCGCCGCGGTGCTGGTCACAATCGCGCTCGGGATCCTGTTGAGGGGCGCCGTTGTCCTGATCTGGACGGGCCGCCTTCAATATCCGCTGGAGATACTGGGATGGGAGAACCCAGCAGCCAACCTGGGAAAAGGCGCCGCCGTCTCCGGCGCAGGCCTCCTGACCGTCGTCGTCACCGCCGCTACCTATCTTGGGCTATATGGCTTTTTCCGGTTCAGCCGGATGGGCATCCGCATGCGGGCGGCGGGGGAAAATCCCCTGCTGGCGGCACAGCGGGGCATCGAGCTACACCTCGTTTACGCTTTGGCCTGGGGGATGGCAGTGTTCAGCGGCGGCGCCGCTGGCATGCTGCTCGCGAGCGACTCCGGCCTGGAGGCCACGATGGTGATCGTGGGACTCAAGGCCTTTCCGGCAGCGCTCGTGGGAGGTATGGACAGCCTATTGGGGGCCCTGATCGGATCCTTCTTGGTGGCTACCTCCGAGGTGATTGCGATCCACTACATCGATCCGCTGGTGAGTGATGTGGTCCCTTTCGTGATGCTAACTCTGATGCTGATCATTCGCCCGTGGGGCCTGTTTGGCACAAAGGAAGATTGGGAACGGGTGTAGACCATGGCGTACGCCAGCGGTTACTTCAAGACCGACTACGGCAGTGACATGGTTCTGGTCGAGACCCGGCTGCAGCGCCTTAGCCTGGCCGGGTTCGCCGTCGCGTTAGTCGCGTTCCCGTTCGCGGCCACGCCCTTCCTGCTCGACCTTGCCAATCAGGTGTATCTGGCGGTCATCGGCGCGGTTGCGCTGATGCTGCTGACCGGCTTTGCGGGGCAGGTCTCGCTGGGGCACGCGGGCTTTCTGGCGGCGGGCGCCTTCACCACGGGTATTTTGTTCAAGGAGCTGGCCGCGCCGTTCTGGGTCACACTGCCGGCCTCGGCGCTGGCGGGAGCCATGCTGGGGATCGTGTTCGGGCTGCCTTCGCTGCGCCTCAAGGGATTGTATCTGGCGGTAAGCACCCTGGCATTGCACTTCATCGTGGTCTTTCTAG
>JBHIBA010000107.1:0-13384 GCA_046758845.1 Nitrospinota bacterium
AAGATCCAGAAGCCTGGGTTTGCATTCCGAGCGAAGCGGAAGTCAGGGCGAAACAACCTCACGGCAAGATTGGCTCGTACGACTTTGGCTTCATCCCCGCCATGAGACGACTACTTGGAACCCATGTGCGGATCGGCTCTCAGTTCTTCAATTTGCATCGGGAGATCATGTTTTCCCCTGGACAACTGAGCCGGCGAGAGCGCGAGATGATTGCGGCCATAGCGGCGGCTGCCCAAGACTGTCACTATTGAACGCAGTCACACGCAGAGTTTCTGCGTGTTGAACAACGAGTCCCAGCGCTGGTTGAAGCCATCCGAGAACACCGGTGGCACGAGGTGCCTAACCTGTCGCCGCGCGACAGAGCAATTTGCACCTTGGCCGAAAAGCTGAGCGCGGCGCCCGCACGCCTGGTCGAAGAAGATTGGCAACCTCTTCGCGATCTCGGTTTTGACGATCAGGCGTGCCTAGAGGTTGCTCACATCGTGGGAATCTTTAACTATCTGACTCGCTTGGCGGACGGCTTTGGGCTTCAGCTTGATGCCAAAACGCAGGCGGCTGCAAAAAGCGGTGTGGCACTGGGTTTACCGTCTCAGGCAGCGGGGTAACAAACACTTATTGTCGCGTAATAAAAGTAACGTCCCTTTTGGAATTTGGAACAGAGAATAAGGTCGCCCCCCGGTCCTTTGAGGACTACACCAATATGAACAACAGTACAACCGACACATAGACAGCAGGCGATCGTCATTTGGGGTAGATTTGCGGGATTACCGGCGGCCTTCCGTCTTGTTAGGGGGAATCTTGTCGTAATCTGGATTGAAATGGAAAATCCCGGCTAATTTCATGATCAGGCCATGCTACTGTGGTGAAGCGCATGATGGGGCCGGCGCGTCGAGGAAACGTCGCTGAGCCAACCTTCCGGCGCTCCGGAGCTGAAACTCGTGCAAGAGTCCATACAGTTCCTCATCGGCTACGGCTATGCCGTGCTTTTCGTGTGGGTTCTGGCGGAGCAGATTGGGTTGCCAATCCCATCCGTGCCTCTGTTGTTGGCGGCCGGGGCGCTCGCGGGCGCCCAGCAGTTCAACCTTATCCTCGCGATTTCGCTGGCCGTCGCCGCCTCATTACTGAGCGACATCATCTGGTACGAGATCGGTCGCCTCCGGGGCGGCCGCGTCCTTCGCCTGCTTTGCCGCGTCTCGCTCGAGCCTGACTCGTGCGTGCGTCGGACCGAGAACGCCTTCGCCCGGTACGGCGTTCATCCTTTGGTGGTGGCCAAGTTCGTCCCGGGGCTGAACACGGCCGCGCCACCGCTGGCCGGGATCATCGGCATGCGCCGGTCGCGTTTTCTCCTCTTCGACGGCTTAGGCGCACTGCTCTGGGTGGGCGCCTTCGTCGGGCTCGGCTACGTGTTCAGCGACCAATTGGAGCGTATGCTGGCATCCGTTCCCCGCCTTGGGAAGTGGCTTGGGACCGTTTTGGGGGCCGGCTTGGCCGCGTACATCGGGTGGAAGTATCTCGCACGAAGACGCTTTCTCCGCCGCCTCCGGATCACTCGGATCACCCCAGAAGAATTGAAGGAAAGACTCGACGCCGGCGAACGGGTCATCATTGTGGACCTCCGCCATTCGGTCGACTTCGCCGCTGAGCCGCAACGAATCCCCGGCGCCATTTCCTTGCCCATAGAAGAGCTAGAAGGACGTCACCGCGAAATTCCGCGGGACCAGGAGATCGTTCTCTACTGCACGTGACCCAACGAGGCCTCGAGCGCCCGGGCGGCGCTGATCCTTCGGCGACGCGGGATTGACCGAGTCCGACCGCTTGCGGGCGGCTTCTATGCATGGCGCGACCGGGGATTTCCCACAGAGTCCACCGGCCGACCGGAGCCGCCAGGCGCTTCGGTGAAGCAATGATTCGCCAACAATTCCCGTTGAAACGGGGGTGGCGGTCGAGCGGCTGTGACACGGCGCCCGCAATATCCCTAAATTTGGTAGTGGGTCAGTTTGCTGAATGACCCCTGCCTTCCTTCGTTGCAGCCTCGATTCGGTAGGCCGGGCTTGCAGCCCGGTGGCGGGCAAGGAGTCACCGACCCGAATGCCCGCCCCACCAGCGGAAATCGCGGCCGGGCGTGGCCCGATCTCCGCTCGGACCGAGGTCCTCGCTCAGATCGGGGCTACACCAAATGATGACAGAGCCGTGGGAAAAGCTGCGTGCGGGGCTTAATCCGTTCCAAACAGACCCACTACCCTAAATTCGTTGAAAGTGTGGGCATATCCTGCTATGGTGGAGCGGTAAAACTTCAACACAGCCTAAATGGGCGTAAGGTGGAGAGACATCGTTTTTTCCCACGAGGATTCAGGTAATGTATTTTGCACGGGTGTTTCTCTTTGAAGGCGGGGTGAGATCAGATGAGTCAACAAGTGGTTTACAAGCCTCAAACGTTCGATGAGGAGAGACGTGAATTCTACAGACGCATCGCGGGAGACCGCCAAGCCAGGGAAAAGGTGGAAGACTTCGTCATTCCGAAAGAGACCGGGAGGGCCTTTGTCATTGAGCAAGGGCAAATCTTGCGGGTGGTTCAGGTGGAAGGCCCCCAAGTGGCGGACTTCAATGCCTTCAGCAGACACGACCCGCGAGAGATGTTCTGGTCTGGAAGGACTCGAATCCTCCAAGGGGCTCACCTGACGGCGGGCCATCAACTCTGGAGCACACCTCCCACGATGCGGCCCATGTTCACGATCATCGCCGACACGGTTGACCACAAGCCTCTCCCTCATGGCGCCGCCTCTCACGATCTGATCTATTCCCGTTGCAACGAGCGGCTTTTCGAGGTCCTCGCCGGCGAAAAAGGTCGCCCGAATTGTCAGGACAACATGGCCCGAGCGGTTGCGGAGTTCGGCCTTACGCCGGATTATATTCATGACGCCTTTAACCTCTTCATGACGACGGGGATCGATGATAGAGATCGCCTCTTTTATCTTGAACCCGACGCCAAGAAGGACGATTACGTGGAGTTATATGCGGAGATGGATTGCATTGTCGCGATTTCTGCGTGCCCGGGAGGCTGTAGCGGGCCCCAGAACAAACCGATAGGCGTGGAACTCTATACCCATTCAGCGAGGTCTTAAGGGTGGGGCTTCGATTCGTGGGGGTGGTAGAATCGTTGTGGACCAAAGGAGGGGACGAGCCATGAAGACGGTACATATCTCCCGGCAAAAATTTTTCTATGGTGCGGTCGCAGCCGCGGTGTTTCCTTTTCTCTTTTTGGCGCTGGTCACCTTCGGGTATGCCCAAAAGGCGGGGGCTGCGGAGAAGATTAAACTCACCCTTCCCTGGATCCCGGAAGGCGAGGTGGCGTTTATGTACGTGGCCCAGAAGAAGGGCCTGTGGAAAAAGCGGGGGTTGGATGTAGCCATCACGCGCGGCTACGGCTCCGGGGAAGCGGCCAAAACCGTGGGTCTTGGGCAGTATGACTTTGGCCAGGCCGATATGGGCGTCTCCATCAAGGGGATGGGGCAGGGACTCCCGCTGGTTTCAATCGCCATGGTGAACCAACGGTCCCCTGTTTGCATCGTCACACTGAAGGGCTCGGGCATCACTGCGCCCAAGGACCTGGCGGGCAAACGGGTGGGAGATTCCGCCCACTCGGGGTCCAACGTGCTCTGGCCGGCCTTCGCGAAGGCCAACGGGATCGAAATGAAGTCGGTCAAGCGCATCATGTTGTCTCCAGGTCTCACCATTCAGTCGCTGCGAAACAAGAACGTTGACGCCGTGGGCTCCTTCTACCAGTCCAGCGCCCCCTACCTGTGGGCAGATAAAATCCCATTCAATCTGATCCTCTACGCGGACCATGGCCTTGACATTTACAGCTTGACCTTCATCACGCAAAAGGCGCGGCTGGAGAAGTCCCCGGACCAGGTGCGGCGGTTCGTGGAAGGGGTCATGGAGGGATTGAAGTTCTCGTACCTGAACGCAGAGGAAACGCTCAACGTTTTTGTGAAATCGGTTCCAGAGTCGGGGAAGAGCCCGAGGGACCGGGAGATCTCCCGTCATTCGATGTGGATCAACACGGCCCTTGGACTGGTAGACGACGTGGTGGAACACGGCCTCGGCTGGCACAACAGGAACAAGGTGACCGCTACGCTGGACAAGGTCAAAACCTACATGGGCCTGAAGAAAGACCTTCCGGTGGATTCCCTCTACACGAACAAATTTGCCGGTACCCTCAAACTTTCGGCGGATGAGTGGAAGAGAGTTCGTGAAGGCGCCAAGCGATACCTGACAAGATAGAACACATCAACAAAGACCGTGCAAGAATCCCAGCCGGGGCGGGATCACTACGCACTGTGGTTCTGTAATGGCCAAGGACGTCCACATCGTTGTGGACCACATCAGCAAGGTGTTTGGTGATGGAGCCGACGCCATACAAGCGATCCGGGACATTTTTTTTGAGGTTCAACGGGGAGAGTTCGTCAGTATTCTAGGACCCAGCGGGTGCGGGAAAAGCACCCTATTGAGTCTGGTCGCAGGCCTGATTCCTCCCAGTGCCGGGCGCATCGAAATCGACGGAGCCCGTGTAACCGCCCCCCGCCGTGAAACCGCCCTGGTCTTTCAGACCCCGGTTCTTTTCCCTTGGCGGACTGTCATCAGGAACGTCCTTTTCCCAATAGAGATCCTCCACTTGGAGCAAGAAAGGCACCACCAAAAGGCCCTGAAGCTTTTAGAAATGACCGGCCTCGTCGAGTTCAAGGACCGCCTGCCCGAGCAGCTCTCCGGGGGGATGACTCAGCGCGCCGCTATTTGCCGGGCGCTCATCTCGGACCCTAAACTGCTCCTGATGGACGAACCCTTCAGCGCCCTGGACACACTGACCCGCGAGGACATGAACATTGAGCTTCTACGCATCTGGGACCAGTTTAAGAAAACGGTCCTCTTCGTGACCCATAGCATCCGAGAGTCCGTTTTTCTTTCCGACAGGGTCATCCTGATGTCCCCGAGACCCGCGCGCCTGGTGCGGGAATTTCGGATTGACCTGCCGCGCCCCCGTACCGTTGAAATGCAGGAGCATGAAGAATTCAACCGCTACTGCGCAGCGATCCGGCAGGCCATGGGCCGGTAGACGCAAGACGGAGCCCCTTCAGATGATGCCTTCGTTCCTCCGAAGGAATCGCCGGCTGTTCCTGCCGGGCCTGGTCCTTGTATTGCTGGTCTTGGCCTGGGATGGGATCGTCCGCGTGATTGGCATTCCCCCCATACTCCTGCCGGGCCCGGGGGAGGTCTACGAAATCGCTGTCAGTGAATCTTCCCTGCTCCTGCCCGCCGCTTGGACAACGCTCTCGGAAATCCTCCTGGCGGCCTGCCTGGCGATCGTTGGGGGCGTTCTCACCGGAGGGTTGATTTTCTTCTCCCCGCTGGTCCGCCGGGGCTTGTTTCCCTATATCCTGATGACTCAGGTTGTTCCGAAGGTCGCCTTGGCTCCCGTTCTTATCATCTGGTTCGGGGTTGGTCTGACCTCTCGATTGGTGTTGGCCTTTCTCATCGCCTATTTTCCTATGGTCATTAACACCGTAACAGGGCTGATGACGGCGAGCAATTCAATGTTGCTGTATGCCCGCTCACTGGCGGCCTCGGACTGGCAAGTGTTCGCGAAGGTGCGTCTACCCCATGCCTTGCCAGCGATCGTTGGGGGGATGAAGATCACCGTCTCTGTCTCCGTCATAGGCATCATTGTCGGCGAATTTGTGGCTTCGGAAGGAGGGTTGGGGAGACTTATTCTGGAGTCAGCCGCGGTACTCAATACACCGCTGACAATTGCCGCCATCGTGCTGGTGGGCGTAATTGGCCTGGCGTTGCTTGGGATCGTGGAACTTCTGGAAAGACGAATGGTCTTCTGGAGGGTAAGCGACGATGGGTCTCTATGATCCATGAACAGTAAAGTGCAAGCCGTGAGACGAATTGGGATCCCCTGTGCCGTTGGGCTCTTCGGGCTCGCCTTTTGGGAAGGGGGAACCCGGGTCTTCCACGTGCCCCCCACCTTCTTCCCTCCGCCTAGCGGAGTCGCAATGACTCTGGTCGAGAGGTTTCACCTTCTAGCCGCTCACGCCTGGCCTACCTTGTCCCAAACTCTACTGGGATTCAGCCTGTCGGTTCTTGGCGGGATTGTCCTGGGGTGGGCTATTGTTAAGGTTCGTGTGCTTTATGACGCCCTGTATCCATTGATCGTCGTTTTGCAGGTTCTTCCCAAGGAATCACTGGCGCCCCTTCTTATTCTTTGGCTGGGCGCGGGTTCGCTGTCGCGGCTCATGCTCGCTTTTCTGACTGCCTTCTTCCCCATGGTCATCAACACCATCTTAGGTCTGCGAAGTCTCCAGCCGGAGATGAGGCGATTAGCCAGGTCCCTATCCTGCAAGTGGTGGCAGCTTTTCTGGAAGGTCGAGTTTCCGTGGTCCCTTCCTTTCGTATTTGCCGGGATGAAGATCTCCATCACACTATCCGTAATCGGCGTAGTGGTCGCTGAGATTGTCGCCGGCAGAAACGGTCTGGGCTATCTCCTTCTCTTCGCTTCCAGCAGAATGAACATCGCGTTTTCCTTGGCCATCCTTCTTGTTCTTGCGATCCTCGGCCTGATCCTCTTCGGCGTGATCCTCTTTGCAGAAAAACGACTCATTTACTGGAAGCATTGACTCGGCGCCGATCCGTGGTCTTGGGAGAATTCAGGGTCTTCCCATCGGCCGCCTGACCTCCGTGCTGAGACCGACGGAGTACAAATCCACGCCCCAGTCGGCGAACTTGAGGAAGTTGACTTTCTTTCCCATCTTGGTGGCCCTGGCGAACAGTGGTTCTCCACCTTGGGAAGGCCTTTGGCGGTGCCTTTGACTCTCAAGCTTTTTGACTCTCCTGTCTTCATTGCCCCGGTAAAACGGGGGAGCTGGTCGTTGAAGATTACCCCTTCTCTGCGATTGACCTGAAGCGAAAGTCTTTCACTGGCAAAGTTCGCCTCGCAGAAAACCTCGATTTCAAAACGGGCGTTCGCGTCCAGGAAGCGGCCTGCGACGAAGACGATATACGCCGTGACGGGGTCCCGCCGGCCGGGCGTCGCGAGGGCGGACGCCACCGCCCGTACGTCGCCGTTTCGGCCTCACTCTTTTCGCGTTCTGCGATCTCAGCGGTTCAAATCGTTCCGATGAGAGTCAATCTCCTTTGGGCTGGTAAGCGCACAGGGGATCGGTCTCGAGTGGATCCCCGGTCGTCGCATAGGCTCGGGCTCGGGAGCCGCCGCAGATTTCGCGGAACTCACAACGCCCGCACCTACCGGTGTAATGTTCGGTCTGCCGGATTCTTCGGAATAGCTCGGATTCCTGGTAGAGTTGGACAGGGCTCGTTGTCCGGACGTTCCCTACGGCCAACGGAAGGAACCCGGATGGGAAGATGTCGCCGACGTGGGAAATGAACATGATGCCGTTGCCATCGCGGATGCCGAAGCCCATGCCGATGGGGGTCCGGCGGATGTCCGACGCACCGCGACCCTCGGCGTGCATTCGCGTCATGGCGACTCGGCGGAAATGGGGAGCCTCGGTGGTTGCGATCGCAAACGGGGCCTGGCGAGTGCAATCGTAGAGCCAGTGGAAGAGGGACTCGCACTGCGCAGCGGTGATCCCCTGTAGTGCGCGGCCCCGCCCCGTCGGAACCAGGGTGAAAAGGCTCCACCGGACGACCTCCAGTGTGCGTAAGAGTTTATACAGCGGCGCCAGGTCCAACAGGGTATCGGCGGTGACCAACGTATTGATCTGCAGTGAGATTTCCTCTTCCTGGGCGTCGCGTGCGGCCTCTATTGTCCGCTCGAAACAGCCCGGAACCCCCCGCAGACTGTCGTGCAGCTCGGCTGTAGATCCATCCAGACTGAGGGCCATGCTCTCTATGCCGTAGCCCTTCATCCGGTGGATGACCTCCCGCGTGAGATTGGCGGTCCCACTGGGGGCGACCGATGTCCGCAGACCGAGGGTGACCGCCCGTTCCAACAGCTCGAAGAAGTCCGACCGCTTCAGAGGATCCCCCCCGGTCAGAACAAGGTGCGGACCGCGACCGTCGAAGCGGCGCAGCTCCTCAAGCAACCGGTTCCCCTCGGCGGTGTCCAGCTCGTTCGGGTCGCACTCGGGGATTGCCTCCGCACGGCAGTGCTTGCAAGCAAGGTCGCATGCCCGGGTCAGCTCCCAGTAGACGAGGCGCGGCGCGTCCCCGTACCGAAACTGCCCATTGAAGTCCGCCGCAATTCCCTTTCTGACTCGGTTCACCCCCGCTCTCCTCTCGTCTTTCTACGTTCCGGACAGACTCAGATTGAAAGGGTCCGATCCGCGGCACAAGCCCCTTCACTAACGAAGTAAGATGAGAAGTGCGCTCCCAAGTTGATATGATCTCGATCATCTTTTGAGGTGCAACGGTCAACCCGTGGGATATCCCGTCATCGCCTCCGCTGGGTTGCACGTTGAGGGGGCTACGGCGTTCGCCTGAAGTGGAACCGCCCAGGCGCGCTAAATCGGAGATGGGAGCATCTTCGCAGGTACGGTCCGCACCCCCATATCCTGTAACCCGAAGCCCCTGACGGGGAAAAATTGACTTTTGTGATCTACATCATTGTCTTGATACTCCGAGACTTGAGAAATTGATTGAAGCTAGCGCCCGCAACGGCTTGTCCAAACGACTCGTCCGAGGTTCCGAAGTCAGGGAAGGGCATCGTGATTCTCAGAGATGGTCTCCCAAAACCTTCCGTATTTATAATGGGGCGAGCGGCCAATGCAACGCCACGGTTTTCATCGCCACCATGATCCGGGTGGTTCTCGAAGGGCTCGGCATCTTCCCGTCGTCCTTCGAGAGGGGGCTTGCGTCTTGAAAATGTGGTCGAGAGAGGGAAATTCATGGAGCTGAAGCGGACGAGCCTGAGATGGCTCACCATCTTGGCCCCGATGGTTTTCATTCTCGTACTCGTTGCCTTTGTACTCACCCTCCATGAACACACACGCAAGCAGTGGGTCCATCTCCTCGTGATGGCCCTGGGCCTTGGATTGGTCGGAGTGGTTCCTTTCTCCTATTTCGTCTTCTCTCGCGTAGAGCGCCAGGAGGAGGAGATCGTCCGCCGGAGCGAGGCGATGGCCGCCATCAACGCCATCGGGACGGGGCTCACGGGCTTTTTGGACCTGGAGAGGAGCCTTCAGGCCGTCGTTGCGAAGGCTGGACAGCTCTTGGACGCGGAGGTTTCGGTGCTCTGTCTCACGGACGAGAAGGGCTCCATCCTGCCCAAAGTTACCAGCGGCCCTCCGGAGGTCTTTAAGAGGGTAGGGGAGACGGGCGGCCGTCCTACCGGGAGTTCGGGTTGTCTCGCGGGGCCGATGCTCCCTGTCGGCTTTTCGGAAGGGAACCTGACGTGCTGCGGGATCAAAGAGGGATACATGAAGGCCCACCTGGCCGCCCCCTTGAGGAGGGAGGGGAGGGTGGTCGGGGCCCTCTGCGTCGCCGGCCGCTCACCCCGCCGGTTCTCTCCCCTCGAGGTAGAGCTTTTGGATCACCTCGCCACGCTGGCGGCGGTCGCCATCGAGAACGCCAGGCTCCAAGAGAAGCTCCACAACATGGCCCTCATCGAGGAACGCCAGCGGATCGCCAGGGAGATGCACGACGGGCTCGCACAGGACCTCGGTTTTCTCCACATGAAGTTCGGCCAAGTCGAGCAGATGGTTCGGTCAGAACAAATCCCCGATTCGATCGGCGAGTTGAAGGAGATGAAGAAAGTCACCCGGGAGGCTTACGAGGACGTCCGCCAGTCCATCCTCGGCCTACGCAGCATGACCTCCCGGAGTCATGGGCTGGTGCCCACGCTGGTCGAGTATATCGGGAACTTCGAGGATCGGACGGCGATCGCCGTCGACCTGAAAGTTGTGGGCGAGGAGACCCCTCGGTTGCCCCCCGGGACCGAGATCCAGCTCATCCGGATCATCCAGGAGGCCCTGGCCAACGTCAGGAAGCACGCGGCGACGAAGCACGCGTCGGTGACCTTCAGTGTAGAAGGGCAGTTGGCTAAGATCCTCGTCCAGGACGAGGGGGTCGGCTTTGACCTGGAAGCTCAGGGGCATCCTCCAAAGTATTCCTTTGGGCTAGAGACCATGCGCGAAAGGGTTGAAGCGATAGGGGGGACTTTTGCCATCACTACAGCGCCCGGCCAAGGGACAACGGTGGAGGTGAAACTGCCGCTCGGGCGATAAGGGGGTGCCATGGACGCCATCAGGGTTCTTTTGGTCGATGACCACGCCCTCTTCAGGGGGGGGCTGGCCAGCCTGCTGCGGGCAGAGAAGGACTTCGAGGTGGTGGGGGAGGCCCAGAACGGGCAAGAGGCCCTGGAGAGGGCAAAGGAGCTGATGCCCGATGTGATCTTAATGGACGTCTACATGCCAGGGATGGGAGGCATCGAGGCCACTCGCCAGATCAAAGAGGCGCTGCCCTACGTTAAGGTTGTGGTGCTTTCCGCATCGGAGGAGGACCAGACCCTCTTCGAGGCCATCAAGAGCGGGGCCCAAGGATACCTGTTGAAGGAGATTGAGCCGGCGGAGCTGTTCGAGATGCTGAAAGGGGTCTTCCAGGGCGAGGCGCCTATCTCTCGGCCCACCGCATCCAAGATCCTCCACGAGTTGGCCCGCCAGGCCCAGCACGGCCCCGAAGAGACCGGCCCTCAGGGGAAGCTTAGCCCGAGGGAGTGGGAGGTCCTGGAGTTCCTCACCAAAGGGGCGACCAACAAGGAGATCGGCGCCTCTCTCGGCATCAGCGAGAACACGGTGAAGAACCACCTGAGAAACATCCTGGAAAAGCTCCATCTCAAAAACCGGGTCGAGGCCGCAGCCTACGCCTTCCGCAGGGGGCTGATCGGCGGCTCTAAACCCAAAGCGTGATGGCACGCCATATAAGGAGGAGCCCGAGGAACGCCCGCCACGCCTGAAAGCAGGCCACGCCTGAAAGCGGCCCGCCGATTCCCCGCCTCATCGCCCCCTGTGAGCGGTCATTCAGAATCAAGACGCATTTCGGCCCGCTGGAGCGGGTCCTCAAGTCCGGGGGAGGGGCTGTGTAGTCCTTTTTGACTATCGAACGCTCCGATTCTGACCGGTTAGAGCTATCCACATGGATAGCTCTTTTTTTTTGGAAAAATGGCTCTTTCGGGGACAGTCCGCAGCGGCGAAGACGCCCGATCTTTTCAACCACAGGTTTCTCCTGCCAAGGGCATTGAAGACGCTGTCAAAACTGGAGGGCAATCCATGAGACGCATCGAGAGGCGACTAACCTGCCGAGTGAGTTCCCGCTGGCGTTTCGGGTCTTTCGCGAGCGTCTTTCTCCTGCTGTTTGCCGGTTGCGCCACGGTGGAAAGGCCCGGCGTTCAGGAGCTGTTCCGGCCGGAGGCGCCGCCGACCGCCCGGATCAAGTTCGTGGGCCTTCTCCGCGATCAGGATGACCTGACCGGCGGGTCGGGCAACGGTTTCACGGAGGCCCTGCTGGGCGAGAAACCGCGCCCCCGTACCCTCTCCGTACAGCCTATGTCAGTTGCGTCCTCCACGGACGGCAAGCGCCTGTACGTCTTGGATTTCGTCAAGCGCCGCGTGTCGCCTTTCGGTGTCGAAAAACCCGGAAATTCCATCACGAATCCCTTTGGCGTCGCGGTGGACGAGGGGGACAACGTCTATGCGGTTGAATCCGAACTGAAGCTCATTCGCGTCTTTGATCCCAGCGGCGAGTTTCTCCGCAACATTGGGCATGAGAGCGTCGAGCGCCCCACCGGGATCGCCATCGACCCGGACCGCCGCCGGATCTACGTAGCGGACTCCTCAAAGAAGGCATCGAAGAATCATGTCGTTCACGTCTTCGACATGGAGGGGACCCACCCCAAGGCGTTCGGCGGGCGGGGGTTCAAGGAGGGCAAGTTCTACTTCCCCACCTACCTCGCGCTGGACAACAAGGGGAATCTTTACGTCTCAGATCCGATAAACGCCAGGGTTCAGGTCTTTGACCCCGAGGGCCGGCATCTCAAGACCTTCGGCGAGCGGGGCGACGGCATAGGCATGTTCTTCCGGCCCAAGGGCGTGTCCCTGGACTCCTTCGGCAACCTCTGTTGTGGACTCTGGCTGGAGCAACGTCCAGATCTTCAACCGGCTGGGTCAGGTTCTGCTCTTCTTCGGTGCGCGTGGACACTTCCCCGGCCTTCTCTTCAACCCCACGGGGATCGCGATCGACAAGAAGAACCGAATCTACGTGGCCGATGCGTTCAAAGGCCGTGTGCCCATTTACCAGTTGATCAACACCAAGGCGGCGGACAGCCTCCTGACCCGGCCGAGCCGGACTGAGAGGACCGCGAAAAGGGAGGATGGAAAATGATGCGGACAAGGTGGAAGGTCGGGCTCCTCGCCTTCGGGATCGTGGCGGCTTTGGCGCGGGCGCCGAGCGCTTGGGCGGCGGAGGCAGTCACAGGCACGAAACACGATTTCAGCGATCTGAGCAAGGCCGGACACATCTGCTTCACCTGTCATTACCCCCACAAAGCGGGCCAGAGCCAGCTCATCTGGAACCACCAATACTCTGCCAATTCCTTCAGTTGGACCGATGCGACCCAGACGACCGGCCTGACCACGTTGCCGACGAACATCGGTACCCCCTGGTCCGGCCCCACGAAGCTCTGCCTGAGCTGCCACGACGGGTCCGTGGCCATCGGCGACGTGATGGCCCCCGGCATGACCGATTGGAGCACCACTGACTTTGTCACGGGCAACCGGCAGGTCGCGACCGCCACGGGCGACCTGTCGGGCAACCACCCGGTGGAGGCGCCCTATCCCTACAACGGGGTGCAGAACACCTACAACGGGATCACGACCGGTGCTGACGTGAACATTCCGGGGTTTGTGGCGACACCCGCGGTTGTGAAGATTTTTGCCGATTCGGCTGCGGTGGGACCGAATAACCGGGGCATCGAGTGCCCCTCGTGCCACAACCCGCACGACGACAGCAACGGGAAATTCTTGCGCGTAGACAAAGGGGCCATCTGCCAAAACTGTCACGCGAAGTAAGGTCGTAACAAGAGGCGAAACGGGACGGAAGTATGGTCAGGGAGGCCAAAGGACCATGCCTCCTTCCCTTATGGCCCACCACTATGTCCAGCACGGTTGATCGCGCCGCTTCGGAGAAGGCGGGGCGCGGCGGGGTTGCGAGATCCTCCGGCGGGCGGCGTCGAGAGGATTTTCATGAGTCACCTTCACAAGGGGCTGGCCTTCCTCGTCGTTCTCTCCGTATGCTCCTTCACGCTGGCATCCTGCACCCCCGAGACGAGATACAAGGTCCTTTCCTTCTTCTTCGACGGCGTCCAGAAGCC
>JBHIBA010000108.1:0-13223 GCA_046758845.1 Nitrospinota bacterium
CCCGGAAAACTTTTGACGGCCCGGCATTGCATGGCCGGGCCTGCTTTTGGGTTGGATGGGGGGTTGGGTGGGTCGCTTGTCTGTACCCCTTCGATGGCCGGTGTTTTTGGCCGGATGCCCGTCTGCCTTCGGCAGCCGCAGCATCCGGCCAACGAGCCAGTTTCAGGCGATAGAGTGCGGCCCTTCAGGGCCGCACTCTATCGCGAATAAAAAGTTTTGCTGGGGGGTGTGGGGGGGCGGACGCACCGCGCCAGGTTTTCGCACTGGCGTGCCTGGTGAATCACCTCTCGGAAGGTGCGCGCCAAAGACGCCCGGCTTAAGCGCCCGTATCTCCAACCGCAGTTCGGCCGGCACGCAAGTGCCCAAAAAGCGCCCCCCACAAAAAGCCGCCACGCAAGTGTCCAAAGCTTGTCCCGAGCGAAGCCGAGGGAAGCGCCCCCCGCAGAAAACGAAAGCGGGTCTTTCATAGAGAAATGACATCTCAACAATAGGGGGTCTCCTTACCACCCCTGGTGGGAAGGCGCCCGTCAGAGGCAGTAAAGGTTGTCGGGACGGCCTCAACGGTAGATAATTCCCGTGGAGATGGCAGTTTACCCACGACTCCCAAGACGGTGTGACCCTCCGGCGGCATGACTTCACCGGGTATCTCTATCGTTAGTTCCGCAGTTCCTCCCCGTCGGATCAACTTCTTGATGGGTTTGATGTGGGCCCTCGGGGTCGTCGTGTGTGCGCTTCTCGCTGTTTCTGGATGGCGTACGTACGACGACGAGGGGTTCATGCTCTATCCCTCGCTCCAGCTTCTCGAGGGCCGCCCCCTGTATTCTGAGGTGTTCACGCTCTACGGACCCGTCTTCCACCTCGCCAACACGGTGCTGGTCTGGATGTTCGGCCCTTCGATGCTGGCTGTCCGGCTGGCGACGGTGGGACTCGCGGTGTTGTCCGCCGCCTTTTTGTACGCCATCGGGCTTCGTTTCCTGCCCCCCCTGGCATCGATGATTCCCGCCATGGCGTGGCTGTTGATGGCTTCCACTTTCCTGAACGAATCGTTACACCCCGGTTGGTACGCAGTCGCAGTGTCTCTGGCGAGCGTGTATGTGCTACTCCGCGGCGGGACGGCCTGGACAAAAGGCCGGCTTTTCGCGGTGGGATTGCTTGTGGGCGTCTTGGCGGGCTTCAAAGGAAACGTGGGGGCCTTCGCCTCGTTCGGCTTCGCGGCGTTCTTCCTGACCGCTTTCCGCTCTCCCCGGCCGGTGAAGTGGGTTGCGGCGGCGGGTTCTGTGGGGTTCCTGATCTTTTTGATGAGGGCGCACCTCTGGCCCCCCGCTCAAGGGATCTATCCCTATTTGCTTGTCCTGGTGGTGATCATCGTCTTGTATCGGGGGTCGCCGCTCGGGACGCGGGGGTCGGGGTTGAGGCTATTGGCCTGGTGGCTGGCGGGGGTCGCAGCCGGCACGCTTGCGTGGTTGGGTCCGACCCTGTGGATCTCAGGAGTTGGCCCCACCTGGGAGGGCATGGTCAGGCTGCCCGCGCGCCAACCTCTCGCACTCTTCGGCCTGCTGGGGAGTCTTTCTCCCTATGGGGCGGTTCTTGCAGCCCTGGGACTCTGGATTGGTTTGCATATCGGACCGAAGCGCTGGCGCCCGGTCCTTTTCTTTGTTGTCGCAGCGGGTTGTGCAAGCAGCGTCCTCATTGTGGCATTGCCGGCGCTCAGGGGTTACATGTCAGATGCGGGACTTGCAACCATCGCAGACCAGATGATTTTGCTATTGCCCATGTGTGCGATTCTGGCGAGCGTCTGGATACGGGAGGTCCCCCTTGAGTTCCGCATTGCGGCATCTATCGTCGGGTGGCAGGCCGTATTTCAGGTCTTTCATAGTTATCCAGTACCAGCCACCCAGGTGATTTATGCGACACCTCTGGTCGTCCTCCTGGTCAGCGCCTGCACATATGCCTTCTTGGGTGGGTACGGGCGGATGGAGAAAGTTTCATTCCTTTCGCGAGGGGACTTAATCGTTCCGTCGCGGGCTGTTGCAATTGGGGGCCAAAGGGGGAGGGAAGGACAGAGCAAAGTTGATCGGGACGTTCTGTCGGGTCCATTCGTCTCCAAATATCTGGGGGTCCGCTCAAAAGCCGACATGGTTTTTTCCTATGTGGCGCTGGCCCTGGTGGCGTTCCTGGCGGCTGGGGTAGTCCCTCTGGTGAAGGAATACCGGCGCGGTGTTCCCCTCTCGGCGCCGTCTGCAAGAGGGATTCGCTTCCAACCGGAGGCAGCGCCTCAATTGGAAGCTGTGATCAGATATCTTCGCAAAAACACCGCCCCGGATGAACCCTTGTTCACCATGCCGGGAATGCCCAGCTTTTACATCTGGACGGAGAGGCCGAGCGTCACCACGTATAACGTCGCTACCTGGGGCATGCTCATGCCCCAAATGCAGGCGTGCGTCGCGGCGGCACTTTCTCGTGTCCGCTTCCTGGTTGTAAACCGCAAGTCGCTCTATTGGCGACAAACAGTGAATCCCCCCAAGTTCTTGCCTTATCGAAGCACGGAGCTCAGGGACCGCATTTTTCGCGATTACGTCCCGCTCCCGCCCGAAAAATGGCTGGGCCGAAAGGTTCCGGAGAAAGACCTGCAATTTGAGATCTGGGTCCGCCGAGGTGACATTCAAACATAAGGAGGAAACCTTGGACAACATTCAGGTGATCGGCGGAGGGACCGTCCTTACGCTGGACGGCGAGCGCCGGGTGATCCGGGACGGAGCGGTCGCCGTCGAGGACGACCGCATCGTCCGGGTGGGAAAGACGGCGGAAGTGCGCGCCGCCTACCCCGAAGCGGAATTCCTGGACGTGGAGGGCGACGCGGTCCTGCCGGGTCTCGTGGATGCCCACGTCCACCTGGCGCAGGCCCTCATCCGGGGCTGCGCGGACGACCTGAGCCTCATCCCATGGCTGACAGAGCGGGTCTGGGTGCTTCAGGGCTCCTTCGACGAGGAGGACGGCCGAACCTGCGCCGAGCTTTGCATTTTGGAGATGCTCCGCTCGGGCACCACGGCCTTCGTGGAGACGCTGATCGCCGGCCGCTACGGTCTGGACGGGATCGCGGAGACAGTTGAGAAGAGCGGGATCCGCGCGGGTCTGGCGAAGTCCATCATGGATGTGGCCACTTACGCCAAGAGTCCCCTGCCCATGTTCGAAGGGATGGTCGAGGACAAGGAACAAACTTTCCGGCAGGCCAGGGAGCTTTACGAGAAGTGGCACGGCCGGGGGGACGGCCGGATTCAGGTCTGGCTCGGCCCCAGGCCGCTGGGCGGGTCGACGCCGGAATGTTTGAGGCAAGTGGCGGCGCTCTCGCGGGAGTTGGGCATCCGGATGAACATCCATTTCTGCGAGGTGCGGGGGGACGTGGAGTTCTTCCGCGAGCAGTACGACCGGCGGCCTACGGAGCTCTTCGAGGAGCTTGGGTTGCTGGGGCCGGACATGATGCTCATCCACGCCGTCTGGCTGGACGACGAAGACGTCGCGACCCTGGTGCGGACGGGAACGCACGTGGTCCACAACCCCGCCTCCAACGCCAAGCTGGGTTCGGGGATCGCCCGGGTGCCCGACCTCCTCCGGGCGGGGGTCAACGTGGCCCTGGGCTGCGACGGAGGGCCCAGCAACAACAACTACGACATGTTTCTGGAGATGCGGCTCGCATCTTACCTGAACAAGGTGAACCACCTGGACCCCACCGTCACCCCCGCCGAGACGGTTCTGGAAATGGCCACGCTGGGCGGGGCGCGGGCGATGGGCCTGGAAAAGGAGATCGGCTCCCTGCAGGCGGCCAAGAAGGCCGACCTGGTTGTCGTGGACCTTCACAAGCCGCACATCGTCCCCAGTCCGGACCCCGTCTCCGCCGTCGTGTGCGCCGCCCGGGGGACGGACGTCCGTCACGTCATGATCGATGGAAGGTGGGTCGTGCGGGACGAGAAGGTCCTGACCCTGGACGAAGAAGCCGTTCTGGCGCGCGCGGCCGAGAGGGCCGAGGCGCTTTACAAGAGGGCGGGGGTAGACATCAAGCCCAGGTGGCCGGTGGTCTGAGCGGCGTCTTTGGATCCCAAAGAAAAGAGAGGCCCCTTCCCGGGGCCCCTCTTTTCGCGTAAGGCGTTCGCGGCCGGTCCGCGGCCGGTCCGTCTGCCCGGAACCCTCCTATGTGATCGGGGCGTAGGGTTCCTTTTGCGCCTCGAGGACGCCCCTTTCTTCCTGCGTTCCCGGTATCCAGTTGTCCAGGCAGAGCCCAATGATCGCCGCCACGGCCATTCCGCTATCTCCGATGGCTTTGATGATGTCGCCCAGGCGTGGGGCCCAGAAGAATGCTGAGGCGATCTGCTTTGCGCCATTGGGAAGCCCGGGCGGTCCCCAGCCCCTGATCCAGGCCGGGACGCTGAGGCCCATGAACAGGATGAACCCGATGATCATCAGGTTGCGGTCGGAGCGAAGGTCCGCCTTGGCGACCTGCTGGATCCCTACGGCCGAGATGAGGCCGAACAGCGCGCAGTAGAGCCCCCCGACGATGGGGGCGGGGATGGTGGCGATCAGTATCCCGAACTTGGCGATCAGCCCCACGACGATCAAGATGATCCCGCCGATGAACACCACGCGCCGGGAAGCCACCCGGGTGATGCCGATGAGGCCGATGTTCTCCGAGTAGCTGGTGCTGGCGAACCCCCCCAGCCAGCCCGTGATGAAGCACCCCAGTCCCTCGGCGCCGATCCCCCGGTTCAGTTGCTGGGTGGTGGGGGCCGGGGCGCGGGACATGGCGGCGACGGCGTGGTAGTCGCCGAAGCTCTCAATCATGGACGCCAGATAGCCCGCCAGGATGGCAAAGAAGAACCCCACGTGGAACTTCGGCACGCCCCACGGCAGGAAGATGCTGTCGCTGCTCCACTTGAACCAGGGGGCCGCGGCTACGGTTCCGAGCTTGATGTAAACGGGATGATTTGGCCCGATGGCGCCCGTCACACTCAGGATCAGGGCGAGGAGCCAGACCACCACAATGGCCATGAGGATGGGGAACATCCTCAAGATCAGGCTCTTCCTCGACCAGATCTGCGAGAACAAGAAGATCAGCACGATGGTCAGAATCGCCATGGGCCAATGCTTGGCCGCCTGAGGAGCGCCCACGTTGAGCAAGGCGAGGCCGATGAGCATGATCACCGGGCCGATGACCACCGGGGTCAGGATCCTCCGGAGCATGCCGATCAGGCGTCCCCATCCGACGATCATTTCCACGACGGCCCCCAGGATGATTCCCCCGGCGATGTACTGCATGGCCTCGGCGCCCTTGAACTGGCCCGAGATGGAAAAGAAGGCTGCCAGGAAGGAGAAGGAGACCCCCTGGATGATCGGCAGCCGACTGCCGATGCTCACCTGAAGGATGGTGGCGATCCCCGAGCACAGCATGACCGCCGTGACGAGGATGCCCGTCTGGGCGGCGTCCATCCCGAGGGCGCCCTGGAGGATGAGCGGGACGCTCGCCGTTGCGCCGAACATGGTCAGGACGTGCTGCATACCGAAGACGACCGCCCTCCCGCCCGGGGGCTTATCCTCTATCCCGTACAGGATTTGCCGTGGTGCTTCTTCGTGCGTCAGCGCCATCAATTTTTCCCCCAAATTTTCGCGTGTCCCAGGACGGCCTGGGGTACGCGGGGATTCGGTATCAACACCGAAATTGGCTCCCCGAAAAACCGCCGATGGGTGCTGGTTTGCCGGGTGACCCGACGCCGAAGGGGGCAACTACGAGCGTCTTCATAGAGGAGGGGCGACACTCGTCAGGAAAGCACTTCCCCCTATCGGCCGGGAAGGCGGGCAGGGAAGGCAGAAAATCTCTCTCACTCCATCATCCCTGCGCTATGTTACGGATGCAGACGAACGATTGTCAACACGTATTTGCCCCACCGCTTCTCGGTCTTTCAAGCGGGAAACGGCTGGCTCTATTCCGGCCCCGCGGCGCACGTCCCCGGGATGCTACAGGCGACGGCAAAAAGTTTCTCCCCGACCTGCTAGGAATCACGGCTGAGGCTGTGGCCATGGTCGATGTACGTGAAGGCCAGCGCCCTGGATTTGCGCAGCGCCTCCTCGCGCGTCCCGTAGCAGAACCCTCGCGGGTCTTCAACCCGGCCTGTTAATTTCTCCATCTCTTTTCGCCCGGGCTGGAGAAGAACAAAACCGGCGCACCAGCGACCTGTCAACGATTCATGAGTAGGCTTGAGGTTCACCGTCCACCCTCTGTAAGTAAAAGTTTCCAAAATCTGGCCACTACGTGTCTCCACCCCAATGCCCAGGGCCTTCGAGGTCCTCCGGAGGTCGCGCGGCTTCACCCAGAAAAGAGCGCCGAACCGGCCCTTGCCTGCGCATAAAGTAGTGACTGCCGTAAGGTTGATCCCGGCCTCGGCGAGCCTCCCTAAAATGCTCGCCATAACGCCGACCCGATCTTCGCCCGCCGCAAGGAAGGCCTTTTTCTTCTGGCTCAGCTTCAACTTCGCCTTCCGGGCTGCCTTCAGGAACGCCGCCGTGTCCTCCGGCACCATGTCGACTTGGACGCGCCCGCTCTTGGGGAAGGCGTGAACGGCGAGGAAATTGATGCCCGCATCCCGGAATTCGGAGAGGAGTCTCGCCCCTTCACCCGGTTTGTCGGGGCACATCAGGTAGTAGTAGTCCACAATCCGAAACGTCTCGGCCATGGCCCTAATCCTCCTGGTACCCTTGAGCTACGGATACAATACTGGGAGTCGGAGTGGTCCTCTATTCGTACCTGCCGGCAGCGGAGGATGCGGAAAAAGGGCTGAGTCCGTCTGACGTGTAAGTGGTCGGCTCAGACGTCCGCCTTCCAGCGCTTGCGGATCATGGACCAATCACTGATTCCGCCGTCAGGGTCGGCGGGGCTGAGGAAGCTCACCGATTCCCGGCCTGATTGGCCCTGCGCCAGTCCGCCGCCAGATGCGCAAGACTTTCTTTCAGGGGGTCGTCCAGATCGGAAACCGGATTTCGGGCCGGCGCAGGGATCACGTAGCTCGTGTGCCAGATGGGCCTCCAGATCAAGCGGCCATCCTGAGTGCCGACGTCCCGCACTTCCACCTTCAGGTGGAGGGCGGACTCGCTGTTTTTCTGATGCAGGGCTGCGACGAGGATGTAGATCTGAGGCGCCCGAGTGGGGTCATCATCAATCCGGATTTGAGGGAGCAGCTTTCGAATCGTATTGAAGGCCGTGTCGCTCAACGCGCCTTTTGCAATTTTGGCGACGGCGGCATCTTCCTGAACCTCGGTCAACAGGCCAACGACCTTCACGCCGATGAGGGGTTGACACTCGGGTCCGTCCACCGGGGTGATGCACCCGGACCATCCGGGGTCCGCCCAGAAAAGCCCCCCCGCGAGGAAAATGAGCGTCCCAGTCACCTTGACGAAAAGTTTCATGTGTCTCCTTAGGGGAGCTTCCAGCCGAGCAGGGCGTTCCAGCGAAGACTCACCGGTCCTGGTCGCCCGGCCGATGGAGAGGATCCGAATCTCGTCGTCTACCCCTTCTCTCTTATGCCGCCGGGTCTCATGACTTCCCCTTCGACAATTCATTTTACAATCTTGGGGGTGGATTCAGTCAATATGCAGCGGGGCGATCTGTGGGATTCGGCACGGACTTCACGAACATGTTATCCTCCTTCGGTGAAAATGGAAGATGAGAAGATGAAGGGAGGGGAGGGCCGATGCTCTCGAATTGCCGGTTTCATCATGCAACGGTGACGATGACCGATCCGGAAAGATCGCGGCGTTTCTACGGGCAGGTTCTGGGCTTTCAGGACATCACCCCACCGGACTTGGCGAAGAGAGTGGGATTCCCTTTTTTCTGGTTCAATGCGGGGAACGTCCACCTCCACGTGATCCACAACGAGTCTCCCGAGTGCCGCTCGGGCAAGGACCACCACGGCCCGGCCCGGGCCAACCACATCGCCTTCGCCGTCGATGACATCGAACCCGTCAAGGCCAGGCTGGAAGAGGGGGGCATCTCTTACGTGGAAGGACGGATCGGCCTGAAGCAGGTCTACATCGACGACCCCGACGGCAACATCGTTGAGCTGATCGCGCCGCCCGCGACGTAGGGGGCCCCGATCCGGGACAAGGCGCGTGCTGTGCGGAAACCCGGAAGCCAGAATCCCGCGAGGGAAGGCCAACCCGCGCCCGCCGCCGTTTCCGGCCGCCTGAAAAGATTCGTATATTAAGCGATGAGGGTTCCCTGGGCGGACAGGCCGGGCTTCCGGGATTTCAAGCCCGGTAAACGGAAGACGGAATAGGCCCTTGGCCTGCCGGCCTTCGCGGCGGGGGAACTCGTTCCCTTTCAGGAAAGGTCGGGGAAGATGATGGCGCGCGAAGAGCAATATCGGATCGGTGTGGACACAGGGGGCACGTTCACCGATGTTGTCGCAGTCCGCCTTTCCGATGGAAAGATCTTCTCCTCGAAGGTCCCGTCCACGCCTTCCGATCCCTCCTGGGCCCTGCTCTCCGCCATCGAGACAATCCTCGCGGACGCAGCTGCCGCCGCCCCCCGCGTCTCGGGCGTCGTCCATGGAACGACAGTGGCGACCAACGCCCTGCTGGAGCGGGAAGACCACAACATGGGGCTCGTCGTCAGCAAGGGCTTCCGCTTCCTTCTGGAGATCGCGCGCCAGAGTGTCCCGGAAGGGTACGGGAATTCGTTTTTCTGGGTGAAGCCGCCCCGCCTGGCGCCGGTCGAGCGCGTTCTCGAGGCGGGAGGCCGAATGGACTTTCGGGGCCGCGAGCTGGCGCCGCTGGATCAGGACTCCGTCCGCGGGGCGGCCCGCCGGTTCCGGGGGATGAGCGTCCAGACCGTCGGGGTCTGCCTCCTGCACTCGTACGCGAACCCCGCCCACGAGCTCCGCATCCGGGAAATCTTCGCCGAAGAGTTCCCCGAGTGCTTCCTCTCTCTTTCCAGTGAAGTTCTGCCCGAGTATCAAGAATATGAGCGCGCCTTGACGACGCTCATGGATGCCGCTTGCAAGCCGGTCATCAAGAACTACATCGACCGGGCGGCGGGCCGGGTGAGCGGACTGACGACCGGCCGCACCCCCTTCCTCGTGATGAAGTCCAACGGGGGCGTGATGAGCGCTCGGGCGACCGTGGACCGACCCCTGGCCACCGCCCTCTCAGGACCGGCGGCGGGCGTCCTCGCCGGCGCGGCGCTCGCCTCCGCCGCCGACGTGGGCAAGAGCATCACGTTCGACGCGGGGGGGACCTCGACGGACGTCTCCGTCGTCGAAGAAGGACAGCCGCTTTACACCACGAGCGGCGCGCTCGGTCATTACGCCGTCAAGATCCCCATGATCGACATCGTCACCGTGGGGACCGGCGGGGGGTCCATCGCCTGGATCAGCCCGGACGGCCGTTTGCGCGTAGGGCCCCGAAGCGCAGGGGCCGAGCCCGGCCCCATGTGCTACGGCAAGGGCGGCGAGGAGCCCACCGTGACGGACGCCGAGCTCGTCCTGGGCCGGCTGCCCGAACGGCTGGTGGGGGGGGCGTTGGCCCTCGACCGGCGCCGGGCGGAGGAGGGGATCGGTCGAATCGCGGCCGCCCAGGGTCTGCGGCCCGAAGAAGCGGCGCGGGGGGTTCTGGAGGTGGCGGCCTGGAATCAGGCCCTCGCCATCCGTCAGATGACCGTCAACCGCGGAAAGGACCCCCGGGAATACGCCCTCGTCGCCTTCGGCGGCGCCGGCCCTTTGATGGCGGCGGATATCGCCGAAGTCCTCGGGGTGCGCGAGGTGATCGTGCCGCCCCAGCCGGGCTGCGGCAGCGCAAAGGGCCTCGTCGAGATGGACCTGCGCAACGATTACGTGCGCACCTGTATCGCCCGCCTGGATGAGATTCCCCCCGAGGAGCTCGAGGGCCGCTTCCGGGACATGGAGCGCCGGGCCGACGCCGACCTGGACGCCGAAGGGTTGCCCAAGGAAGCCCGGACCTTCCACCGTTCTGCGGATATGCGGTACTACGGCGAGGGCCAGGAGATGACCGTAGAATTCCCGGACGGGGCGGCGTTTGCCGAGTCTGTCGAAGGGGGGGCCGGCCGCTTCCACGACGCTTACCGGGCGCAGTTCGGCTTCAACTACCAGGACCGCACGCCGGTCGAGGTCGTCAATTTGCGGCTCACCGCCGTGGGGAAATTTCCACGCCCGCCGAGGCGGGAGATCCCTGCGGGCCGAGGGGCCGAGGCGGCGCGAAAGGAAGGGCGTCCCGTTTATTTCCCCGCGACGGGCTACGTGCCGACCCCGGTCTACGGCCGGGACCGGCTCGGCACGGGGGACCAATTGGAAGGCCCCGCCATCATCGAGGATTTCGGCTCCACCACGGTGGTTCCCCCCGATGGCCGTTGCGAATTGGACGCGCGGGGCAACGTCAGGATCCTTCTGCCGGCGCGGGAGGAGAAGGCGGCCTCTTCCGCGGGGACGGGTGCGGTCAGCCCGCCGGTCAGCCCGGTTGTCCAGGAGATCGTCGAGGGCGCGCTTTATGCCGCCGAACGGGAGATGGAAGACCTTGTTGAGCGCACGGCCCGCTCCCCTCTGATCCGCGACATGCACGACTATCGCGTCGGCCTGTTCGGCCCACAGGGGGACAAGCTCACGGGCCGCTCCTATTCGGCCGTCGTCACCCCTGTGCTCAAGAATTGGCCCCCGGAGGAAATCCACGAAGGGGACGTTTTCCTGTGGAACGACGTGTATCTTTCGGAAGGCGGCATCGGCCACCTTCCGGACCTTTGCTCCTGCGTGCCGATTTTCCACCAGGGGAGACTCGCCGCCTTCGCCCTGGTGTTCGGCCATCACGACGACATCGGGGGCATGGTGCCGGGCAGCCTGCCGACGAACGCCACGGAGGTCTTCCAGGAGGGCATCCTCGTGCCCCCCATCAAGCTCTATGAGCGCGGCGTTCTCAACGAAGGCGCGTACCGGATCATCTTCCGCAACAGCCGCCTCGGCGAACACCTCCAGGCGGACATCGACGCCGAGGTCGCCGCGTGCCGGGCGGGCGGCGCGCGCCTGCTCGAGCTGTTCGACCGGTTCGGGCGGGAGACCGTCCTCCGCTGTTTTGACTCCCTCCTGGACAAGTGCGAGCGGGCCATCCAAGAGGAATTGCTGTCGAAGATCGAAGACGGCACGTACGAGTGGGAGGACTACATCGAGAGCGACGGCGTGGAGCCGAACCGGATCCACGCTCTCCGGCTCAAGATGACCAAGGCGAACGGGCGCCTCACCCTGGACTTCCGGGGGACCTCCCCTCAGGCCCAGGGGCCGATCAACTGGCCGGGCAACTACGCCGGCGGGGCCTTTCTGAAAAAATGGGTCGGACCGATCCTGAGAAACCTGGCGGGCAGCTACGAGCGCATGTTCGAGATCGACATCAACGAGGGGATCTGCCGGCTGATCGACGTGATCTTCCCCGAGCCGGGCAGCCTCATCACTCCCGTGTTCCCTGCGCCCACGAACATGCGCACGTTCACCATCCTGAGACTTCTGAGCCTTTTCTGCGGCGTCCTGGGCCTGGCCACGCGCGGCAAGATGCCCGCCGACCAGGAAACCATCCGCTACTGGGGTCTTCACGGCCGCGGCGAGGCGGGCAAGTTCTTCCTCTTCCGCGAGATCCTGGGCGGCGGCTCGGGCGGCCGCCCTTGGGGCGACGGCGTGGACGTCATCCACGTGGTGCCGAACAGCCGCAACCTGCCTGCCGAGTTCAGCGAGAGCCGCTTCCCCGTCCGGGTCGAGCGCCTTGGGCTCGCCACGGACTCGGGCGGGCCTGGAAAGCGGCGCGGCGGCCTGGGCTACTTCAAGGAGTTCCGGGCGCTTTGCGACTGCGAGGCCCTGAGCAACGCCGACCGCTCGGTCATCGCCCCTTGGGGGGTGAACGGCGGGCGCGCAGGGGGCCTGTACCGCATCGTCATCAATCCGGGGACTCCAAGAGAACGCCAAGTCCCCGCCCTGAGCAACCGGGTTCCGGTCAAGGAAGGCGACCTCATCCGTATCGTCACTACGGGCGGCGGCGGATGGGGGGACCCACTCGAGCGGGAGACGGACCTCGTCCGAACGGACGTGCTTTGGGGAAAGGTGAGCCCGGAGGGCGCAAGGCGGGACTATGGAGTGGTTTTCTCCGACGAGGAAAACTTCGTAGTAGATGAAAAGGCCACGACTGCCCTACGCGAGCGCATGCGCGCCGAGCGGGGCGAGCCCGCGTTCTTCGACCACGGCCCGAATTTCCCTGCGCTCAAGGAGGCCAGGACGGTCTGAGGCGTTCGGAAAGAACCGGGCGAAATTATATCCGGACCGCTGGGGCCGGGTTTGGCTGCACGATCACTTCAAGCGAAGAGGGGGAAAAATGGCAAACATTTCGTGGAGCTTGAGGGGCCCAGAGTACGCGAACTGCAACTGCAACTGGGGGTGTCCGTGTCAATTCAACGCCCCGCCCACCGACGGATCTTGCCGGGGCCTGGGGGCCATGAGAATCGACGAGGGGCATTTCGGCGACGTCCGCCTCGACGGCCTTTGCTGCGTGTTTACGTGCAGTTGGCCCGGCGCGATCCACGAGGGGAACGGCGCCTTCCAGACGATCATCGACGCGCGCGCCGACGACAAACAGCGCGAAGCGCTGGTGAAGATCCTCCACGGAGAAGAAACCGAGCTGGGCGCCACCCATTTTCAGGTTTTCAGCGCGACGATGACCGCCATCCACGAGCCACTCTTTGAGCCCATCGAGTTCACCGTCGATGTGGACAAGCGCACAGCGCGTTTGGTCGTGCCCGGAATCATTGAATCGGTTGGGGAGCCCATCCGCAACCCCGTTACCGGCAAGGAGCACCGCGTCCGCGTCACTCTGCCCGATGGGTTCGAGTATACCGAGGCCGAGTTCGGCAGCGGCTCGACCAAGGCCAAAGGCGCAATCGAGCTCGATTTCACTGACAGGTACGGCCAGTTCGCGATGCTCCACCTAACCCAGAGCGGCCCAGTCCGGTAGTTTCTGTCAGCCAGAGTGTGCGTACAAAGGGGCATGCGCACCGAGCGGGGCGAACGCGCGTTATTCGACCACAGCCCGAACATTGAGCCTCTGCGGGAAAAACTTAAAGCGTCTGGGGTGATTTACTAACAGGAGCGCGTAATCGTTGACATGTCATCTCTGAAAGCGCGACGTGTCAACGGGGACCT
>JBHIBA010000109.1:0-13162 GCA_046758845.1 Nitrospinota bacterium
GAACTTTTTGTTCCGGAGCTCGTCCGCCTCCTGATGCTCGAAGGGGCGGAGATTATCGTCTCTCCGGTGCATGGACTCCACAATACGAACGCCTTCAATCCGGATGCCGTGAGGGATACCTGGCGGTCCATCGCCCGGGCCCGCGCGGCGGAGAACATCATGTATGTGTTGGTCACGCAGAACCTCTACAGGGGACAGAGCGTCGAGTACCCGGAGCAGATGATTGCCGGAGCCATAGCGGCGGGTCCGGAGGAGATGGTCGGGTCTTCGGAAAAGCCGGGAGTCCTTGTCGCCGACCTGGACCTGGACCGCCTCCGCTATCTCCGAACCCGGAACTATGACGAGGAGAACCTCTCCAGGGTCGCCGACCCCGACCAGAAACCCCTGGGTTGCCGTCCCGGCCAGCTTTTCGAACGGTATCCGGAGCTTTACCGGAAACTCACCGAGCCGAGTCCGTTCTCTTTCAATTACCGCTACTGGGAGAAGGGCCTGGACACCTGGCAAGAGGACTATGGACGAATTTATGGGGGCGACTACGATCGCATCTTGACCAAATCCGGAGCGGCGTTCAGCTTTCGGAAGGAGTAGCCGGGTTCGCCGGACGCCGGCCCCGAGACAGGTGTTGGGCCATCGCGCGCAGGGAATTTCCCGCCCGCCCCCGCGCATCACTCAGTCCTGCGCCGAACCTGTCGTCAGGACCTCAGACCAGGCTCACCAGGACCCCGCCCCCAACCGTCAATAGGGCCCCCACAACGACCCTCTGCGTCACCCGCTCAAGTTGCCGCAAGAACAGGGCCGACAGGAGGAGGACATAGAGGGGAGAGGTCTGAGCCAGGGTGAAGACGATGGAGACCTGCCCAAGTTTGATGGCGAGAATGAAGCCGTAGAAGGCAACGCTCGCGGTCAGTCCGGCCAGTACGAGCCAGGGGAGCGCGGGCAGGCGGACGCGGAACCGCTGTTCCTTGGGGAACAGGAAGGCCAGGAGGGGAAGGAGCAGGAGACCCTCCGAGGCCCCGATCCAGGCGCCCAGGAGGGGAGAAGGCATCTTCCCCAGGCTGACCTTGAAGAGGACGGAGGCGGTCCCGCCGGCGACTGCCGCCAGGAGGGGAAAGAGGAAATCAAGCATCCTGGTCGAAGGTTTCACCGGGTCTCCCCCGGTTGGACTGCGCTGGATGGAAGAAGAGACCTTTGCGCCCGGCCGAATCCCCCCCAATCCCTCCGTCGAGATAATAAGGATCCCGCCCACCACGAAAGCGATTCCCAGGTACTGAAGCGGCAGGAGCCGCTCCCCCAAGAAACCGGCGGCGAAGATCACGGCAAAGATCGGCCCTGAGCCCTTGATGGGGGAAGAACGGGCAATCCCGATCCGCTGAACCCCGATCAGGAAGAACGTCAGGAACAGGACGGGGTTCACCGCACCCGACAACATGAACCAGCGCACTCCCGAGGGATTCAGTTCGGAGAATTTCCCCGCCGCTGCGGTCGCGAGCGTGAAGGTCAGCCACTGGACCGCCACCGCCAGGATGGAGGCCGTGGCGGGGGTCGTGAACCGGAGGGCGTTTCGGAGGGAAATTTCGGCCAAGGCGAAGAAGAGCGCGGCCCCAACGGCCACCAGGAGCGCGGAGGCGGGCGTCATGGGTCAATCGGACGTTGGGATTTCGCCCCGGCCAAGCCTATTCTCCGGACTTTCGAAAGCCGACACGCCTCACACGGCATCAAGGTCAAATAGCTTTTTAGGCGTTTCGGTCAGGATGGCTTCTTTGTCTTCATCGCTCAGGTCCGGGCAGTCCTTCACCACGGCCAGGCAGTCGCGCAGGTTCTGCTCGCCGAAGAAGGGATTGTCCGTCCCGAAGACGACCTTCTCCACGCCGGCGAAGCGCGCGCCGAAGGCCAGGATGTCCGGGGCGAAGCCGATGCTGTCCAGGTAGAACATCCGAAAGTAATCGGCCGCGCCCCCCGAGATCCGCCTTTCGACGCCCTCGAAGGACTTGGCCCCGCCGGCGAGACGTCCCCACAGAAATGGAAGCGCCCCCCCAAGGTGGGACAGAACGAGCCTGAGGTTCGGATATCGCTCCAAAATGCCGCTGAAGACGAGGCGAGCCGCTGCGATGGTCGTGTCCACAGGGAAGCCCAGGAGGACGTCCAGGCGGTAGTCCCGCATCCTCTCCCTCCCGGCGGGCAGGATGGGATGCACGTAAGCGGGGACGCCCAACTCACTCAAAGCCGCGAAGAAATCCTCGAACTCCTCCGCGTCCAGGTCGCGGCCCCGTATGTTGGAACCGATCAGGCAGCCCCGCATCCCCAGCTCCTTCACCGCGCGCTCAAGCTCCCGCACGGCCGAGGGGGGATCCTGCAGGGGAATCGCCGCCAGAGCCGCGAACTTGTCTGGATGCGCACGCACAACGGCCGCCAGCTCGTCGTTATAGACCCGGCAGAGCTCGCGCCCCAGTTCCGGGTCCGCCCAGAAGACCATGGGCGGCGCGATGGAAAGGACCTGGAAGTGGACTCCCGCCGCCTCCATCTCGGCCAGGCGGACGTCCACGTCGTAGAAATTGGGAAAGAAGGTGAAGAACTCGCGGTTGTCGAACAGCAGAACCCGGAGCCCCTCTTGGTTGCGGCCAATTTGAACGGGGTACTTTTCCCCCTGGGCCTCGATGAGGTCCAGGTAGCGCTCCGGATAGAGATGGGCGTGCGTATCGATGATCACCCTCAAACCCTCATCGGTTGACCGCTCCTGGGACCCCTTTCGGCCCTTACCTGAGCGGATTCATCCTGGCGGTCTGATCCAAAAGACCTTTCACTCTGAGAATGCTGCGGTAAGCGTGAACCCGCTCAGATCGATCCTCGTTCCTGCATAAAGGGTGCAAAAGGGGTGAGGCTTTAAACCCCGGCCTCGGCGTAGAAGCGCTTGAGCAGCTCTCCCGTCAGGTCAATCAGGTCTCGGTCCTCATATTGGCGGGTCCGGGGGAGCCGGATGTCCTGTGTGTGAAAGACCCGGGACGGCTTCGAGGTCATCATATAGAGCTTGTCGGAGAGGAACACGGCCTCCAGGAGGTCGTGGGTGACGAACAGGATGGTCCGGGGCTGGGCCCGCCAGATACGGACGAGTTCCGTCCGCAGGCGCTTCGCCGTAATCTCGTCCAGGTGGCTGAAGGGCTCGTCCATCAGGACGATGTCCGGCGAGATGGCCAGGGCGCGGGCGATCCCCACCCGCTGCTGCATCCCCCCGGAGAGCTGTAGAGGAAAGTGATTCTCCATTCCCCGAAGCCCCACCAGCTCGACATAGTGTTCGGTCAACCCCCGCCACTCCCCCCGGGGAACCCCCTGGGCCTCCAGGGCGAATTCGATGTTTCCCCGGACGGTGAGCCAGTTCAGGAGCCGGGGGGTCTGAAAGACGTATCCGATCCGGGCGCTCTGGTCGCCGCTGCCGCCGAGTCGAGTCCCATCGATGAACACCTCCCCCAAGGTTGGGCTTTCGAGGCCGGCGACGATGTTGAGGACCGTCGATTTGCCGCAACCCGAGGGGCCCAGAAGGCTGACAAAGCTGTTCTCGGTCACTTCCAGGCTTAAGGGTTCGAAGACCTTCAGCTGCGAACCGTCCGGGTTAGGGAACTCTTTGGTGAGATCTCGGATGGTGATCTTGGTCCGCAAGGGACAGTTCCTCCCGGGAGTCTTGCCCCCAAAGGATCCTATCCTCGATGCTGCGAAGAGGGAGCGGCCCCCCTCTCACAGGGTGATCTCCGCCCTCCACCGAAGGGCCTTTGCCTGGGCGGGCTTAATGATGTAGCTCTCGACGAAGATCATGATGAGAGTGAAGACAGCGGTATAGGCCAGGACCTTGTCCATGCGAAACATCCCGAACCAGTAGTTCAGCATGAAGCCGACGCCGCTCGACAGGCCGAAGACCTCGCTCACGACGGCGATCTTCCAGCCCACGGAGAAGGTGTAGCGGATGGCGGCAAAGACGTAGGGGATGAGCTGGGGGAAGAGGACTTTTCGGATGGTGAGCTTTCGATTGGCCCGAAAGGCCCTGGCCATGTCGAGCAGCTGCCTGTCCACCGCCTTGGTCCCCTCCCAGACGTTCACCACCACAAAGGGGAGGGTCACCATGACGATGGCGAAGATGGCGCTCTCGTCCCGAATTCCGAACCACATCAGGGCGATGAGGGCCCAGCAAAGACCGGGGATGGTGAGGCCCACCATGACCCAGTTGTCCAGAAAGTTCTCGAAATACCGGCTGACCCCCATGAGAACGCCCAGGCCGAAGCCCGCGACCATGGCGACGGTGAAGGCCGCCAGGATGCGGATCAGACTCACCCCGATGTGGTAGCCGGAGGTGTGCCCGCCGGGGCCGCTTCCCGCAAAGAGGTCCTCCACGATCACCTGGGAGACCAAAAAGGGGTTGGGGAAAACCTCCTCGCCGTACATGAGGGAAATGAGCCACCAAATGAACACCAGAGCGAAGAAGGAGGTGACCTTGGTCGTCCTTCGCAGTCTGAAAAACGAACGCCACGCCTGCGACCGAACGACTCGCCCCCCCGCATACACCATCGTTTCCCGCTCTTCGGCCAAGGGGTCGTCTCCCTTGCGCTGCCCCTGCTGACCACGAAAGGGGCGGGGGACGGGCCTTCCCGCTCCCCGCCCCTTACAACGTCACTTGTATACCCGGAACAGGCCCGCCCGGCCTCCCGGGGGCAGCTTCTTCAGGTAAACCCTCATCGACGCTGCCGTCTTGATAAACTCCCACTGGCCGTCGACCACCTTGTCGTTCCACTCGGCGCTGAAGATCCTCCCTTCCTTCATGGCCTTGGCGAACTGATTGGCCTTGGCCTCGTTATAGCCGAAATACCAGCGGTATTTCTTCATGGCGTCGTAGGGCTTGGCCAAGACGAAGCGGGTGATCTCCTGGACCGCCATCGAAAGGGATTTGGCGACCTCGGGCCGCTCCAGGATCTCCTCGTTGACGGCCAGCGCCGCGGTGAAAATGGGACTTCCCGTCTTCTTCTCCCATAGAGCGGTGTGCGGCCCCCAGACCTTCTGGTACTTGTCCGGCTCTAGCTCCATAGCGATGGCGGGGCCCAGGGGGACCAGGGCGGCCTCTACGTCCCCACGGTCCAGGACCTTCTTGACCGCCGGCGGTGGAACGATGACGTGTTTCAGGTCGTGGCGCGCGTCGAAGTTGAGCAGGGCCTTGGTCAGGACGAGGAACTCGGTCGTCCCCCCCGAGTCCCACCCGAAGTGGGCGAACTTCTTGCCCTTGAGGTCCATCACCGACTTGTAGGGCTTGCCTTTCAATGACCAGACGTGGCTGTAGCCCACCAGCCCCGGACCGATCTGGGCCGCCTCCCAGCCACGGATGCGGAGGCTGGCCACCTCGCCGGCGTTCAGGAAGGCCGCTTGGATGGCCCCATAGGCGAAGGCCTCCAGGTCCCGCTCGGGGAACACCGCCCGCAGGTTCTGGATTCCGTGCTTTTTGAAAATCCCCTCTTTGAGCCCCACGGTGATGAGAAACCCGGTTCCCCCTCCCGGAAAGCCCGCCATCTTGATCTTGAGCCCCTTCGCACCCTGAACTGGGACGGGGGCGGCCAGCCCCGCAAGGACGAAGAGCGCAACGAAAACCACTCCAAGGGATTTTTTCAACGCCATCACATGCCCCTCCTTTTTGCTCGCCCACGGTTTCCGGGACGCCCAATCCTCAAAAGACCCCCCCAGACCTCGTTAGGGAATCTGAAGACCCGCTGCGAACTGAGACAAAAGCGCCCCCGGCTGCACACAAACTTCATGAGATGGTTTTTTCACTTAGCGCTAACACCGATAGAATGTCCTGCATGGCCGGTTTCGTCAACAAGAATTCGGGTAGTGGGTCAGTTTGGAACGGATTAAGCCCGGTACGCGGCTTTGCCCACGGCTCTGTCATCATTTGGTGTAGCGCCGATCTGAGCGAGGACCTTCGGTCCGAGCGGAGATCGGGCCACGCCCGGCCGCGATTTTCGCTGGTGGGGCGGGCATTTGGGTCGGTGACCCCTTGCCCGCCGCCGGGCCCACCGGGCCGGAAGCCCGGTCAGTAAACCCCCCGGCCTACCGAATCGCGGCTAAAACGCAGGAAAGCAGGGGTCATTGAGCAAACTGACCCACTACCAGAATTCGTTCCTTTGATCCCCGTTCTCCTCCAGATTCCCCAGAAGTCGTGGTCCGGAAGATTGACACCCTCGGGACCCCTTGTTATGGTCGCTCTCCGGTCCAATGCCCAGGGGAGCCGACTGGCGCGCGATGAGCCTGATCGTGCGTATCTGAAGTGTGTTGCGGGTTTTATTGAGGACTTCATAAAGAATGTCCTCAAGGCAGCGCGTCCGGGGCGAGTGGAACTGCCAAAAGTCCAGCGGAATTGCCCGGATTTCCCACCCGGATCTTTCTTTCGGGCCGGCCCAGCGTTGAGACCCAACGGGTTTCCATAGAAGGGGCGGGGCGAGAGTCGGTGACTCCTGTACCCGCCCGTTGCCGTCTTTTCTGAAAAGGACATCCCACGGGGGATGAGCCCGACGGGTGGCCCCGGCCGGTCTCCGAGCGGACGGATTCGACACGGGGGGTTGACAAACCTCGCATAGCGCAACAGTTCGGCTCTGATCGAGGGGCATAGCCATGATCAAACCTGCGAACGGAACTGAGATTCAGCCCTATATCACGACGCTGGGCAGAAAATGGCAGAAGCCCCACGCTGTGCAAATACGCGTGTATTATTGGGACGGCCGGCTTATCGGTACGTCTCCCTTCCCGAAAACAAAACGCGACTGGGTGCTGAACATCATGGCGCACCCTCATGTAACCGTCCAGACTGAAACGAAGGTTGTGAACGTGACGGCCAGGCTGTTGGAGAAGGGCACGGAACGCCAGACGAAAGAGAATGTCGCCAGGTTTCGCATAGGCTGGCGCAGCGACACATGCCCCGTCTTTGACCCGGGCATCGACGCGTTCGTGGAATTCTTCCCCGAAGTGCCGCCGGAAGAGCTATTCGATGAGGCTTCCGTCGTTCACTCGTCAACCGAAGACCCCCTGCCGGCTCCGACGCTTCCGGAAATCCAAGAGTGGCAGGAGCAGGGCAACTCCTATCCAAAGCAAATACCCGAAGAGAAAAGGCGATTGCCCGAATCACCGCTCCGGCCGCCGAGGTGAGAAAGGGGCTCAACCAGGCTTCCCCCGTGACGCGGGAACGAACTCCGGGACGGCATCCGCGGGACGTTTGGATATTCCAGTGACCGCCGGGAAAAGCCCCCCAGGCATTCCCCCGGCTGTCACGCCCGAAGTACTTCCTCGCGAAGCTCCACCCCAAGCCCCGGTCCGGTAGGCAAAAGAAGCTCTCCATCGCGCAGCGTCAAACCCTCCGCCACGTCCTCGCCGACGCGGTAAAAGCCGTTCATCTCGCCCGGAAGCTTGAGGTGAGAGAGGGCGAAAGCGAAATGCGCCTCGGCGGCGCCCTGGATGCTGGCGGCGAGCCCGTGGCCGACCGTCAGCGGCACGCCCGCCGTCTGGCAAATGGCGGCGATCTGCAGGGCGGGATACAAGCCGCCGACCTTCATCATCTTGATCTTGACGATGTCCGCCGCGCCCATGCGGACCACGCGAAGGGCGTCCGCCGGGGTGCACACCCCCTCGTCGGCCACCAGGGGCGTGTCAATGGCCTGGGCGATCTTCGCCATGCCCTCGAACTCATGCTGAGAGAGGGGCTGCTCGACCGCCTGGAGATCGAACTCCTCAAGACGCCGGATGTAGGAGATGGCCGTGTCGGGGCGATTGTGGTGAAGGGAGAGCGACTGGCTGAAATCCACGTCAATCGTCATGGTGTCGCCAACCGCGCGCCTGACCGCCTTCAGAATCTCGATGTCCTCTTTCAGGTCTTTGCCCACGCGGAAGTTCAACGCCTCAAATCCCTGCTCTCGGTAGTCAAGCGCCAGCTCCGCGAGCCGCTGCACCTCGAGGTAGCCGAGGTGCGGGGCGACCAGGGGAATCGTTTCGCGCCGGGGACCCCCGAGCATGGCGGAGACGCTCCGTCCCGCGGCCTTTCCCATGATGTCGTAGCAGGCAACGTCGATGGCGGCCTGCGCGTAGAGGTGTCCCCGCGATACCCGGTCCATTCGCTCATGGATGACGCCGACTTCGAAGGGATCGAGGCCCACGACGGCGGGCGTGATCTGCTCCCGGATCGTGAGCAGGATCCCCTCCAGCGTCTGCTCGAAGGGCGAGTAGCGAGGCGCGCTGGTCGTGGCCTGGCCGACCCCGTCGATCCCTTCGTCCGTGTGGACCACGACCACCACCGAATCGGACGTATCCCGGTGCGTCAGGGCCGTAATGTAAGGGATTCGCATGGGGACGTGGACGGGAAACGACTCGATAGCTGTGATCTTCATCGGTTTCTCCTACCTTACTGTTGCACCGCGCACGACGTTCTTACCTCCGGCTCGGCGAAAGGAGCACGGCCCGGACGTTCGGGACGACACTCGGCTCGAGCCCCCAGCCCCCCGCTTTTACCCGAAAGGCGGCTCAGTCGAGATTCAGCAGCCTCGCCGGGTTCTCGTGGGCCATGGTTCGGATGGCCCCTTCCGGGACGCCCTCCGTCAGCAGCGACTCGATGAAGATGCGAAGCCCCTCGGGCGGCGCCGGGTTATACATGTTTCCGACGTCGGTCACGAGGACGCAGTTCTCCGTTCCCACTTCTCGTAGCCACTCCGCGAGTACCTTCGGGGGATGGTTGAACCAGAGGGGGGTGATGGGAAGATACGAGTATTCCATCGTCACCCCGCGTTCCGTGAACCGTCTCTGAACGTCGGGCCCAAGGTCGGGGATGATGAAGTTGACGTGCTGAAGGAGAATCTTCTTGACGCCGACATTGAGCGCCCGGTCCACAAGGGCTTCCGTCTCCACCAGGGAAAGGTGCCCCGTTGCGAGCACAGCGCCCTCGTCCCGAATGAGCTCCAGGATCGGATCGACTTCCGCCCGGAGCCGCCCCTTCTCGTCAAGAACGGTTATCCCCTCGACAGGAATCTTGAAGGTGGAATCATACCCCGCGAAGGTCGGCGCCCCCAGGACGCGTAGATGGTTCTCTGCCGTCACCGTGGGCATCCAGACAATTTTGGCCCCATACTTCAGCTCCGATTCGACGATGTAGGGGTTCAGTCCTCCTTCGTAGGTGTTCAGGGCCACGCCTCCGAAGACCTCAACCCCGGGGACGATCTTGCGGGCGTAGTAGGCCCGGAGAGCCGTGGGCGAGTGGTGATCTTTCACCACAACGGCCCGCATCCCGGCTTCCTTGGCGAGGGCCGCGGTCTCCGCATCGTCATAGGGCCGTTCGAAGAGCGCAGGGGCCGTGTGGACGTGGAGGTCGATCGCCCCCTCCAGAAGATTCGTCCCCCGGCCCGGCGGACGAAGGCTCACCGCAGATCACCCCCCCTCTCCCTTTGAGGTTGGGACGCAGGACGTTCGGGCATGAACGATTCGTCAAGGCTTACCCGAGTACTTTCGGACTCCCCCCATTATTCCTTGTACTGGAAGACGGGCGCGTCTCTCCGCCCCCGTTTGGGCAACTTGACCCCCGGCAGGTAGGCGTTCGTGTAGAGCTCTGAGCGAGAAGGCTTCTTCTTCAACCTCAACGGCTTCGCCACGAAGTCGATGGTCTTTTGCCACTTTTCGTCGGTCATCCCGCCAAGTCCCTTGGCCCGACCGCTCTTCGTGTACCACATGTCACCCGTGATGTCCCAGACTTCCCGGTTGGGCTGCTTTTTGCAAACGGGACAGACCTTCATCAGGTAGTTGACAGCCTCATCCGGATGCTCCAGGGCGTAGGCGATGCCCCGAACGGAGGCCTTTAGGAACTTGCGGACGTCCTCGCCCCGCTCCTTGAGCGTCTTGTCCAGGACGTTGACACCCGCCCCGTAGATGTTCAGGCCCTCGTTGGAGAGGAGAACGAAGTGGATCTCCTTGTTGCGCTGTTTCGCCATCCGCGAGAGGATGGGGTACTGCGTGATAAAGCCGGTCGAGGCGGCATAGCCCCCCGCCAGCATCCCCGGATCGCGGCCGGCGGGCGTGACGTTGACGTGCTTGACTCTCTTCAGGTCATAGCCCTTGATGCGGTACAAGAGCTTGACGATGGGCCAGATGGCGTCGTTCTCGGGCGCCCCGATGCTCTTGCCCATGAGGTCCTTGAGCGAGTTGATCCCCCGGTCCTTGGTGGTCCAGATGACCATGGGCGGGATGTCGTGGTTCATCATCACCATCTTGGACTTGATGCCTTTCCGCCAGGCGATGATCTGCGAGATGGGCGGGATGGCGCCCCCCACGGTGAAGGAGCCGGCCGCGACCTTCGTCATCGTGTCCCCGCCGCCGAAGCCGCGCACGATTTTGACGTTGGGAAGGCCCTCTTCCTTGTAAAACCCCTTTTCCTGGGCGGTCAGCCACCCCAGGTCGCGCCCATAGAAGACCCAGCCGATGCTGAAAATGAAAGGCTTCTTCTGGGCCTGGGCCGGCTTTGCCGGAAGGCCGATGACGAGGCTCAGGGCGAGGACCCCGGCCACAAAGAAGAACAAACCGTGATGAAAGGTCGATGATTCTCTTCGCATCGTATTCTCCCCTTGCTTGATTGTTCCTCCACGGCGCCAGACCGGTTGATTATCCAGCGTCCCTCTGAGGCGATACGCTTTTCGTTCCGGGCCGGTTTACGCACCATCCGAATCACTCCGCGACGCCAACGGCGCGCACGGGACTCCCGTCGGCCCCCGCCATCGGCAGAGGCAGCGCGATGATTTGAAATCCGGTCTCGGGAAGCAGGTGCAGGTTGCAGACGAATTCGATGACGGGAATGCCGCCCCCGAGGAGAATCCGGTGGAGGGCAAAATCCTCGTACGTGGGACTCTTCTCCGTGAGACGGTCGATCTCAAAGTCCACCGCGATGGACTTGACCCCCTGGTCCAAAAGCCATCTTCCCGCGTCATCCGTCAGGGCGGGGCCTTTCATGAAGAAGGCCATGCGGTCCGGCGCAGCCTCCATCCAGCCCGTGTTGAGGACGGCGATCTTCCCCCGCAGGTCGTTCCCGTTGAGGGCGTCCTTCAGGGCTTGCGCGTTCAACTCGCTCATCTCTCCCGCGTGGCGCAGGTCCAGCTTGACGCCGTCGCCCAGGAAGCGGTCAAGGGGGATCTGATCGATGCTGGCGCCGCCCTCCACGGCGTGGTTCGGCCCCTCCACGTGGGAGCCGGTGTGAATGCTCATGGAGATCTTTGTGTTGTGGCGGAAATGGGTTTTGAGCCGAGCGAAGACCTCCAGGTTGAAGTCGGGGTGGCGCGGCGGGTGGAAATCGCGGTGCCTGTCGTCCAGGGGCAAGGTGAGGTCAATGATCTTCATCTCGGCGGCCCTCCGGAGGCTATTTCGGAGAACCCGCATTATGCCAGAATGGAAGCGGCTGCGCGAATGATTTTCCGCACCATGAGGCGAAGGATGCTTTTGAACGGCAAACAAATTCCCAGGGGGACTTTTTTGAAAGCCAGCCCCCCTGGACCCCCCGGAAAACTTTTGACGGCCGAGTAGGCGCGACTCGGCGAGTCGCACCTTCGCTCGGCCTGCCTGGGGTTGTAAGAAGGTTTGGCTCAGCCGGTTGTCCGTGCCCCCTCGGTGGCTTGATTCCTGGGCCAGGTTTGTGCGAAAGAGGGCGGCCCTGCAGGGCCGCCCTCTTTCGCGAAACAAAAGTTTTGCGGGGGGTGCGGGGGGGCGCCTTACAAAAAGCGCCCCCCGCCAATCCTCTGCGCCGTCTCACCACCACTTGCGCTCGCAGCGGGAAAGGACCTCGCGGGCCGTCTCGGTGACCTGAACCGTGTCCTCCAGCGTGGCGCATCCGAAGCGCTCGTCCAAAAGAATGCTCTCGTAATTGACCGTCTCGCCGGGGCGGAGGACGTAATCCTTCTCTACCGGCCGGGGGACGTCCCGGAACTTCGTCGTACCGAGGCCGTGGCCCTTCAAGCAGTACCGCGCGGAGTATCCCATCCCCACCGCCACATCCAAGGCCGCCGCTTCTATCTCTGCCAGGGTCTTTCCCGGCGCCGTCGCCTCGATCGCCGCTTCGAGGCCGAGGCGGGCGCACTCGAGGAAGTTCAGCTCGTCATCCCGGGCCGTCTCATCCACCTTCATTACACGGGCGAGGTCCGTCCCGTACCCCTCCACCTCCGGCTCGATGTCCAGGAAGACCAGGTCCCCTCTTTCGATGATCCGGTTCGTCGGGGCGACATTCTTCAGAGCTGTCCGCTGACCCGAAACGACACAAACGGGAAATGGGCCGTAGAGATTCTGCGACCCCGCCCGGAACATGGCCGCCACCGCTTCCGCCGCGACCTCGCTCTCCGTGACGCCGTGACGCGCCGCCCGGCGCGCAGCTTTCAGGCCCTCGACCCCCGCCTCAACGACCTTTCGGATGAGGGCGAGTTCGGCCGGGCTCTTGATTGCCTTTGCGGCCAGGTAATCGTAAGTCGAATCCGCAATCCGGTCCGGGGCGATGATCTCCCGCCGGATCTTCGAGGAAAGCTCATACGTGAAGGCGTCCTCGCCCACAAAGCCGATGCGCGTCCCGGAAGGGAGGGCCGAGACGGCGTCCTTGAGGTGGTTCAGCAGCCCGTCCGGGTCGGCGGCTACCGGTCTCGCGGGGCGGTAGTCCCGCACCCAGGTCATCCACGCGCCGCTTTGCATGGGCTCCATGCGGAAAAGAGAGTCCGTTCCCAGGACGGGCTCGCCCTCGCGGGCAATGAGGAGGAAGCTGTAGCCGACGTAGCTGTCGAAGTTGGCGATCCAGCGGAGGTTGCCGCTCTGTTTGGGGGCGGCGAAGAGGAGGAGGGCCGAGAGGTCTTTGCGGTCCATGAGGGCCTGAAGGCGCCTCAGGCGGTCTTCGTACTCCGCTCTCTCGAAGGGAAGCTGCATCCACTTCTGCCGCGCCTCCCAATCGGCGGGCAGAATCCCCGGCAGTTTCATGGGAAGATCCTCTTCAGGAAAATTCTTACCAGGGGGGCTTTTTTGAAAACCAGCCCCCCTGGGGACCCCCCGGAAAACTTTTGACGGCCCGGCACTGTGTGGCCGGGCCTTGTTTGGGTTGGGAGCGTGTCCGGCTGAGGCGGTAGTCCGTCTCCTTGCGTTGGCT
>JBHIBA010000110.1:0-13151 GCA_046758845.1 Nitrospinota bacterium
CGTTCGAAGACCGGCAGCTCCTCGCCGGCGAACCCGTCGGCCCACACCAGCCGCCCCCGGCCCATGAGAATCACGCGATCTTTTAAGAGAGGCATGTAGTGTCGGTGTTCCATCCGCACGGAGTAGAAGTCGTTTCCTCCACCCAGGGTGCTGCTGGCAACCTGGGTGGCGAATTGGGTCAAGGCGCCCTTGGTCGGCCGGACACGGTCGTTGCGGCTGTCCCGCAGGAGGGAGGGGGTGACGCTGCTGGTGACGGACCTACCCTCCTGTTCCTTGATGAAGAAGCCCGCCGTGGAAGCCACGGAGAACACCGTGTTCTCTTCGTACTGGTAAACGATGCGGCCGAACAGTTTCTCGCCCAGCGCGCGGCCGAAGCCCAGGCTTCCGCCCACGCGGTCTCTTTCAAAGTTGGCGAACTCGTCGTTTTGAACGAATACGCTTGCGCTCAGGGCAAAGTTGGTGTCCAGGAAGTGGGGTTCGATGAAGCTGAGGTCCCCGGTGGTGTCGAGGTCCGAGCGCCGCAGCCTCAGCGCCAGCGTCTGACCCCGGCCGAACAGGTTGTTCTCGCGGACCTCACCGAAGATCAAAACCCCAGCCCGGCTGCTGAAGCCCATACCCCCGCTGATGACGCCCGTGGGTCTCTCCTTGACGGCGATTTCCACGTCTAGCTGGTCCGGGCTCTCCCCGCGCTTGGTCTCGATCTTCACCTCTTCAAAGTAGCCCAGCCTCCTCAGTCGGGCCCGCGTGAGCTTGAGCTTCCCGCCGTCGAAGAGCGCGCCCTCGAGCAGGGCCACCTCCCGGCGAATGACTTTGTCCCGGGTGAAGTCGTTGCCCTTGATGGACACCCGTCCGATGTAGGCCCGGCGTCCTTTCTGAGGGACGATCCGCAAGTTGACCAACTGCTTCTCGTCGTCGATGGACGGCTGCGGGATGATGTCCGCAAAGGCATGGCCCTTTTCGGCGTAGGCCTCGGTGATGGAGACGATTTCAGAGTTCAGCCGAGACCGGTTGTAGACATCGCCCGGCTTGAGGGTGATCCGCTTGCGCAGCTCCTCGGACGTGAAGACGGCGTCGCCCTCCACCTCCAGGGTCCCCACCCGGTACTGTCGGCCTTCGACGATGGGAATGACGATGGCCAGGGTGTTTTTCTTCCGGTCCTCGATGATGCGGGGCTCTTTGACCTCCACACGGATGTAGCCGTGGTTCTGGTACCAGACCTGGATACGGACCAGGTCGGTGCGGATCTGGTCCTCCTTGTAGACGTCCGTGCCCATGATCCAGGAGAGGATCCAGCGCTGCTGTGTTTGTATGACCTTGCGGAGCTGCTTGTCCGTAAAGGCCGCGTTGCCCTCGAAGGTGATCTTCTGGATGTTCACCTTCTCGCCCTCGGTGATCCGAAACTCCACGTTCACCTGGTTGGCGCCAGCCTCCTCCACCACGGAATCCACCCGGATGAAGTAGTACCCGTTCTCCTGATACAGGCCGCGGATGGCCTCCACGCTTTCCCGAACCGTCCCCTGGTCGAGGATGGACTGCACGGCCACGGTCACCTTTTCTTGAATGTCCTCGCTCTTGAGCTTCTTGTTTCCGACGATGCGGACGTTGGACACGGAGGGCTTTTCCTCCAAGATGAAGACCACGCGCAGCCCTCCCTCGAAAGGGCCCACGTCCACCCTGACATCCCGGAAAAAGCCCAGTTCGTAGATCTTCTCGACGTCTTGACGGAGCTTGGAGACGGAGAAGGAGTCCCCGACGCGGGTCGTCACGTAGAACCGGATGGTGGCCTCTTCCACCCGGCGATTGCCGCGGAACTCGATGACCTTAATGGGCAGGGCGGGACCCTGCGCCAGTGCGCCGGAGGACCAGAGAAACAGGAACGGGAGGAAGATCCGGAGCCGGAGCCTCCAGCCTCCCGGACGAACCGTCCTCCGCCGAATGTGGGCCCCAGGGTTCAAGAACAAGGAATCCTTCGCGCCTGTGCCCGCCCAGACGCTCGGCGAAGTCGTCCGTCTTCCCCCAGCCGCTGCGACGAGCCCTCCCTCCTGCAGCTAATCTTCAAGGTCAAGAGAAGAAGTCAGGATGGGCGGCGCCCTCAGGCTTCTTGCAAGTCGGTGACGAGCGTCTTCTCTTCGAAGACGAACGAATCGTTCTCGACCCGGACCCGGATGTGCCCGCTTTCGGCGATTTGCCCCTTCAGCACCTCTTCGGACAACGGGTCCTCAATATGGGTTTGAATGATCCGCTTCACTTCCCGGGCGCCGTACTTCGGGTCGTAGCCGAGGTCGGCAAGCTTTTCTTTTGCTTCCTGATCCAATTCGATGGTGAAGCCGCGTTCGATGAGCTGCTTGTTCAGGCGGTCCACCATGAGGTCCACGATTTGCAAAATGTGGCCCTGAGTCAGCGGGTGGAAGATCACCTCCGCATCCAGACGGTTGAGGAACTCCGGATTGAACGTGCGCCGGGTCTCGGTCCGCATGGCGCCCCGCATCCTTTCGGTCCGTGAGGTGGAGTCCCCCGGGTCCTCCTCTTTGTGGAACCCCAGCGCGGTGCTCCGCTCGATATCCCGGCTGCTGAGGTTGGAGGTCATCATGAGGACGACGTTGCGGAAGTTCACGTGGCGGCCGAAGCTGTCGGTGAGCTGTCCCTCGTCCATCACCTGGAGCATGAGGTGGAAGACATCGGGGTGGGCCTTCTCGATCTCGTCCAACAGAACGACCGAATACGGCCTGCGCCGCACGCGCTCGGTCAGCTGGCCCCCCTCCTCGTAGCCCACGTAGCCGGGGGGCGCCCCGGTCAGGCGGGAGACGTTGAAGCGCTCCATGTACTCGGACATGTCCACCCGGATGAGGGCCTGCTCGTCCCCGAACAGGAACTCGGCCAGAGCGCGGCAAAGCTCCGTCTTGCCCACGCCGGTGGGACCGAGCAGAAGGAAGCTTCCGATGGGGCGATTGGGCGCCTTGAGGCCGGCCCGCGAACGGCGGATGGCCTTGGTCACCACCGAGATGGGCTCGTCCTGCCCCACGATGCGCTTGTGCAGCTCGTCTTCCATGCGCAGCAGGCGCTGGCTTTCGGTCTCCTCGATCTTCGAGAGCGGAACGCCCGTCATCCGGGAGACGACGAAGGCCATGTCCTCGTCGCCGACCACCGTCTCGTCGTCGGTTTGGGATTCCTCCCACTGCTGCTTCAGCTCGTTGAGGCGCTCACGGATCCCCTCCTCGTGATCGCGGAGCTTGACGGCCTCCTCAAAGTTCTGCTCCTCGATGTGGGCCCTCTTCTCGCGGACAATCTCCTCCACCTTCCGCTGAAGGTCGCGGACCTCCTGGGGATAGGTCACCTTGGCCAGGCGCACGCGGGATCCGGCTTCGTCCAGCACGTCAATGGCCTTGTCGGGCAGATACCGGTCGGAGATGTAGCGGTCGGAGAGGCGCACCGCCTGAACGACGGCCTCATCGGTGAACCGCGCCCGGTGGTGGTGTTCGTACTTGTGCTTCAGGCCACGGAGGATCTCGATGGTTTCCTCTACCGTGGGCGGATTGACTATGATGGGCTGGAAGCGGCGCTCCAGCGCGCCGTTCTTCTCGATGTACCTGCGGTACTCATCGAGGGTGGTGGCGCCGATGCACTGGAGCTCTCCCCGGGAAAGGGAGGGCTTGAGCATGTTGGAGGCGTCGATGGAACCCTCGGCCGCGCCCGCGCCCACCAGCGTGTGGAGCTCGTCGATGAAGATGATGACGTTCTCGGACTGGGTGATCTCCTTCATGATGGCCTTCAGGCGCGCCTCGAACTGGCCGCGGTACTTCGTTCCGGCCACCAGGGCGCCCAGGTCCAGGGAGACGACCCGTTTGTCATACAATACCTGGGGAACCTCGTGGGCCACGATGCGCTGGGCCAGGCCCTCGACGATGGCCGTCTTTCCCACACCCGGCTCGCCGATGAGGACGGGATTGTTCTTCGTGCGGCGGCTGAGGATCTGGATCACGCGGTCGATCTCTGTATCCCGGCCGATGACGGGATCGAGCTTGTCCTCGAAAGCCAGGTCCGTCAGGTCCCGTCCGAACTCATCCAGCGACGGGGTCTTGCTCTTCTCCTTGGGCCGTCGGGTCGTGGGTTCCCGCAGCAGGTTGAGGGTCTGCTCGCGGGTCTGCTGGAGCTTGATGCCCAGGTTGGAGAGGATCTTGGCGGCCAGTCCGTCCTTTTCTCGGATCAGCCCAAGCAGCAGGTGCTCGGTGCCGATGTAATTGTGGCCCATGAGCCGGGCCTCTTCCACCGCGTACTCCAGAACCTTCTTCGCCTTAGGGGTGAAGGGGATGTCGCCCTCCACCGAGCTGCTCAGGCTCTTGGGCAGGTTCCGCTCCACCTCCATGCGGATTTTCTTGACATCTTGGCCCACCTTCTGGAGAAGGGCGATGGCGATGCCTCCGCCGTCTTTGAGGATCCCGAGCAGGATATGCTCGGTCCCCAGATACTCGTGGTGGTAACGTTCGGCTTCCTCTCGGGCGAGGATGATCACTTTTCGAGCGCGTTCGGTGAACCGTTTAAACATGCCTTGGGTCCTCGCTCATGGTGTTTCCTTCACTCCTCGATTCGCCCATCGGCAATCCGAACCACCCGGTTCATGCACCGAGCCAGGTGAGGGTTGTGCGTGGCAATCAGAAAGGTGGCTCCCTTGGCCCGGTTGATGCGCCCAAGGAGCTCGTGGATCTCCTCGCCGGTCCGCGCGTCCAGGTTGCCGGTCGGTTCGTCGGCGAGGACGATCAGCGGCTCGTTCATCAGAGCCCGGGCCACGGCCACGCGCTGCTGCTCTCCGCCGGAGAGTTCGCCCGGTTTGTGATGCAGCCGCTCCGCCAGCCCGACCTCTTGCAACAGCGCCTCGGCCCGCCCGCCGGCCTGTGCGCGCGAGACCCCCTGGATGAGGGCCGGCATCATGGTGTTTTCCAGGGCCGTGAATTCGGCGAGCAGATGATGAAACTGAAAGACGAAGCCGATGGTTTCATTTCGAAACTTTGCCAGCGATGCGTTATCCAGAGAGAAAACATTCCGCTCACCGTACATCACCCGACCGGCGTTCGGTCGGTCCAGGGTTCCGAGCACCTGAAGCAGCGTGGTCTTGCCGACCCCCGACGCGCCCATCACGCCGACCATCTCTCCGCGCCGGACAGTCAATTCCACGCCCCGGAGGACCGCAATCCGTTCGTCCCCCCTTCGAAACTCCTTCCACAGGTCCTCCGCCGACAGGACGGCGCGTTCGTCCGCGCCGCGAAGCCCCTCATTCATACCTCAGGGTCTCCGCCGGGTCAACCCGCGATGCTTTCCAGGCGGGATACAGGGTTGCCAAAGAGCAAAGGGCGAATGCGACCCCCACAATCAGAGCCACGTCTGCGCTCTGCACGTCTACGGGGAGTCGATCGATAAGATAGACGCTGCCCTGGAAAATTTCAAGGCCAAACTGGTTTTCAAGAAAGTCCGCAATGTCCGGAAGTTTCAGCGCCAAGGCGACCCCGCCGGCCATTCCGAGCGCGGTCCCGATGCCCCCCACCGTCATTCCGTCCACCATGAAGATCTTCAGCACGCTGCGGTCCCGAGCTCCCATGGATTTCAGGATCGCAATGTCGCGCGCCTTCTCCTTCACAACCATGACGAGCGTCGCGATGATGCTGAAGGTGGCCACCAGCGTGATGAGGACGAGGATGATGAACATGACCGCCTTCTCCATCCGCAAGGCGGAGAACAGGCTGGCGTGCATCTGCATCCAGTCGCGGGGCAAGAAGGGAAATCCCAGCTTCCGCCCGATGGCCTCCGCCACCTCCCGGGCCTTGTAGAGGTCGGCCACCTTGACCTCGATGGCCGAGGCGGTGTCATCCACCTCGAAGAATTCTTGCGCCTGGGGAAGTGAGGTGAGCGCGAGGCCATTGTCGTAAAGGTAGTATCCGGAATGAAAGATCCCCGCCACGCGAAACCTCCGCGCCCGCGGGATGAGGCCGGCGGGCGTCACCCGGCCCAGGGGGGAGACCACCAACACCTCGCTCAGGTACTTGGCGCCAAGGGCGCGCGCCAGCTCGGTTCCGATGATGATGGCCGGCTGGCGCGTCTGGTTCGGACCCGCGAACGTCCGCTCCAGGTCGGCGAGCCGCCCCCGGGTCATCCGGAGCGAGAAGTCGGTCACCTTGCTTTCCTGAGCCGGGTCCACCCCGCGCAGAACGACACCCGCCACGCTCGTCCCGGAGCGGAGAAGGACCTGGTTCACCACGTAAGGGGCCGCCGAGACGACGCCCTCGATCCGGCTCACCTTGGAGACCACCTGCCGGTAATCCCGGATCGGTCCCTGGAGGTTCTGGATCACGATGTGGGCCTGGCCGGCCAGGATCTTCGACTGAAGGGATTTTTGAAACCCGGTCATGACGCCGACGACGCAGATCAGCGTCGCAACCCCCAGCATCACCCCCAGGGCGGAGATCCAGGTCCCCACGGAGATGAAGCGGTTTTTCCGTTTGGCCCGCAGATAGCGCAGGCCGACCCAAATCTCATACGCCAAGGGGCGCCTCCCCCCCTCTCGATTCGTCCGCCCCTCTCGACTTCTCAGCGGGGATTCCGGCCTGCTCCGGAGGGTCGGTCTCCTGACTCGAGGCGGATTCTCCGTCGCGGCCAGCCTGGAGGCTTTCCTGGCGGAGCTGAGGGAAGAGAATGACGTCGCGAATGGAAGGTGAATCAGTGAACAGCATCACCAGGCGGTCGATGCCGATGCCGGACCCGGCCGTGGGGGGCATCCCGTACTCCAGGGCCCGGAGATAATCGTGGTCCATCATCTGGGCTTCCTCATCGCCCAATTCCCGCTGCTGGGCCTGTTCCTCAAACTGCTCCCGCTGGACGTCGGGGTCGTTCAGCTCGCTGTAGGCGTTGCCGATCTCTTTGCCGCCGATGAACAGCTCGAACCGTTCCACCGTGTCGGGGTCGTCCTCGCGGGGCTTGGCCAGCGGGGAGATGTCCCGGGGGTAGTCGGTGAGGAAGGTCGGCTGGATCAGGGCCGGCTCCACCGCCGTCTCCAAAATCTTGTTCACCACCTTGCCGAGCCCGTGGTGCCGGGAGACGTCGATCCCCTTGGACTCGGCCCACGCCCGGGCGGCGGACTCGGTGGCCAGATCCTGCGGGGTCATCCCCGCAATTTCTTCCAAGGCCTGCGCCAGCTTTATCCTCCGCCAGGGGGGAGACAGGTCCACCTCCTTCCCCCTCCAAGTGATTCGCCGGGCGCCCAGGACGTCCCCGGCCGTCTCCACCAGGAGAGCCTCGACGAGGTCCATCATGTCCCGGTAGTCGGCGTACGCCATGTAGAGCTCCAGCATGGTGAACTCGGGGTTGTGCTCGGTGGAGATGCCTTCGTTGCGGAAGTTGCGGTTGATCTCATAGACCCGGTCGATCCCGCCGACGACCAGACGCTTCAGGTAGAGCTCGGGCGCCACGCGCAAATACAGGGTCATGTCCAGGGCGTTGTGATACGTCACGAAGGGCCGGGCAGTCGCCCCCCCGACGATGGGCTGCATCATGGGCGTTTCGACCTCGAGGAATCCGCGGGCGTTGAGCCGGTCCCGCAGCGCCTGCACGGTCCGCGCGCGGCGCGTGAAGACCTGGCGCACCTCCGGGTTCACCATCAGGTCCAGGTACCGCTGGCGGTGGCGGATCTCCACGTCCTGCAGTCCGTGCCACTTCTCGGGCAGGGGCCGAAGGGACTTGGAAAGAAGCGCCACTTCGCTCGCCCGGATGGAAAGCTCTCCCCGCTTCGTCTTGGTGATCTCTCCCTTGACGCCGACGAAGTCGCCGATGTCCAGCTCCTGGAGGAATTCGTACGCCGCCTCGCCGAGGTGGTTCTTTTCGGCGACGACCTGGATCTTTCCCGTCCCGTCCCGGAGGTCGCAGAAGGTCAGTTTTCCCTGCCGCCGCTTGGCCATCACGCGCCCGGCCAGGACGTGGGTTTCCGCCCGGGCATCGAGCTCCTCGCGGTCGAGGTCCTCGCACCCCTCCACGATCCGGCCCAGAGACGCCGTGGTGGGAAACCGGTTGACATAGGGGTTCCGTCCCGCCTGTCGGAGTTTCGCGAGCTTCCGGCGCCGCTGAGCCCTCAGCGGGTGTATTTCATCCGTCGGCCGGATTTTTTGCACTCCCCTTTGCCATTCAACGATAACGAGAAGGTTCCAACAACCGGGGGCATCCTACCCCCCGGACGGGAAGCCGGTCAATCCATCGCGCCCGCGCCTACCCCGCCTCCTGGAAGGCCATCAGATAGGCCTCGATGAAGGCGTCCAGGTCCCCGTCCAGGACCGGATCCACATTGCCGACCTCGACGTTCGTCCGGTGGTCTTTCACCAGTCGGTAGGGATGCAGGACGTAAGAGCGGATCTGGCTTCCGAAGGCGATCTGTTTCTTGCCGCTGTGGATGGCTTCCATCTCCTCTTCTTTTTTTCTGCGTTCCAGGTCGTAGAGACGGGCCTTGAGAACCTTCAGGGCCATGGCCTTGTTCTTGTGCTGGGAGCGCTCGTTCTGGCAGGAGACGACGATCCCCGAGGGCAGGTGGGTGATCCGCACGGCCGAATCGGTGACGTTGACGTGCTGGCCGCCGGCGCCGCTGCTCCGGTAGGTGTCGATTTTCAAATCGGCCTCGTTGATCTCGACGGCGACGTCGTCGTCCACCTCCGGGAAGACAAAGACCGAAGCGAAGGACGTGTGCCGCCGCCGGGCGGCGTCGAACGGCGAGATCCGCACCAGCCGGTGGACGCCGATCTCCGAACGCAGGTAGCCGAAGGCGTACGGCCCGTTGACGGACAGGGTGCCGCTCTTGATGCCGCCTTCCTCCGCCGACTGAACGTCGAGGGTCTCGGTGGCGAAGCCCCGGCGCTCGGCCCACCTCAGGTACATGCGCATCAGCATCTGCGCCCAGTCCTGGGACTCCGTCCCCCCGGCGCCCGCGTTGATGTGGATGAGGGCGTTCCGCTCGTCGTGCTCCCCGCTCAGCATCAAGTGGAACTCGATGCGGCGGAGGTCCTCCCCCAGGGCATCGACCTCTCTGTCCAGCTCCGCCAGCTCCCGGGACGCATCCTCCTCTTCCGCCACCAGGCCGAGGAGCTCTCCGGTGTCGTTCACGCGCCGATTCAGACCGGTCCACTCCTCCACGGGAGCCGCCAGGGCGGCCCGGCGTTGAAGGGTCTGTTGCGCCGCATTCGGATTGTCCCAGAAGTTCTCCCGGCCGATTTGCGCGTCGAGCTTTTGAAGTTCCCGTTCCTTCCCGGCCAGGTCAAAGACGGCCTCGTACGGTTTCCAGGCGGCGGGTCAGGTCCTCAAGTTTGCTCTTGATCTCTCCCATCATGGTCCTCTCCCTTTTTCACGAATTCAAAAAGACTCATCCATCCGAACGCCCTCACGGGGCCCGCGCCATGCGAAAGCGAAAACCAAAAAGGTGACGGCCGCGCACAGGTAGGCGAAAAGATCTCCGAATCGGGTATAAAAGCTGAGCGCCGCCGGGCGGGCGGGCAAAACGCTCGTGACGACCCCGGTGCGCACGAACAGGTCCGTCGCGCGCCGGATCCTTCCGCTGGCGTCTACGACGGCCGTGACGCCGGTGTTCGCCGCCCGGACGAGGGGCGCCCGGTTTTCCACCGCCCGCAGGGCGGCCATCGCCAGGTGCTGGTAGGGGGCCGCGCTGCGCCCGAACCAGGCGTCGTTGGTGACGTTGACCAGCATCCGCGCCCCGCCGCGCACGAACCGCCTCACCTCGTCGGGAAAGATCACCTCGTAGCAAATCAACACGCTGAAGGGCGCCTTGGCGTGGGGGAACACTGTCCGTTGGACGCCGGGAAGGAAGTCCCCGATTCCGGTGACCATTTTCCGGATGAAGGGAAACCACCGCTTCAGCGGAATGTACTCCCCGTAAGGGACTAGATGCATCTTGTGGTACTCTCCTTCCACCTTCTTTTCGGGCGTAACGAGAAAGGCGCTGTTGCGCAGGCGGTATTCCCGGTCGCGCGCCACAACGGACGGCGCGCCGACCAGCAAGGGGGTTTTCACTTCGGCGGCCAGGTCCAACAACGTCTCTCGGAGCTCCTTTTCCCGAAGGAAAAAGAACGGCGCGGCGGTCTCCGGCCAAACGATCAGGTCCGGCTTCTCGCCTGCAAATTTGTACGTGAGATCTCGGTAGATCTTCAGCGTCTTGAGCTGATATTCCTTGTCCCACTTCAACTCCTGGTCGATGTTCCCCTGAAGGAGGGCCACCTTGAGCGCTCCGTCGGGGAAGGACGGACCCTGAGAAGGAGGGCCGAACGTTTGAAGGCGGCCCCTGCCGTAAAGGAGAACCGCCCCTATCAAAAGCGCCGCGCCGCCGAGGACCCACCCGGCCCCCCACCTCCCCTTCCTCGGGGAACCGGGAAGAAAACCCCGCAGGACGCCCCACAGGGCGGCGTTGGCCAGTACGATAAGGAAGCCCACCCCGTAAACCCCCGTCACGTCCGCTACCTGGATGACCGGAAGCGTTGCGTATTGCGTGTAGCCGAGCGCCGCCCAGGGGAAGCCGGTCAAGAAGTGCGTCCTTAACAGCTCCAAAGACGTCCACAGGAAAGGCGCCAGGGCGAAGCGGAGCGGTCCGCTCTCCCGCCCGAACCGGCAAAGGAGCGCACAAAAGGCCGCCGGGTAGAGGCTCAAGTAAGCCGCCAGCATGAGCAGGACGAGCCAGGCGACGACCACCGGCAGATTCCCGTATCGGGTCATCGTGATGGTGACCCAGTAGAGGACCCCCACGTAGCCGACCATTCCCGTGAGGCCGCCCAGCCAGAAAGCGCGCCTCGGAGAGAGGCCCTCAACGGCCGCCAGCATCGGGATCAGCGCCACCCAGGAAAGCGCCGCCCAGTCGAAGGTGGGGAAGCAAAAGACGAAGAGGACGCCGGAAAGGGCGGCCGCAGTCACGCGGTGCGTCAGGCGCAACCCTCGGGGGAAATCTTTCCGCGGCGGGGCCTTTTTCCGAGCGACCGCCGCCGCCGATGCGGGAGCCGGTGTGATCATCCTGCTCCGTCGCCTCGCGGGGTTTCCGTCCCCTTCGATTGTGGACCGCCCTCCCCGCCCACGCGCTCTTTCACGGCCCGGGCCAGGGCCTCGTTCATGTGGGGTATCCCGGCGAGCTGATCGACGCCGGCCTCCCGGATCTGATCGACGCTTCCGAAGTAACGAAGGAGCGACCGCCGGCGCGCGGGTCCGATCCCTTCGACTTCTTCGAGGATCGACTGGAGGCGCCCCTTCCCGCGCCGTTTGCGATGGAACCGGATGGCGAAGCGGTGGGTCTCGTCCCGGACGCGCTGGAGCAGGTAACGCACGGGCGAATCCGGCAACAGGGGAATGGGGTCGGCGTAGCCCGGGAGGAAGATCATGTCGTTGCGGCCGCGGCGGTCCCCGCCTTTGGCCATTGCGATGACGGAAAGGCGCCTGAGCGCCAGTTCGTCGAGGACGCGCAGGGCCGCGCCAAGCTGCCCTTTGCCCCCGTCAACGAGGATGAGGTTCGGCCAGGGACCCCCTTCGGCCAGAGCCCTCCGGAACCGTCTTTCCAGGACCTCGGCCATCATGGCGTAATCGTCCGGGGCGTTCTCCGTCTTGATCAGGTAGTTCCGGTACTCGTCCTTGGCCGGCTTGCCGTCGCGGAAGACCACCATGCAGGCCACGGCATCCGTGCCCTGAAGGTTGGAGACGTCGAAGGCCTCGATGCGTTGTGGAACCTCGGGCAGGCGGAGGACGTCGCGCAGCTCGCCCAGCAGCTCCTCTCCGGTCCTTCCTTCCTCCTCGGGGTGCTCCAGGTAGTGGCGCGCGTTGTCCGACGCCATGGCGAGCAGACGGGCCTTGCCCCCCCTTTGCGGAACCGTCAGCCGGACGCGCCCGCCGCGCTGCTCCGTCAGCCAATCTTCAATGAGATCCGAATCGGGAACCACGATGGGGACCAGAACCTCCGGCGGGATGAAGGTCCCCCGCGCGTAGTATTGCTTGAGGAACGATTCCAGCAGATCGCCCTCCGGCTCGGACGCCGGGAACTTGAAATCGAATCCCTGGTCCCCCAGGACCTTACCCCCGCGGACGAAGAAGACGTGAATCCGGGCCCGGTCTCCGAACCGGTGCAGGCCGACCACATCCTGGTCCTCCAGCTCGGTGGAGACGATCCGCTGCCGCTGGAGGACGCGCTCCACCGCCCGGATCTGATCCCGGTAGCGGGCGGCCTCCTCGTAGTGCAGATCCACCGAGGCCGAATGCATCCGATCCTCCAGGGTCTTGATGAGCTCCTGGTCTCTGCCCTTGAGGAACAAGTTCACGCGCTCGACCAGCCCGTCGTACTCCTCCCGGTCGCAGTAGGCCACGCAGGGCGCGATGCACCGCTTCATCTCGTACTCCAGGCAGGGGCGGTCGCGCCTTCCGTCCATGGGCTCGTCGCAGGAGCGGATCGGGAAGACCTTGTGGATGAGGCGAAGGGTCTGCCGGATGGACTTGGCCGAGACGTACGGCCCGAAGTAGCTGGCGCCGTCCTTGCGCACCCGCCGGGCGATCTCCAGCCGCGGATAGTCCTCATGGGTGGTGAACCGCAGGTAGGGAAAATGCTTGTCGTCGCGCAGGACGACGTTGTACCTGGGCCGATGACGTTTGACGTAGTTGCTCTCCAGGATCAGGGCCTCCATCTCGCTGGCCGTGACGATGTAGTCCAGCGACTGCACCCGCTCCACCATCGACCGGATGCGGGGGGAGAGCTGGGCCGAGGGCGCAAAGTAGGAGCGGACCCGGCGCCGCAGGGACTTGGCCTTCCCTACGTAGAGGACCTTCCCCTTTTCGTCGCGCATCATGTAGATGCCGGGCCCGGCGGGCAGGCCTTGGCCCAGGCGGTCTTTGCCCGCCACCTGCGTCCCGACTTCCATGGCCTCGACCTTCCTCGCGCTCACTTCGCCAACCCTAACAGACTCCGTTGGTTTCTGTCTTTGTGGGGGGCGCTTTTTGGGCACTGCGTGCCGGCCCAACTGCGGTTGGAGCCTTGTCTGCTCAAACCGAGCGTCTTTGGCGCACACCCTCCGAGAGGTGATTCACCAGGCACGCAAGTGCGGAAACCTGACGCGGTGCGTCCGCCCCCCCGCACCCCCCAGCAAAACTTT
>JBHIBA010000111.1:0-13094 GCA_046758845.1 Nitrospinota bacterium
GGGTCCAGGGGGGCCGGTTTTCAAAAAGGCCCCCATGGGATTTTCTCTTATTCCAGAGGGAACGTCTCATATGCTTCTGAACCTGTTCAGATCCTGTACTGGTGCGTCGGAAAACAACCTCGCGGGCCGATTCACTACATTGTGACACCCTATGACCCCTTTTAGCATCCCGCTTTCTTGGCCGGATCTCCAAAAAATGGTGGGACAGGGACGCGGGCGAACAGAGGTACAATTACCTGTGCTCGAAGGGGGCGTTCTTCCCTTGCGCGGAGCCCCTGACGGAGAGGAAGGTGGAGGGGGCCACGACCATCGTCTTCCCAAACAACCATTCCGGAGGCAATGTCGCCCTCTCCGAAACCCCCAATTAAGAGTTTTTCGTTCCAGACAGAGGCGGGCCTGGACATTGCGGGCTGCGAATTTCAATTTTCTCCTTGATGACGCATTCTACTCGGGCGACACTGACGGTGGGACCCATCGAGGGAGGCTGACACCAGCCAAGCTTTGGGTAGGAGGTCGGAGACAGAGCATTTCAAAGGGACGCACCGCCATGATCAGGAAAAGAGAAGAGAGCACCCGGAAGCCGCCCCAGACTGTAGCCGAGACCCCCGGTCCAATCGAACCCCAGCGTTCCCTGATCGGGCAGGGGGTTCATTTCGAGGGAAGGGTCACGGGAAAGGCGGACCTCGTGATCCAGGGAACGATGAAAGGGGAGATTTATCTCCGGGGGCATCAAGTGAGCATTGAAGAAGGGGCGAGAGTCGAAGCAGACATTCGAGCCGAGTCCATCTTTATCCAAGGGACTCTAAAAGGAAAGGTGGCCGCCATGATGCTCGTGACGCTTAACAAAACAGCCTCCTTCGTAGGGGAACTGAAGGCCGCCCGACTTCGGATGGAGGACGGCGCCAGGTTGGAGGGTAGCATAGAGCTTCCCCCGAGGGTTTCGGGTTCTCGGCCGAAATTCCCCACCGTATCACCCGCGAAGGGTCCTTGAGGATCGCGAAAGACACCTGATCGTCTTCCCGGCGCTGATGGTCCTGCGCAAAGGGAACTTACGCGCGTTCCTCTTTCGGTCCCCTCACTCCAACAGAAAGAAGTCTCCCAGGCCTAATCCCTTCATTAAACAGCTCAGGACATGCCCCGGGAAAAGCCCTCAGGCGGGCTACTTGGCCGCCGCCACCTTTCGCGTCAGGTGCTTCAGGCTGTGAATACGTCGGCGTAGAAGCGTGGCTGCCTTGTAATTCCCCTCCTCATAGGCCTTTCGGCGTTCCTCCTTGAGGGCGCGGATCCGGCCTTTTACTTCGGCCTTTGAGCAAGTAGGCTTGCGAGCCCGTCGATCTGCGGCGGGCTTCTCCTCCTTCCCGGGCTCGGCGATGCCCAGGACTTCCGTTAGCGCCGAGATGAGTTGCTCCTTTTCCATCTCATCGGCGCCCTTGATCCGGTCCGGGTGCTTGAGCGCCTCTTCCCTGAGTTCCGTGACAGACATCTTCTCCAGATCGCCTTTCTCCATGACCCGCTACTCCTCCCATCCCCTTTCGTCGATTCCATTCTACTCAGTATCCGGCTCTTGGGCGCGCAAGACGAAATACCCCTGGGGTCCGGTTCCCAGCCGTTCCGAGACAGACAGGACCCCGCACACGGGGCCGACCCGACGGCCAGGGCTTACCCGGCGCCGTGCTTCGGGGGGATGATCGGGACGAGCACGTACGCAGCCGATTCGGGACCGACGTGGAGCGTGTTCTTGCCGCCGAAGATCTCCGGCGGGCGGTCGCGCGGATCGTCGTGCAGGAACGGCCCGCAGCCCCTGAGCTCGTTCTTGAAGTTCGAGAGCCTCCCGCCGCTCGGGCCGGGGTACTCGTAGTCCTTCCCGCGCACGGTCAGGGCGATCCGGTAGCCAGCCGGCACCACGATGGAGGTCGGCCAGAACTCCACGTCGAGCGCGACCACCTCCCCCGGGGTCAGCGGCTGCAGCTCGTCGTGGGTGTGGTACGGGCGGTACTCGGTGCTGAGCTCGGGGTCGAGCTTGCGGTGCGACGCCCGCAACCAGCCCTGGCCGATCGGAGTGTGGGGATCGACCGCCCCCCGGAAGACCACCTCCTCGCCGTCGGCAGAGAACACGCGCAGGACGACGAAGACGTCCGCGTCCGTCGTGGAAGACGACACGAACAGCTTGACCGCCGAGGGTCCGGTGATCTCCGTTTCCTCCTCCAGCGGGGGCGACGTGAAGGTGAGGCCGTCTCCGAGGGCATCGTACTCGATGTTTGCCGCAGCGGCCACTGGCTCCCGCCTGAGGCTGAGGTCGGCGGGGTTGAGGTAGAGCCGGGTCCACTGGGTCCGGGCGATGGGCCACTCGTTCTCCATGCGCTCTACGAAGCCGTCGAGCCTGCGGACCTGGAGCTGGACGCGCGGCTGGTCGGTCCAGCCGTTGTCGAGCCCTTTGAGGAAATGGTCGAAGAAGCGCTTCTGGAGCTTCACGCCGTAGTCGGTGTAGAACTCGGTCCAGTGCTCCAGCCCGTGGACCTCGAGCCACTTCTGCTGCGAGGCTGCGCGCACGAAACTCTCGACGTTCCCGCGCGGGTGGAGCCCCTGGCCACCCCAGTTCCCCGCAGAGAGGAAGGGGACGGTGACCTTCGACCATACCGGCGAGCGCGCCTTGTGGTAGTCGTCATCGAGCGGTTGAGCGAGGACCTCCTTCCCGAGGTCGCAACGCTTCTTGGCCAGTTCCTCCTCAGACAGGGTCTCCGGGCCGCAGACGGGATCGCCGGTGACGCGACTCCGCGGGCCTCGCTCCCCGAGGCCGTACTGGACGGTCTTGACCTGCATGTCGTACCAGTTTTCCCAGAAGGTGCAGAGGATGCCCCCGTGGTGGGTGCTGTCGCGGTACCAGTCGGCGGCGCCCTCCCAGGCGCACATCGCGGTGAGGTGGGGCGGCTGAAGCGACGCCACCGCCCACTGGTTCATCGCGTAATAAGAGATGCCGTTCAGGCCCACCTTGCCGTTGCTCCACGACTGGCTCCCCGCCCACTCGATGCAGTCGTAGAAGTCCTGGGTCTCTCGAGGGGAGAAGTGGTCGATGTAGCCCGGCGAGCGGCCGCAGCCTCGCGAGTCCACCCGCAAGCAGACGTAACCGTCCGGCACCCACTTCTCCGGATCGACGACCTCCCAGTTCTGGTACTCGTTGGTCGAGCCCGCCGTCACGTCCGGGTGATCCGCGGCCATCTTCTCCCACGCGCTCGGATAGCCGTCCTGGAAGGCGAGACCCTTGGCGTAGGGGCCGTAAGAGAGGATCACCGGGTACCGGCCCTCCTCAACCGGCCGATAGACGTCGGCGCGCAGGACGAGGCCGTCGTCCATCGTGAGCGGGACGTCCCAGTCGATCCGCATCCCGTCTTTGACTTCGCTCTTCTCCTGGCTCATCTCGGCTCCATCCCTTGGTCTCTCCAGATCCGTCGCACAGTCCGAGGCCAGCCCGCAAGTGACAGGTCGCGAGCTCAAGAACGGCAGCGTCCACATCAACTCGGCCAACGGCATAAGCTATCACAGTAAGCGCCCTGTTGGCGCCGTATTTTGTGCCTCATTCCCCCCAGGCGTGTAATAAGGTCAAGGATGCCGACGGACCTACTAGAAGCGCATCAGGGCGTGTTGTCCTGGCGAGCGCGGGATTGTCGTGGCCGGCGCCCATGAAGGGCGCGGAGAATTTTTTCGGGCGTGATGGGAAGGTCGGTGATCCGGACGCCGATCGCGTCCTCGACCGCGCTGACGATGGCGGGGGCGGTGGGCAGCATCGAACCCTCGCTCATTCCCTTGGCCCCGAACGGGCCCGTGGGGTCCATGGTCTCAACGATGGAGACGTCGACGGCGGGCATGTTTTCCACCCGGGGGAGGTGGTAGTCGAGAAAGGAGACGTTAAGTGTTCTTCCCTCCTCCCGGACGAATTCTTCCGAGAGCGCCCACCCGAGCCCCATGATGATGGAGCCCTCCATCTGCCCCTCCACGGCCATGGGGTTGATGGCGCGGCCGCAGTCGATGGCGGCGGTCACCCGAAGGACCTTCACGCGGCCCGTTCTCGGGTTTACCTCGACCTCCGCCGATTGCGCTCCGAAGCTGTAAGCCCCGCTGATGTTCCCCGCGCCGGTCTCGGGATGCAGTTTCCCCACGTCGGGGGCATAGCTGCCCCGGCCCAGGATGTTTCCTCCGCCATCCGCCTTCATGACCGCCGTGACGGCCTCGGCGACGGTCAGGGCGGGATCGGGTTGGCCGGAGATGTAGACCTTCCCGTCGCGGACCCGTATGTCATCCGGGTGGACCTCCAGGAGCCCGGCCGTTTTCTCCAAGAGCTGCTGCTTGGCATCGGCCGCGGCCAGCTTGACTGCATTACCGGCCACAAAGGTGACCCGGCTGGCAAAGGCCCCCTCATCCACGGGCGAGAGTCCCGAATCGGCAGAGGTCACGCGGATGTCTTCCAAATGTACGCCCAGCTCTTCCGCGGCGATTTGCGCCAGCGCGGTGTCCGAGCCCTGGCCGATGTCGGGCGCGCCCATGATAAGCCCCACCGAGCCGTCCTCCATGAACCGGACGAAGGCCCCGGACGTATCGTGGACGTACCGGCTCCCCGAGTAGTACGCCCCGGTGGCCAGACCGACACCCCGGCCGAAGGGCAGCTTTCCCCGTTTCTCGCTCCAGCTGATCCCTTCGGCGGCTTTCCGGATGCACTCGGACAGGCCGCAGCTCGTCACCTTCCATTGATGGGGGGTGACTTCGTCGGGCCGCCTGGCGTTCCGGAGGCGGATGTCCACGGGGTCCAACCCGAGGTCCGCCGCCAATAGGTCCATCTGGCTCTCGTCCGCGAAACGGGCCTGCAGGTTGCCGAATCCCCGAAAAGCCCCGCCCACGGTGTTGTTGGTGTAGACCAGGTAGCCCTTGTAGCGGAAGTTCGGGACGCGGTAGACCAGGCTGAGCTGGGCGCCGGCCCGGCCGATGATCAACACGCCGTGGCCGTTGTAGGCGCCGCTGTCGGCCACGTTGACGCACTCCTTGGCCACAAGCGCGCCGTCTCGTTTGACGCCGGCCTTGAGGGTGATCGTCATGGGGTGGCGCTGGCGCGTGGCGTAAAACTCCTCGTCCCGCTCGTAGACGATCTTGACCGGACGCCCCGTCCGCATGGAGAGAAAGGCAGCCGAGAAGTCCAGGGACAGCATCTGGTGCTTGCCTCCGAACCCCCCGCCCAAGTGGGGCTTGATCACGCGGATGTCGCCCTCCCGTATGCCCAGGGTCCGCGCAAGGTTCTTGGTCATCGCGTAGGGGCTCTGCGTGGTGGACCAAAAGGTCAGCGTCCCGGAAGGCTCATAGGAGGCCAAGGCCGCATGGGTTTCCAGGGTGGCGTGGGCATGAGCGTGGGTGCGAAAGACGTCCTCCCGGACGTGATCCGCCTCGGCAAACCCCGCTTCCACGTCTCCGGCCACCCAGTTCACCTCCATTCCGACGTTCTTGTCCACGTCGTGGATCTTCGGGGCGCCCTTCTTCATGGCCTCGAAGGGGTCGAAGACCGTGGGGAGCTCCTCATAGTCGACCCGGATCAGCTCCACGGCCTCCAGGGCGGTCTCCTCGTCAACGGCGGCCACCGCCGCCACCTCGTCCCCCACGTATCGGACCTTCTCGACGGCCAGGGCTTCCTCATCCAGGGTGTGAGGGCGGGTGGACAGGATCCCGTACTTCACCCCCAGGGTATCCCGACCGCAGACAGCGGCCTTGACGCCCGCAAGCCTTTGGGCCCGCTCCAGATCCACGTTCAGGATGCGCGCATGGGGAAGGGGGCTTCGGAGGATTTTGCCGTGAAGCATGCGCGGCAGGCTCAGGTCGGCCGTATATTTGGCCGAGCCCGTCACTTTGGCCACGGAATCGATCTGCGGGAGACTTTTCCCGACGACGGTCGTCTCGGCGGCTTCAGGCGTCATGGGCCAGCTCCCCCGCCGCGTATGCGCTCAGCCGCGGCCAGGACGGCCTGGACCATTCGGACGTAGCCCGTGCAGCGGCAGAGGTTTCCGGAAAAGGCCCGCTTGACATCTTCCACCGTGGGCGCCCGCACGCTCCGCAGCAACCCCTCGGCGGATATGACGGCGCCGGGCGTGCAGTAACCGCATTGGATGGCCCCGTATTGAACGAAGGCCTCCTGAACCGGAGAGAGAACGCCGTCCTGAGCGAGCCCCTCGACGGTGGTCACGGACCGGCCGTCAACGGCCGCCGCCAACGTCAGGCAAGCCAGGTGAGGCTCGTCGTCCACCAGGACGGTGCAGGCCCCGCACGCGCCCTCGTCGCATCCCTCCTTGGCGCCGGTCAGTCCCAGGTCTTCGCGCAGCAGCTGCAAGAGGGTCCGGTGATGCTCGATAACAATGGTCTCCGTTTCCCCATTCACTTTCAGGGAAACGGTGGACCGTTGAGCGGAGAGGTCCGATTTGTCGTCAATCCAGGACATAGCCCTCGACTCTTGCCCCGGCGCGATTAAGGGCCAGCCGGATCGCCCTCTCGGCCACCACCTCTGTGACCCGTTTCTTGTGCCCGACGGCTCCCCGGTAGCCGAAGGCGGGGCGGACCTCCCGGGCGGCGGCCTCCGCGGCCCGCCGGACCCGATCGGCGTCTATAGCCCCCTTCGTCAGGATGGATTCGCACTCGATCCCCCGCAGGGGCCGCGACTCAAGGGCCCCCAGCCGAATCCGGACCCACCGGACGGCCTCGCGCCCCTCGTCGAGCCCCAATGCGACGCCAACGCCTACCAGGGCGAACTCGACGTCGCTCGGGTGGGCGTGCTTGACGTACGAGCCGCCCCAAGTGCCTTCGAGACCGGGCAAAAAGATGTCGCTGAGGATCTCACCCGGCTGCATGCGATGGGGGTGATGGCCGTCCCCCGTGTAGAGGTCCTCCAGGGGCAGCCGTCTCGTTCCTCGGGCGCTCGTGAGCCGGATGTCAGCCCCAAGGGCCAGCAAGGCCGGGACGGTATCGGCCGAGAAGAGGGCGTAGCAGCGTTGTCCCCCGGGCACGGCTGTACAGCTCTCTCCTCCCTCCCGGAGGCAAGGCAGGTAAGCGCGCTGAAGCAACCAGGACTGGTTGAAGTACCAGCACTTGGTGTCCAGGCAGATGTTTCCCCCGAGGGTGGCCATGTGCCGGACCTGACGGGAGGCCACGCACCCCGCCGCCTCGGCGAGGGGCGGGAAGTGTCGGCGGACTTCAGGGTTTGTTTCGACTTCGTGCAGCGTCATGGCCGCACCGATGCGCCAGGTTCCGTCCCCTTCCCTCCTCACGCCCCGGAGGGATCCGATTTGCTTGATAGCCACAACGACGGAGGGCCGCACAACCCGTTGCTTCATCATGACGAGAAGGTCGGTGCCTCCCGCCAGGATGCCGGCGCGGCCCCGGTGTCGCTCCAAAAGGCTGCAGGCCTCCTCCACCGTGTCGGGACAGCGGAACTGAAATCTGGGAAGGCTCACCATTTCAGGTTCCCTAACTTCCTGATCGAAAAGGGCGGCTTGCCCCTGCGATCGGCGAACCGTGCGCAGCGGCCCGATTATGGATTTTCGGGGTTAGACGGAGGGCCCGCCGAGCGGGCCCGCGAACGCGGACGGCGCGGGTAGCGAAGACCTTTGAGGACTTCCTCGGGCGTTAGGGGGAGAGACCGGACCCGGACGCCGCAGGCGTTCCAAACGGCGTTGGCGACAGCGGCCGGAACCGGGGTCAGACCAAGCTCCCCCCCGCCCTTGGCCCCGAAGGGTCCATAGGGGTCCTTGGAGTCGGCGAAGACACAATCAATCTGGGGGACCTCCGAGGCCCTTGGCATACCCGAATACAGGAAACTGGGGTTGAGGATCTTTCCCTCCTCGTAGCGGACCTCCTCGAGAAGCGCCTGCCCAAGTCCCTGAAGGACACCCCCTTCGATCTGCCCCCTCAGCGCCAGCGGGTTGATCGGCGTTCCGGCATCGTTCGCCGTGTGGATGTGGAGGACTTTCACCTGGCCGGTCTTGGGATTCACCTCGACCTCGGCGACTTGGGCCGCGAAGGAATACGCGCTACAGGGATTGGTCTGCTTCGTCGGGTCCATGGGGACCGTATCGGGCTCTTCCGCTCCTCGCCCGATGATGGGCGAGCCGTTGCGCCTGTGAATCCGCGACCTGGCCGCCTCCGCGAGGGGAATTCTCTTCTCTGGCGCGGCCTCCACGACGACGTGCCCCTCCTCAAGCGTCAGGTCTTCTTCGGCTACCTCCAGGATGCGCGCCGCCTCCTCCAAAACCTGCCCCCGCGCGTCCTCGGCCGCCAGACGAACGGCGTTGCCGCCGCTGATGGTGAGGCGGGAGCCCCAGGGGCCCAACGTGTACGGCGTAAAGTCCGTATCGATGGAAGATTGGTCCACGTCCTCGTGGCCGAGTCCTAAGACTTCCGCCGCGATCTGGGCGTAAACGGTCCTGGAACCTTGCCCGTAATCGCCCTCTCCGGTGACGATGTGCGCGCGTCCGTCCTCACGCAAGGCGACGGTGGCGACCGAACCGGCGAATCCTTGCGAGTGGCGGTCATCGCACTCGTGGACCATGCAGGCCATTCCGAAACCCCGGAGGGGCCGGCTTCCCAAGGCGCCCGGATCCCTCCCGGCCCAGGGGGTCCGCCGGGACCAGCCCGAACGCTCCGCCACCGTTTTGATGGCCTCGGAGAGCGCGCAGCTGGTGATCTTCCAGCCGTGGACCGACGTGTCGCCGGGCTGGGTGGCGTTGCGCAGGCGGAGCTCCGCCGGGTCCATGCCGAGGGTATCGGCGATCTCTTCCAGTTGGGATTCGAACGCGAAGGTCATCTGGGGATTGCCGTAGCCGCGGTAGGCGCCGATGGGCGTCTTGTTCGTGTAGACCATGGCGGCGTCGGTCTCGATGGCCCCGATGCGATACAGGTTGTCGCTCCTCCCCGAGAGGACGATGAGCATAGGGGCCGCCGTGTGGGTGTAGGCGCCGCAGTCGCCGAGAAATCGGACCTTGCGCCCGAGGAGCGCCCCGTCGTCCCGGACGGCCGTCTGAACCTCGATCACCGTGGACACCCGGGGCCTTCCGGCCGTGAACTCCTCCTCCCGGGAGTTGGCGAGGCGGACCGGCGCATCGGCCTTCCGGGCGAGAAGGGCAGCGATGGCGTGGAGAGGTTGAAAGGAGATTTTCCCCCCAAAGGCGCCCCCGACGGTCGTTCCAATGACCCGCACCTTGCTTACGGGCATCCCGAAAACGTCGGCGAAGTCCTGCCGCAGACCCGAGGTGTACATAGAGGAGGCGTATGCGGTCAGCTTTCCGTGGGCATCCCACGAGGCCACCATGCAGTTGGGTTCCAGGTAGCCTTGGTGGACAATGCTCGTCTCATTGCGGTTCTCGAAGACGTGGTCCGCCTTGGCGAAAGCCCCCTCCACGTCCCCTTTTCGGATGTGGATGCGCACGCCGATGTTCCGGGCGGAATCGTGAATCAGGGGAGGCTCCGGCGGACGGACGTCCTCTTCGTGGATTCGAGGCGCACCCTCCGCGATGGCTTCTTCGGTCGAAAACACCGGGGGCAGCGGTTCCCAATCCATCCGGATCAGGGCCAACGCCCGCGCGGCGGTCTCCATCTCGTCGGCCGCGACGGCGGCCACCTCGTCGCCGACGAACCGGACGCGGTCCTGGGCCAGGACGAATGCGTCCTTGACCAGGCTCCCCAGGCGGATCCCCGGGCAATCCCGCCCCGTGACGACGGCGCGCAGGCCCGGCAGCCTTTCCGCTTCCGATGTGTCAAGCCGCACAATTCGCGCGTGGGGGAAGGGACTCCTCAAGATCAGGCCGTGCAGCATCCCCGAGAGCTGGACGTCCGTGCTGTACACCGCGCTTCCGGTTACCTTCTCGCGGGCGTCGACTCGCGGCAATGGTTTGCCGACAGTTTTGAGAGCGTCCATCGTCTTCATCTCCGCCCCGTGGGATGAGGGTCTTTACAGAAGACCTGCCGCACCGCCTGATCGATCAGGGTTCGGATCATCTTCCTCTTGTAACCGGCGCTGGCGTAAACGTCCGAATAGATCTTGACGGACCGGGAGCCGACGTGTGCGGCCTCCGCAATCCACTCATCGTCGTTGGCTGCAAGACCGCAGAGGAGCTTTTCGGCCGAGGGCACGCGCAACGGCGCAGCGGCCACTCCGCCGATAACGATGCGCGCCCGCTGGCAGGTCCATCCAGCGGAGTCCAGCTCCAGGGCCACGGCCACCCCGACCAGCGGGTAGGCGATGGTGTCCTTCGGGGCGTACTTGATGTAAACCCCCCGCCGGAAGAGCGACGCCGGGGGGATCAGGACCTCCGCGACGAGCTCGTCCGGGCCAAGCGTGAGGGGGGATTTTCCATCGCCCGTGAAGAGGGACTCGACCGGACGAACGCCTTCGCCTTGGACCCCGACCACGCGTACCTGAGCATCGAGGGCGATGAGGGGCGGAACCGTGTCGGCCCCGTGAAGGGCGTAACAGGTGTCCCCGCGCCGGACGACGTAACACTCCTCGCCCCCTTCTTTGATGCAAGGAGGTTTGGAACCGCGCCAAAAGTCGGTTTGGTTGTAGTACCAACAGCGTGTATCCAGGCAGACGTTTCCGCCGAGGGTGCCGAGATTGCGGATTTGCACGGACCCCACCTTCCCGGCTGCCTGGACCAGCAGTGGACAAAGCCGCCGGACGAGCGGCGAGCGCTCCACCTCTCGAAGCGTCGCCAGCGCACCGATCCGAAGGCCGGATTCGGAATCTCCCACGATCCGCCTCAGCTCCGGCAACCCTTGTATGTCCACCAGATACCGAAAGGAGAGAAGCCGTTGGTTGAGAGAGACCATGAGGTCCGAGCCCCCGGCCATCACCTTGGCCTCGCCTTGATGGGCGCTTAAGAACTCAGCCGCCTCGGCGACGGTGGCCGGATGGACGACCTCAAAGGGCAAACGAAACATCCTCGCTCCTCAGCCGCTGGGCCGCCTCCAGGACGGCATCCACGATCATCCGGTAGCCCGTGCATCGGCAGATGTTTCCGGCCAGGGCGGTTTCCACCTCTTCCCGGGTGGGAGAGGGATTTTCATCCAAGAGGGCCTTGGCGGTGAGAACCATCCCCGGCGTACAGTACCCGCACTGCACCGCGCCGTGTGTGATGAAGGTCTCCTGCAGGGGGTGAAGGCGGCCGTTCTCGGCCAGACCCTCGATGGTCTGAATCTCTCTGCCCTCCGCCCGGATGGCCAGATAAAGGCAGGCGTTGATCACTTGTCCGTCGACGATGACGGAACAGGCTCCGCATTCTCCGTTTCCACACCCTTCCTTGACGCCCGTGAGGTGGAACGGTCCCCGAAGGACTTCCAGGAGCGAATGGTGGGGAGGCACAAGGGCCCGCATGGGCCGGCCGTTGACCCGCACCTCAATGGAGCGAAACGACACTGGGGCGGACATGATCTCGCATGCTCCTTCCCGGAACCTGATTCCTTTCTGATAAGATTCTCAGGAAAGTCTCATCGCGACCATGATGTAGATCAGTTGGGGCGCGTTTGATCAGAACGCTGGAATTCCAGGAACCCGAGCGATTCCCCCGCGAGAAGAAACTACACCCGGTCTTCCGCGTCCTTTGGAACATCTCGAATTCGCGGCAGATGTCTACGGGATCGCGGCAGGTCAGGTCGATCACCCTGTGTTCGCCGGAGGGGCAAAAAAGGGCCGTAGCTTCGCCGGGAGGGGTTCGAGGTGAGCCACAAGCAACACCAGCCGCTCAACCGAACCGTGCGCCGGCATGCCTGGGCCTACCAGCCTCTTACCTCCTTACCCGCCAAGGCGCGGACCACCTTGAGCCGGAGGATTTGGTGGGTTCCGCCGGAATGGAGGAGGGTAACCGCGTCGCGGTGAAGTTTTTCCATGGGGCAATCTTTCATCACACCCGAGCCGCCGAAGACCTCCAGACCTTTCAGCGTCACCTCCACCGCCACCTCACAGGCAAAGACCTTAGCGAGGCGGCAGAGGTTGCGGTCAAAGTCCTCCTCGTGATCCACGGCCCAACCCAAGCGCCGGACCAGGCTGCGGGCGGCCTCGACCTTCACCAGCATGTCGGCCAGCATCATCCCCACGGCCTGGTGCTCGATGATGGGGCGGCTCCCCTGCACCCGTTGCCGGGCATAGTCGAGGGCGGCGTCGTAGGCCGCCCGCGCCAGCCCCAGGGCGGTTGCGGCGGTCTTCAGAACGTTTGCGTGGCTGACCTGTCCCAGAAGCCGCAGGCCCCGGTTCACCTCGCCGATGCGGTTCGCATCGGGCACCCGGCAGTCCTGGAAGATCAGCTCTGCGTTGTTGGCCAGGCGTTGGCCTATCTTGTCCTCCACGCGACCCGGGATGAATCCGGGCGTCCCGGTCGGGATGGCGAAGAGGGTGCAGCCATCTATGACGCTCCGCGCGGGGTCCGTGCGGGCCGTCACGAAGACCAATTTAGCGGTGTTGCCGTTGGCGATGAAATGTTTGCGGCCGTTGATGACCCACTCCTCTCCGTGACGGCGGGCTACCGTGAGGACACCCGCCTTAGGGTCTTCGTTGGGGAGAAGGTTGTCGGAGCCGGCGTCGGGTTCCGTGAGACCCTGGGCCAGCATAAAGGTGTCGTCCTCGAGAAAGGCCGGGACGAACCGCGACCGCTGCTCGTCATTCATGAGCTTCGACATCACCTGGCTCCAGGACAGGGTCGTGTCGAAGCTTTCGGCCAGGCCCAGGTCCCCGTAGGCCAGCTCCTCGGAGACGATGAGGAGGGTCAGAAAATCGCCCCCGCCCCCGCCCAAGCTCTCGGGAAGGGCCAGGGTGCGCAGGCCGAGCCTTGAGGCCTTCCTGACCAGGTCCCAGGGATAAGCCTCCACGGGATCGGCGATCCGGTCCCGTTCGCGGGCGACAGGCGCCACCTCCCGGCGGACGAAGTCGCGGACCAACTCCTGGATGGAACGCTGAGTCTCAGTAAGTTGAAATACCATGCCGGCTCCTCTACTTGCCGAATCCCTTTAGACCCATCTCCTTATTCAGTGGAGTTCATGTCAAAAGGTGTGTAAATGGATCAGGCGGCGGCCTCCTGTTGCGG
>JBHIBA010000112.1:0-13079 GCA_046758845.1 Nitrospinota bacterium
CCGCAGTTCGGCCGGCACGCCAGTGCCCAAAAAGGCCCCCCTGGGAAACTGGCTGGTTTTCAATAGGCCCCCCTGGGAATCCGAGCTATCATCTCCATCTTCCAAAAGGCAAAGGGTTACTTTGCGGCGTCCTCGGCTCGGCGGATCAGTTCTCGAAGACGGTTCGGGCTCAGAGGCATTTCGGAGATCCGGGCGCCCAAAGGGCGCAGGGCGTCCTCGATGGCCTGGGCGAAGAGGGCGGGGCCTGGGATCGTCCCCGCCTCTCCCGCTCCCTTTACTCCAAGGGGATTCAGCGGACTCGGACTTTCGATGTGGTCGGACTCGATGTCCGGCACCTCCATGGCCGTGGGCAAAAGGTAATCCATATAGTTGGTCGTGGTAAGGGTGCCGTACTCGTCGTAGACCAGTTTCTCGTAAAAGGCGCCCCCGATTCCCTGGGCGACGCCCCCTTGGACCTGGCCGTGCACTACGGTCGGGTTGATCATGCGCCCGCAGTCGTGAACGACAACGTATTTCTTGATCTCAAGCATCCCCGTCTCGGCGTCCACCTCGACGATCACCCCGTGGACTCCGTTGGCGAAGGATGCATGGGGCGGCTTGTAGAACCGGGTCGCTTCGAGTCCGGGTTCAAAATCCGGCTTCTGCGCGCCGCGCAAGGGGTTGGCCAGGCGCGTCATCTCGGCCAGGGTGAGGGACCTTGACGGGGTTCCCTCGACGAAAACGTTCCCGCTTTCTAAGATGAGGCTCTCAGGGGGGGCTTCCAGGGCCTCGGAGGCCAACTTGAGGACCTTTTCGCGGACCGCCTGAGCGGCCAGGAAGACGGAGCTTCCCGCCACGACCGCCGTCCGACTGGCAAAGGTTCCGATCCCCCAGCCGAACCACCGGGTGTCTCCGGGCACGACGGCGACCTCTTCTACGTCCACGCCGAGCTGGTCGGCGGCGATCTGGGCGAAGGTGGTCTCTTGGCTCTGGCCTTGAGAACCGATCCCGGTGGCTACAAAAACTTTCCCGTTGGGCTCTACGAGGACCTTCGCGCCTTCATAAGGTCCTACGCCCGTCCCCTCAACGTAGCAGGCAATCCCGATGCCCGTGTACTTGCCGTTTTTTGGTCGGGGTCCTGCCTCGTCTCCGTTTGTCTTGGCGGGGCCTGCGTCGCCCCGCTCCGACCGGCGCTTGCGGAACCCCTCGTAGTCCATCATCTTCATGGCGCGGCGCAGGCAGGCGGGGTAGTCCCCGCTGTCGTAAATCACGGGGGCGTTGTCCTGATAGATCATCCCGACGTCGTAGGGGAACTCTTCCGGCTGGATGAAGTTCCTGAAGCGGATCTCCATCGGGTCCATGCCGAGCCCCTCGGCGGCATGGTCCAGCAGCCGCTCCATGACGAAGACCGCATGGGGCCGGCCGGCGCCGCGGTAAGGGCTGGTCGTCGTCTTGTTGGTGTAGACGGCCCTGAACCTGACCTGGTAGTTGCATAGCTTGTATGGGCCGGGCAGGGTGGTGGAGGTCACGATGGCGACGATGAGGCCGTAGGGCACGTACGCGCCGCAATCGTGAAGGAAGGTCGTCCGGACGCCGAGGATAGTCCCGTCGTTTTTCAGCGCGATTTCCGCATCGTGGATCTGCTCGCGCTCCTGGTTGGAGGCCAAGAAGTGCTCACGCCTGTCCTCGATCCACTTCACGGGTATGCCGAGTCGCATGGCGGCCAGTGGGACCAGGATCTCCTCGGGATAGAAGATCATGATCTTCGGGCCGAATCCTCCGCCTACGTCCGGCGCGATGACCTGAACGTCGTGTTCCGGCAGGCCGAGGAGCCCCGCCAGGCCCGCCCGAAGGGGGACGGGCGCCTGCGTAGATACCCAAAGCGTAAGATTCCGCGTCCGGGGCTCGTAGTGCGCGAGGACGCCACGGGTCTCCATGGATTGGCCGCTTCCCCGGTCGATGCGGAACCGCTCCTTGTGAATCAGGTCGGCCTCGGCGAAAGCCTTTTCCACATCGCCGACGGTTTGAAGGAAGTCCGCCGCCATGTTGGAAGGGGTGTCGTCGTGGACTTTGGGGCTTTCCTCTCCCAACGCCGATTCCAGATCGACCACCGCCGCAAGGGGCTCATACTCGACGTCAATCGCCTCCAGGGCGTCTTCGGCCAGGTAGCGGTCCCGCGCGACGACGAAGGCGACCGGCTCCCCGCCGTAGCGCACTTTGTCACGGGCCAGGGCCACCTGGGTCCTGGGATGCTCCAGGGAGGGGTGGGGTATTAAAAGGGGGAGGGGTTTCGCCAGCTCCCCGAGGTCATCGGCCGTCCAGGCCAGCTCGACCCCCTGTATCTGCAAGGCGCGGGAGGCGTCGATGCGTCGAATTCGCGCGTGAGCGTGAGGGCTTCGCAAAACGGCGCCGTGGAGCGTTCCGGGCAGCTGGACGTCATCCACGTAAGTCCCACGACCGGTCAGGAGCCTGATGTCTTCCGTTCTGAGGATCGGCGCCCCAAAATACCGCGTGACCATTTCTTCACCCCGCAGATGGATACCCACGCCGATCGGACGACCTGAGAAGCGACAGCACAGCGCCACGATCTTCTGCAACAAGTCAAACCTATTTACTCGATTTTCTTTCCGTCCACAACTGGTGGCGAACCCATGGCAGAGGGGATGCGCGAGTTGAGCGGCCGGGTTGCCGGGCGAGGAGCTCTCCTTGCCTTGCGACTCTCCGGCAAAGCCATCGGCCGCCAGCCCTTCCACGCAAGGGATCGGCGCCCGTTGATTCACGATTTACTTCATGTAAAATGAGACTTGGTTGTATCAAGGCTTCTCTGTGTTGTCACTTGCCATTCCTGCGTGGGGAGTCGTTCGCCCATGCGGCTTCACAGCCGCTGGGTCAGTTCCGGTCAGGGAAGATTCGTTCCAAGACTGGGCATTCGGCCCCGTGGGGATTGAAGCGGACGATTGTCCTTTTCGAAGGAACGGCCCCAGTCGAAGATCTCACACATCGCCCAAAGAGGTCATACACCCAGGAGGGAGACTCTTTATGAAACCCGCCCCGTTTGCCTACGTGGCGCCGAGCACGGTAGAGGAGGTCATCGGGCTGCTGGATCGCCACGGTGATGAGGCCAAGCTTCTGGCAGGCGGCCAGAGCCTCATGCCGATGCTGGGGATGCGCCTGCACCGGCCCAGCGTCCTGATCGACCTGAATCGGGTGGGGGAGCTGCGGGGGATTCGCGAAGAAGATGGTTGGCTGAAGGTCGGCGCCATGACTCGCCACGCGGAGTTGGAACGTTCGGAGCGGCTCCGGGAAACGGTCCCGCTGCTTTCCCAGGCCGTTCCATTGATTGGTCACGCCGCCATTCGGAACCGCGGGACGATGGGCGGTAGTCTGGTCCACAACCACCCGGCCTCCGAGCTTCCGGCCGTGGCGGCAGCGACGGAGGCGCGGATTCACATCCAGGGCGCTTCTTCCAGCCGCACACTGACGCCCCAAGAGTTTTTCACTTCCTACCTGTCCACGGACCTGGATGAGAAGGAACTGCTGACGGAGGTGTCCTTTCCTGTCCTGGGGAGCGGATGGCGTTCTTCTTTTTTGGAATTTTCGCGCCGGGTGGGGGACTTTGCCCTGGTCGGTGTCGGGGTCCTTGCGCGAGTGGAAGACAGAACCTGCCGGGAGGCCCGCATCGCCCTGACCGGGGTGGGCGGCATTCCCTGGCGGGCCTCTGGGGCCGAGGCGGTATTGAAAGGAGCGGCACTCTCCACGCAGGTGATAGAGGGGGCTTCTCAGGCCGTCCGCGAGGAGGTACAACCCCTTTCCGATTTTCATGGTTCATCGGATTATCGGCGGCACCTTTGCGGGGTCCTCACTCGCAGGGCCCTTGGGGAGGTCGCCGGGGAGGAGAGTTCATGATGACCCTGGAACCAAAGCGACGGCTTGGCGTCCGGCTGACGGTGAACGGGCGGGAAGAGGATCGCGAGACGGAAGCGCGCAAGAGCCTGGCGGACTTTTTGCGGGAGGATCTCCATCTGACGGGCACGCACGTGGGGTGTGAGCAGGGGGTTTGCGGGGCGTGCACCGTGTTGCTGGAGGGGGAACCGGTGCGCTCGTGTCTGATCCTGGCGGCGCAGGCCGAGGGGCTGTCGGTGGAGACGGTGGAGAATCTGGCTCCGCCGGAGGGACCTCTTCATCCGATTCAGGAGGCCTTCCACAAACATCACGCCCTTCAGTGCGGATTCTGCACGCCGGGCTTTTTGATGACGCTGAAGGCCACGCTCTCCGAGGACCGGGCGTGGAGCCGTCAAGAAATTCGGGAGGTCCTTTCGGGAAACGTCTGCCGCTGCACGGGGTATCATCACATCGTCGATGCGGTGGAGGAGGCGGCGCGAGTCCTGCGTCAAGGGGCGAAGAGCCGAACATGAGTTCGGACTTGCTCCTGAATCCCAGGTTTTTCGGAGCGAGAGTCCTTCGAGTCGAGGACAAGCGGTTATTGACCGGTCACGGGCGCTACGTGGACGACCTGCCCGCGCTCGGGGCTCTTCACGCGGCCTTTCTTCGTTCGCCGTACGCTCACGCCCGGATTGAAGCCATCGACGTGTCGGGCGCCTTGAAGGCGGGGGCGGTCGCCGCATTCGCCGCCGAAGACCTGGGTCCGGCCTGGAAAGAGTTTCCCATCCCCGTTCCGCATCCCGCGCTCAGGCCCCATAACACCGTCCCACTCGCCAAGGAAAAAACCCGGTACGTGGGCGAACCGGTCGCCGTTGTCCTGGCCGAACACCGGGGGCAGGCGGAGGACGCGCTAGAAGAAATCCGGGTCTCCTATGAAATTCTGGAAGCGACGTCCCACCCGGTCGATGCCTTGCAGAAGGACGCCCCCCTGGTCCACGAAGACCTGGGCGACAATGTGGCCGCACATCTCGAAGTGCAAATCGGCGATGCAGAGAAGGCGATGGCGCGGGCGCCCCGTCGGGAGACCCTGCGCCTGAAGATGCAGCGGGGCGGGAGCGGGGCCATGGAAACCCGGGGTCTCTTGGCTTCCTACGATCCCAAGTTCGATCGCCTCACGCTTTACGCTTCCACGCAAACGCCCCACCTGATGCGCAAGGATTTGGCCTATGTCCTGGACCGGCCCGAGAGCACCATTGACGTCATCGCCCCGGACGTGGGCGGCGGCTTTGGTCCCAAGGTGTATTCTTACCCCGAGGACGTGGTGATTTCTTGGTCGGCCATCCAACTGGGCAGACCCGTCAAGTGGATCGAAGACCGCCTGGAGCACATCCAGTCATCCGTCCAGGAACGGGAGCAGTTCCACGAAGTAGAGGTCGGGTTCGATGAGGAAGGCCGCATCCTGGCGCTGAAGGACCGGGGCGTTTGCGACATCGGGGCTTATCTTCCTTGGAGCATCGTCGTCCCGCTTCTTTCCGTCACGTGCATCCCCGGACCTTACAAGGTCCGGCACTTCAAGGGGGCGCTCGACGTGGTCTACACCCACCGGGTTCCCGTGGCGCCGGTTCGGGGAGCCGGACGCATACAGTCGATCTTTATTATCGAGCGGATGATCGACCGGATCGCCGATGTCCTGGACCTTGACTCCGCCGAGGTTCGCCGCCGGAACTTCGTCCAGCCCGATGAGTTCCCCTACGAATTGGGCCTGCGTGCCCGTGACGGCAGCGTGATGACCTACGACAGCGGGGATTACCCCGGACTGATGGAGTTAGCCCTTAAGGCCGCCGGGTACGAGGATTTCCGCAAGGGGAAACGCCGCCCGGGAGAAGAGGGAGACCCGGAGGGCGGCCGATACGTCGGTATGGGGATCAGCTTCAACGTCGAGGGGACCGGGTTCGGACCCTACGAGGGGGTTATCCTCCGCGTGGAGCCGTCCGGCCGAATTCTCCTGGCCACCGGCGCTGCCTCGCAGGGTCAGGGACACGAGACGATGCTGGCCCAAGCGGTCGCCGACGCGCTCACCGTCAAACCGGAAGACATCACCGTCGTAACCGGGAATACGCGCGCCATCCCCTACGGAATGGGAGCCTTCGCCAGCCGGACCGCCGTGATGGCGACGAACTCTGCGGTGCTGGCCGGGAAAACCCTGAAGAAGAAAATCCTTGAAGCGGCGGCATCCCGTCTGGAGGCTTCCGTGGAGGACCTGGACCTGGCGGATGGAAACGTCTTTGTCCGGGGAGTTCCTGACCGGTCCGTGACATTCGGGGAGCTGGCGAGGGACGCCGCCGGCGTGGCGGGGGTTATGATGGGGGGGAAGACCCCGGGTCTGGAGGCTTCTGAATATTACACCCCCAGCATGCCGGCGACCTCCTCCTCGTGTCAGGTGTGCGTGGTAGAGGTGGATGTACAGACCGGTTTTGTGAAGGTGTTGCGGCACATCCTGGCCCACGACTGCGGCCGGGTGATCAATCCCCTACTCCTGGAGGGGCAGGTTCACGGCGGCGTCGTTCACGGAATCGGGGAGGCCCTCATCGAGGAGGTGGTCTTCGATGAGAACGGCACGCCCCTTGCTTCCACTTTCCTGGACTACCTCCTTCCCCTGGCCACGGACGTTCCGGACTTTGAGCTTCTCCATCAGGAGACGCCTTCTCCCTTCAATCCATTGGGCATCAAGGGTGGGGGGGAATGTGGGACGATGGGGGCCCCCGCGGTCGTCGCCTCAGCCGTTGAGGACGCCCTCAGGCCCCTCGGCATTCAGATCTGCGAGCTTCCCCTCACGCCTTACCGCCTGTGGAGAATTCTCCAGGGAGGGAACAGCCCGGTAGAATTCCGGCTTTAGCCTCCTTTCCGGGACGCCAAGATCACGGAGATCTACGAAGGCACCTCCGAGATCCAGCGGCTGGTGATCGCCAGAAGCCTTTTCCAATAACCCCTGAGTCGCGGATTCGCCTTTCGGCTGGGTAATCTCAATAAGGGTTGAGGAACTTGTCTTTCGGCGGGTCTGCGGATTCCGGGCGGAAGGGCCGCAGGCTATTGCAACTCGACGTCGTATCTCTTGCGGGGCAAGATCGGGAGGATGCGGATGGCTTCGAGTTTCTCGATGTGCCGGATGAAGTTGTATTTGTCTTCCATCCCGTCGGTTTGGCGCTGCGGCGACATGCGGGTTCCCTTATCGACCTGCGCGACGATGAAGCTCTGCCCGCCCGGAGAGAGACCCTCGTCCAGGACCGCCTCGAAGTTCGGCAGATCGGAGACGGCATAAGCACGTTGGATTCCCGCCCCTCTCGCCATCGCAGCGATGTCCACGGCTCCGCCTGTGTGCGTGGCAAACCCGCCTGAGCTCTCATAGGAGCGATTGTCGAAGATGACGGTCAAGAGGTTGGAGGGGGTTTCATTGCCGAGCGTCGCCAGAATTCCCAGGTTCATCAGCAAACTTCCCTCGCCGTCGAGCGCCACGACGCGGCGCTGGGGAAGGCCCACGGCCACACCCAGGGCCAGCGGGGCGACACAACCCATCGCGTTCAGCGGAAGGCTCTGGTTTGCGGGATAGAGCTCAGTCCATTCGTCCACCAATCCCCCCAGTCCCAGGACGCACGGCTCGTCCTTCAGCCGAGACGCGATGATCTTCAGACACTCGTGGCGATACACGGCACTGACTCTCTGCGTGAAGCCTCGTCGGGCAGGGACGGAATCCGGTTAAGTCATCGCGGCTCCGTGTTTATATCGCATGCAAGACCTGTTTTCAATCTGGTGGGAACGCCAAAAGCCGTCGGGTGGAAAAAAGAGAAAAGCCACCCGTTGGGTGGCTTTTCTCTTTTACAGGTTTGTCCGGGCGACGTTCGGTTTCGTCCGGACGGCGTCGGGGGTGAATCAGCCGGAGATCAGCCGGTCGAAGGCCTCGGCGAATTCCGTGGGGTTGAAGTTCCGCACCCGGATCGAGTCGCGCTCGACTGTGATCTTCTGGCTCGGACCCTCAAGCACCAGCTCGTCGGTGGAGCGGGGCCCGTTCATCGGGATCGTCACGCCCTTCAGGTAGCCGTCATAGGGCACGCCGGAGACGAGCTGGTCCTGGGCCAGGGCAGCGCCCGCGCTTCCCGCCAGAAGGAGGGCCGATAGAGCAACAGCCTTGAAAATCTTCGTGGTCTTCATGGTCTGAATTCCTTTCTCGGTTTCTCTTCCGTAATTCGTTAAGGTCTCTTTGGACCTTGAACTGTTCCCCTTTGCCCGGTTTAGACCCGGGACGCCGAGAAAGGGTTCAAGATTTTTTGATCGACAGAAAAGCGACGGGAATCGAGAACGATAACCTTTGTTTTCAGACACACGGAATGTGCAGTCGAGCGGCCTAGCGGGCGTTAGCCCTCCCTTTGGCCGCTCCCTCGGCGACCGGTCTCAGGCCGAGGATATGGCAGATGGCGTAGGTCAAATCGGCACGGTTGAGGGTATAGAAGTGGAACTCGTTCACACCTTCGGCCTGGAGCCGACGGCACTGTTCGGCGGCGACGGTGGCCGCGACGAGGTTGTGGGTGACAGGGTCGTTATCGAGCCCTTCAAAGAGTTCGGCCAGCCACCGCGGCACGGTCGCGCCGCAGATGGAGCTGAACCGCACCACCTGCGCAAAATTGTGCACCGGCAGAATCCCCGGGACGATGGACACCGTGATGCCCGCCGCTCGGACCCTGTCCACGAAGCGGAGGTAAAGTTCGACGTCAAAGAAGTACTGGGTGATGGCGCGGGTCGCACCCGCGTCGATCTTGGTTTTTAGATTTTCGATGTCGGCCTCCGGGCTGAGGGCCTCCGGATGCGTTTCGGGATAGGCGGCGACGCTGACCTCAAAATCCGCCACCCGTTTCAGGCCGGCGACCAGGTCGGCCGCGTAGGCGTACCCCCCCGGATGGGGGACATACTTCTTGGCGCCTTCGGGCGGGTCGCCGCGCAGGGCGACGATGTGGCGAATGCCGATCTCCCAATAGCTGCGGGCCGTCTCGTCCATCTCGCCGCGCGTCGCGCCGACGCAGGTCAGGTGGGCGGCCGGCTCCAGCGTGGTTTCGGTCAGGATGCGGCGGACCGTGGCGTGGGTCCGCTCCCGGGTGCTGCCCCCGGCTCCGTAGGTCACGGATACAAATCGCGGCTGCAACGGCTCCAGCCGCTTGATCGATTCCCAAAGGGTCCGCTCCATCTTCTCTGTCTTGGGGGGGAAGAACTCGAACGACACCAGCAGGGGTTTGGCCGGGGAAGGCGGCGGGTGGATGAGCGGCCCGCGTTGGCGTGAGCTTCCAGAAGGAGTCATGGGGCCACCCCTTTCAGGCGCTTCGGCCGATCCGCCCGGTTTGCATGGGCGGCTGGACGCGTCGCTGTCCATACGGTGACGGCGTCGAACGACTCCGAAAACTGCGGCAGCTGGTACATGTTGGAGTAACGAACCTGGCAATGGCGCAGTCTCGCGGCTCTGAAACCAGCCAGCCATTTGTCCATCGCAGGTGAACCTCCCCAGTTCGAGCGTCCGCAAGGACTTAAGTATATCTACATTCTTCTATCCATCGACTCAACTTTGAAATACTCGGTGGGGTGTGATGACCTTCCTCGGGACATATGAGAAAATGGCAAGAAAAAACAAACGCAGAATCTGCCAATTCGAACTCTCATATGTGAGGTGAGGCCGTGATGGATCAACCGAGTCCCAACCCCGAGACCCAACCGCAGATCAGCATCTCACCCAACGGTCCGTATGTGGTGGAGGGCTCCGTTCCGCTCCAAAACGCTCGGGGCGGGGAGATCGAATCTCGGCAGACCTACGCCCTCTGCCGCTGTGGTCGGTCCGCCGAAAAGCCGTTTTGCGACGGCGCCCACGCCAAGGTCGGGTTTTCGGGGGAAAACGCGGCTGGCCGGGGTCCGATAGAGGGACGACGAGTGGCTTACAAAGGAAACGGGATCACCGTCCACGACGACCGCTCTATCTGTTCTCACGCCGGGGTCTGCACAGATGACCTCCCGAGTGTCTTCCGGATGGGCCAAGAGCCCTGGTGCGACCCTCGGGCCGGCGAGGTGGAGAAGATCATCGATGTCGTCAAGAGGTGTCCGTCCGGAGCGTTGAGTTACGGCGTGGGGGACTCAATGGAGACCGTCGAGGAAGAGGCAGACCCGATGATCAGCGTCTCCAAGGATGGCCCGTACGAGGTGGTTGGGCGATTGGAGCTGCAACCGCCCGACGGCTCGCCCTACGAGACCCGTGCCCGTTACACGCTGTGTCGGTGCGGCGCGTCGAAGAACAAGCCCTACTGTGACGGCACCCACTGGCGTATCGGGTTCAAGGACGGCTAGCGGTCTGGCGCGAAGGCGGCCCCGTGGTACGGGACCATGGAATCGAGCGGCGGCGGCCACGCCTGTCGTGAGTCGCCTTCATAAAAAATATCAGAGAGCCACCACTTTGATGGCGTCGTTCGGTCGATCTGAATAAGTCAGGATCGCGCCCGAGCGATCATTTCTTTGAGCGCCTTTGAGCTGGTCGCCCCAACCCGCACCTCGTGCCCTACAACCAGCGCGGGAGTTCCGCGGATGCCAATTGAATCCGCAAGGGATTTGTTGCGCTCGATGATCGCATCGATCTCGGGCGCCTGCATGTCCTCCTTGAGGCGGGCGATGTCCAGGCCGGCCGACGCTGCAATCCTCAGCACCTTCTCCTCAGTAAATCTCCGCCCTGATGCGAACAGCGCTTGATGAAGTCCCAGAAACTTTTGATAGGCCCCTAGGGCCTTACCGACCGACCCTGCAACCACCAATGCCTTCTGCTCATGGAGTCTCAGACGCGACGCGAACAATGAGTTATGGAGGGCCAGATATTTTCCTTGAGCCATTGAGGCCAGCGCCCCCCGCGAAGCCAGGAGGGCATCCTCTCCATGCAGGGGTAATTCCTTGAGGACAATTCGGAGTCCCGAATCTTCTTCGGCTAACTTGAAAACCCTTGGACCAAGGGTCTTGCAAAAGGGTCAGCGATAGTCGAAGAACTCGGTGACTGTGACGTCGCCCTGCGGATTGCCCGCCACGGGCGAGTCCGGATCGTTGTGTATCTCATCCCACCGCTCGGAGACGAGTTGTCTTATGCGCTCCGTCTCTGCTTCCTTGCCCTCTTGATACGCCTTGACGAAGTTTCTAACGGCCTGAATCATCTCGACTCTCCCCCCGATATTCCAGGATCAAAACGCGGTTAGGGGCGCCGAAAAGATAGCAGATCATAAAGCCTCCTATAAACCGGGATTTCCCAGATGACCGCCACTCGGTCACGCTACTGGTCTTGGACCTGGTGGTTGAGGACCCACCGAGCACCTGTGGCCGATCCATAAACCCAATTTGTGGGCATGATATCCCCCGCAGAGTTGGAAACCTGAACAATCTTATATTATATCAGGTTTCTAAAAAGGGGATTGTCAAGCAAATCTCCGATAAGCCACGGGGCGGATGGGAATCTTGACCTGAGCAGATAATTGTACCCCCTCTTGTATTTCCCCTGAAGACGCATACGCCGAAGCCCCAAACGATAAGATTTGTGAAAATCTCTGCCGTCCGGAAGTCGCCCTGATTCTCTCATCGTGGCCAGTCCAGCTTTTTCGGAGGACATGTCAATCACTTAACGAAGTGCCAGGTTTCAGCATTCCAGGTGACGGGGGTATCAGTCCCAGTGGGTCTCCAATCACGAAAGTCAATACGTGTTACCGAGACCTCCACGTGGAAGTAAAGAGGAAGAGCCGGAAGCTCCTCCACCCAGATCTCCTGTTCCTGGTGAAAGAGGCGGATGCGCTCTTCTCGGTCGATGGTGGCCGGGATGAGGTGATCGAGGCGCGAGATCTCATCGTGGACGAAGCCCATGGTGTTTTGCCCTTGCCAGTTGTTTTTCTCCGATGGGATGTTGTCTTTCGTCCAGGATGTCTCGCCGTCGAAGGAGGGGTTCAGGACCCACGAATACATCGCCAGGTGCGGGAACTTCCGGTAGCGGACAGTTTCCCCGAAGTAAACCTTCGCGGGCTGGTTGCGAATGGTCACCTCCACGCCCACCTTCTTCCAGTCAGATCGAATGATCTGCTGGATCTTCTCCCTGAGATTGTCCCCCGCGGTGGTCATGAGGACCAGACGCATCTCGCGCCCCTCGTGATTTCGGCGGATGCCGCTGGATCCACGTTTCCAGCCAGCCTCCTCCAATAGCTGTCTCGCGCGCTCGGGGTCGTATGGATATTTTTTCACGTTGGGGTTGTAGCCATAGTGTTGAGGCGGAAGCCAGGAGTGGGCGACCTGCAGCTTTCCCTCGAAAAGGGCCTTGACGATCCCTTCGCGGTTTGTGGCGTAGAGGAGGGCCTGGCGCACCCGCTTGTCTTTCAGAAGAGGCGAGTCGTGGTTGAAGTCCATGTGCTCCCAATACATCCCAGGGGTGAAAAATACGCGAAATTTTTCACCACGCCGCTTTTTCAAATCGAGCCCTTGATCTAGTGAAAATCCGATGGGCGAGATGGCTTGGATGTCGTCTGAGGCCAGATTGACTTCTAGGGACCCCGTGTTGGGGATGATCTTGTAAGTGATCCGGCGGAAGCGGCCGGGAGTGCCCGGGAAGTGCGGGTTGCGCTCCAGGACCAGAAAGTTTCCCGGCTCCCAGGCCGTGAGGCGGTAGGGCCCGTTGCCGACGGGTTTGGTGTTGAAGAAACTCTCGCGGAAGGCCTTCGGCCCCTGTTTCAAAATGGGCTCGAGGATGTGCTTGGGAAGGGGGAAGTGCACGTTATCGTTGGCCCGGGCGAACCGCTCCCTCCAGGTGACCACCAGAGTATGAGGGTCCGGGGCCTCGATCTTTTCGATGCGGCGGTCCACGTCCTTGGTGATGACTGGCATCCCCTTCGTCATGATGGCCCGGTGTGCGAAGATGAAGTCCTCCGCCGTGACAGGCGTCCCGTCCTCCCACTTGTAGCCCTTGCGGAGCTTCCAGGTCGTCCGCATCTTTCCGCCGGGCAGAAGCTGAATGCCGCCGTTTTCCAAAGTGGGGATTTCTTCGGCAATGACGGGATGAAGCTTCAGGGAATCATCCCGCATGACCAGCGTGCGGAAGATGGCGCCTCGGATTTCCACGCCCGCCATCATCTCACCGAACAGCGGATCCAGGCTGTCGGGTTCTTGGGCAATGCCAA
>JBHIBA010000113.1:0-13018 GCA_046758845.1 Nitrospinota bacterium
CTGCCGTCCCGATGGCCCGCGCGGGTGTAACGCTCGCCGTCAGCGGCCGGGGGAGGGCGGGGGACTGCGGCGATGCCTGTCTCCGCCCGGCGCCATTCGTGCGGCGGCTTGTGGAGCAGTGTAAAGTCAAGCAATGACCCCATCTGTGAAGCGGCGGCTTGTGGAGCAGTGTAAAGTCAAGCAATGACCCCATCCGGGATGTTAGTTATACCGAAAGGGTTGCCTTCTTCGGAGATCTCTTAGACGGCAATCGCCACAGTAGTTGGAGGGTTATATGGATCGATGTAAATAATGTTGGATTCGTAGGGATATTCTGATGGGAGGACATCATGACAAAGAAAGGTCAAACCAAGAAGGCCTCAGCTGCCAACTTGGAATCCCAGATCGAAGCCAAGCGATCTGAGATAGTCGCCAGGATGAAGGAACTCAGGCGTAAGTTGGAGGCTGGCGACGACTCTGATCTTCTTGCCTGGGTCATCCCGGACGCATTGGCCTGCGCTCATCGCCCACTTCGGCACCATCCTTGGTACGGAGGCAGTGGGCAGCCGATTCCTGGAGACGCGAAGCAGCTCATCTTGGACTGGGTCGAGCAGATTCGAATGGAAGGGATTGCCAGCATCATTAGCTTCATGCACGACCGCGATCTTCGATGCTATCAGGAGATCGACCTGGGTGGCCTGAACCTCACTACATTTCTGGAGCACGAAGGGTTTAACGTGTGTCCCCTCCCTTGGCAGGACCCGGCTCACAGCAGGACGGACCCGGCCGTGAAGCGAAAAAAGCTTCTAAAGGTTAGGCAGGATGCGCTTGAAGCTTACGATCGACTCCCGAAGCCCGTACTCTTGCTATGCAGCGCTGGGATCGACAGGTCGGCCCCCGTTGCCGCGTACCTGTGGAAGAAGCGGGACCCCCACCCGGCGGAGCCCTTCGCCCGGAGGTGAACCCGGCTCATTCGAGCCCTGACCCCTTCCTCCCTTGCATCCCGTAGTTAGGCGGCCCCGATCTCAACAAACTCCCCCTCGGAGCTTGGCGGCGGCACGGGCAGCCCCTCCTGCCTGAGCCCCTCGATATGGAACTCGATCGCCTCGCGGATCAGCCGCAGCGCTTCATCCCGGGTCTCCCCGACCGCAATGCAACCCGGAAGGTCCGGGACATGCGCTCCCCAGCTGGTCTCGCCACGCTCGATCACTACCATGTACCGCATCGTCGCGCACCTCACTTTTTCAGACCCGCTTGCTTCAGGATGGAGTTCAGCGTGCCCGGCGGGACGTCAAGACTCGGCTTGCCAGCGACAGTCACAGTCCCTGCCTTGTTCGGATGCCTGTACTGTCGATGGCTGCCGCGGGTCCGCGCCAACCGCCACCCTTCCTCCTCCAGAAGCCGAATCAACTCCCCGACCTTCAAGCGCCCTCCCGCATCGCCTCATTGTCGCCTAACTAAACAGGGGGGGGTCACGTCTTGAAATATAGGGTGAATTTCTCATATCAACCTGCGACAATTTCCTTTGGGTGCTCTTTCCGGCCGGAGCCCATTTGACCCCCTTCCAAGAGTTCTGTCAACAATTTTCTAATCCCCGCAAAGGGGTGCTGACGGCCATCCGCAGGGGCGAAAGGGCGGACCGCCGCTAGGCGGTGGCGTTTGCTCGCAGTTGATCACGTAAAGAAGAACATGGTGCCGCTGGGAACGACTCCACGGAAGGTCAGACAGGCGCCTACCGCAACTTGTTGACCCGCTCCAAGATGTGGGCTCAGTTGAGCATGACTTTTGTTTAGCTTTCGTGTATATTTCAGAAAAGGATTTAGAAGGCGGAGATGAAGGGAGAGCCACGAAGAATTCGAAAAGGGTCTGGGTATCTTGGTTTGGTGAGTGGGATTGGGGGGTTCGCTCGCGGGAGATGGGCCTTAACTATCAAAAAGTACGAAACGAAGCCAAAAAGTCGTTGAAAATCAATCAGTTAAGATTTGGCTTTTTGGCTTTCCAGGCGTTCGGGGGCGCTGGCGGGCGAGAGGTCATAGACCTCAAGCCGCAATTGGCGCCCGCAGCAGTGCGTGCGGTTGTTCGTCGTAGGGGCCGGTCGGAGCCTGCACTGAGCGAATGCGAAGTGTACCGGCCCGATTCTAAGAACCAACTACGAGCGGGCGAGGACACACGGCGGCCTTGGCCGCTGCTGGAAAAATCGCCGCCCCTACGTCCAGAACAAGTTGGGCCCAGCAGTTCGATGGGACCGGTGGGGAGAAGGAGTCAGGGAAGGTAATCTTCGAGCCTCAGGAGCGAGGGGTCGAGGCAGGAGCCCGGGGCGTTTGACACCCACAGGGCCGGAAAATATCATGACGCATCCTGAAAGTTCTCCTTCCCCGGGGGAATCTCCCATGAAATACATTCGCGACCTGGAGCCTGAAGACCAGATCACCGGCTTCTATCGGGTGGCCGCCAAATACATGCGGGAGACCCGGACCGGGAAACCCTATCTGGACCTGCGCCTCATCGACAAGACCGGGGAAGTCCCCGCCAAGATGTGGGAAGACCCGGAGGGCAAGTGGGACGATTTCGGCCGGGGCGACGTGATCAAGGTGCAGGCGCGCGTGGACCTGTACGATAACAAGCCCCAACTGATCCTCCAGCGCGTTCGAGCGATCACGGAGGAGGACCGGGAGCGGGATTTCGATCCGTCCCGCCTCACGGAGACGACGGATTACGACGCCGAAGCCATGTGGGAAGAGCTCCTGGAGTTGGCCGCGGGCATCGGTCCTCCCCTGGATTCCCTCGTCCAGGCCGTCCTGGAAGAGAAACGGGAGGCCTTTCGTCTGGCTCCGGCCTCGGTGTACCTCCATCACCCCTATTTGGGAGGGCTCCTAGAGCACACCCTGAGCGTCACGCGGACCTGCGAGTACCTTGCGGGCAAGTATCCCGTCCGCCGCGACCTCCTGTTGGCCGGCTCCATACTTCATGACATCGGCAAGGTGGAAGAGATTCGCCCGTACCCCGAGCAGGAATACACCGCTTCGGGCAAACTCATCGGCCACATCGTCCAGGGTTGGCAGATTGTGCAGGATAAGGCGCGTGAGCTGGGGACGGTGGACGAAGAAAGGCTGATGCTGCTGGGCCACTTGATCCTCAGTCACCAGGGACGGCCCGAGTGGAGTTCTCCCCGCGTGCCGCAAACGCTAGAGGCTTTGGTCCTCCATTACGCCGACGACCTGGACGCGAAGGTTCAGATGTTCTGCCGCGCCGTGGACCGGGACATGCAGGAAGGGGACTTCACCGCCCGGCACCGCGCGATGGCCCGGGAGCTTTTCAAACCCACCTACCTGTCCGTTCGGGAAGAGCGTAAGGAGGCATCCCCTGCGCCGCCGGGGCCCGCCCCGGGATCAGAGTTAGAAAAGCCGCCATCGGGGTCGTGAATGGCGGGTGGCTCTTCCCGTTCCCCGGCGATAAAAAAACCCTCGCTCGGACGCGCGGCGGGCCGGCGAGGGTTCAGTCGTCCGGGAGAGAGAACGGCTCAGGAATCGACGAACGCTATCGTCTTCTCTTCGTTCCTGACTTCCGCCCACTCTTTGGGACCGAAGGGCAGGTTTGCACTTCGAGCCCGGTTGGCGATGATTATCGGGTCCAGGATCTCACCGCAGCACAGGCAGTGCCATCCGTAGAAAGACCCTGCGAGGTCCGTCCCGAAGCCGTAATGTTTGAAGTTGGTCATCAGACCTTCGCATTTCGGGCATTTCATGTTGGGTTACCCCCCTGTCAGGGCGAGAGCCGGAAACGGCTCGGGCCCTAAGAAAGATTCATAGTCTCCCGCAGGGGTCGGAGGGCCGCGTGTTCTCAGGCCACGGCTGTGGCCCGATTCGGTTCAAGCTTCGCTGAACGAAACGCGTTCCCGGTCCTTCCCCATTCCTGCTGGTTGAGAGCCAATCCGGCCCGACACCTCTTTGCACCGGTGTAAACCCGGAGTTAACGGATAAATTCCTTGAGCACGCCCTCCTCGGAAGCCCGGCTCGCCAAGTGGACCAGTTCGCCCACTGAGTGGGCGGAAAGGGCCTTGTCGATGGCCCCCTGGATCTCCTTCCAGATGGGGATCTGGTAGCAACAGTCGGCCCTTCCGCAGGCGCCTTCAAAGGGGATGCAATCGTGGACCACGATGGGGCCATCGACCGCCTCAATCACCTCCTTGAAGGAAATCTCGAAGGGATCCCGCCCAAGGCTGTACCCTCCGCCGGGGCCGTAAGTCAACCTGACGTATCCGCGATGAACCAGCGGGCGCAGGATCGTTTCCAGGAAATTTCCCGGCACACGCTCTCTTTCTGCGATCTCGGCCAGCGGTGATACCTTGCCGTCGGGAAGGGCCGCCAGGAATCCGATGGCCCTCAGGGCATAGTCCGCCTTCCGGCTTATCTGCATCTGCATCGCCTTGTCCCTTCTGTAACAGAAAGCAGACCTATTTAGTCGCATATAAACTATGACGTATTTCCCGCCCTGTCAAGCCGAAATGTACCCCGGGTCGAGAAGGGCCCGCCGCCTCGGCCAACAGCGGCCGCTAGAAGAAAAGGGGCCGCGATCACCGTTGACGGACGTTCCGCCGGCCCTTTTCGGACAAGAGATCGGACACCTTGAACACGGGCGACTTGAGGCCCGAAAGAGATTGGGCTGTCTTTGCGGACATGCCTTTTCGCTGGATGAGCACCTTCAACGAGCCCCCCAGCCCGCCGGGGAGAAGGAGGTTTTTCAGGGCCAGGTTGCGGTAAAGCGCCTTGAGGCTTGCCTCGCCCCCGCCGGGGGGAACCGGACGGACCTGTTCGGCGAGCCGTAGACCCATCAGAAAGTGGTGTTGGTCCGTGAACCCGACGGGCTCCACTCCCGCCTTGTGTCCAGCCGCGGCGAGAGCGGTGAAATCCACGTGGGCGGTGACGTCTTGCTCGCCCACTCGGGCGTAGGGGTCCGGATACGCCCGGTGCCGATGGTAGCACATCAACGTTCCGCCGCCTGCAACCCGGTGGGGCGCGTAAAGCTCCGCAGCCGGATATCCGTAATCGAGCGTGAGGACGAACCCCCGTTCCAGCCTCCGGCCGATCTCTTCCATCAGTTCTACCGCAGCCAGGTTGACCTCGGCCCGTCCCTTTTCGTCTCCGTTGGCCAGATCGACGCCCAGAGCGTCGAAGTAGGCGGCCAGGGCGGGCGTGGAGGGTTCCCCCAATTCTTCCCAGAATCGTTCTCCGGAGGCCCGGACGTAAACCTCCAGAAGCCCGCCCCCCGTGGGGCAGACCCGGTGAACGGGGAAGGCATCGAACAGTTCATTGGAGAACACCACCCCCGCCCCGCCGGCGGGGACCTCATCGAACGAGGCCGCCCACCAAACGCGGCCGCGCCAGGAATCGCCCTCCGAATCCAGCCCTTCCCGCAGGTCTTTGAGACGGTCGGGGCTTTGTTCAACGGCCATGTATGCGGTGGTGGACAGGCACTCGGGCGCGTCCTGCTCCAGGGCGCGAAGGATGTCCCGGCAGAGCAGGCCCCGGCCCGCGCCCAGCTCGACGATCCGGAAATCCCGCGGCTCATCCAGGATTCGCCACATTTCCGCGAACTGCCGGGCCAGACTCCTTCCGAAGGCTTCGCTGACGTCGGGGCTGGTGTAGTAATCCCGATTCCGCATCTCCGGCGGGATACGCCCCATGTAGTAGCCTTCCCCCGGGTCATAGAGAGCGCGTTCCATGAAGCGGGCGAAGGGGATGCGTCCCCCCCCGATTTCCTCGGCGATTTTCTGCGCGAGGGGGGTGGGTTCCATTGGAGAGAGCCGAAAGAAGGGAACGGACTGGCGGAGACCGACTACTTCCAGAACATCAGGCGCTCGAGCCACCCCTTTTTGGGGACGGCCTTGGCGGCCTTCAGGGGCACGGAGGCCAGGACTGCGCCGTCCACGACCACTTCCGCCCGGCCCACCCGCTGCCCTTTCTTCACAGGGGCCGGGATAGGATTCTCGACCAGCGTGATGCGAGTCTTCACTTTGGGGAGGTGGATTCTCTTGACGAGGACCGACAGGGGGCGCGCCGCCACGACGGTTGCGGTCTTTTTCTTCCCCTGTTTTACGGGTACGGGTTTCCCGACCGGGGCGCCGTCGGCATAGTACGTGACCTTCTTGTAGACACGGAATCCCTGAAGCAGAAGTCTTCGAGTTTCCCGGTTTCGTACCTTTTGCGTCGGCGAGCCGAGCACCACCGAAATCAGGCGGAGTCCATCCCGTTTCGCCGTCGCACAGAGGTTGAACCCCGCTTTCGAGTAGTAGCCCGTCTTGATTCCGTCCATGCCCCGAAACGAGCGGAGCAGCTTGTTCGTGTTGTAGAGGATGAATTTGCCGCCGCGGAAGGAATCCTTGACCGTTCCCCCCCATTTCAGAAGGAGGGGATGGCGGACGATCTCCCGGGCGAGGGCGGCGATGTCTCTGGCCGAGGTGTAGTCTTGCTCTTGGCCGCGTCCCGGGGGGAGGCCGTGCACGTTGGTGAAGTGGGTTTGGGTAAGCCCCAGTTTCTGGGCGCGCTCGTTCATCAGCTCGACCATCGCTTCCGAAGTGCCGGCAATGTGCTCGGCGATGGCATAGGCGGCGTCGTTGGCCGAGGCGATCACGACGGTCTTGAGGAGCTCTCCCAGCCTGAAGACTTCCCCCTCTTTCAGGTACACCTGGGAGCCGCCGATGCGGCTGGCCTCACGGGAGACGGTGACGTTCTGGTCAAGGGAGAAGGCCCCTTGTTCGACCGATTCCACCAAAATGAGCATGAGCATCATTTTCACGAGGGAGGCGGGGATGTGCGGTTTATCCGCGTTGTGTTCGAAGAGGACCTGGCCCGTGTCGGCATCCATGAGGATGGCGGCGTCGTAGGCGCGCGGCTTTAGATTGGTTTTACCTTGTTTCCTGGTTTTGGCGGCCTCGGAGGCGAAGCCGAAAGACAGGACAAAGAGTGCCGTGAGTATACAGACGAGGGGAACCCGTTTCCATCGCATAAGACGTTCTCTCAGGCTGAAACAACCTGGCGGGGAAGGCCTGCCCGAAGACCTCGTCCAGAATCTATCGCGGACGGCGCCCGCTGTCAAGGCGCAGGGGGAGGGGGGTAGGCTGAGCTTTAAGCCTGGCGGGCTGGGTGGAAGCAAAATCTCTCCAAATAAGCGGCCCCCACGGACCGGTGCTCCTATATAATGTTCTAGAAAGAGGAATCGGTATGGGGTGAAGGCATGTGTCCGTCCCCAAAATTGAAACAACGACTGCCGAAAGAAATCCATTCGGAGATCGGTCTGTCTGTCATTGAAGAGATTAAGAGAGAGATCCGCGACCCTGCGGAAAAGGAGAAATTCGTCAAGAGGCTCCGCGAGGAGGGCTTTTCAGACGAGCGGATAAAGGAACTTTTCCCGGGATTCATCTCTTCAGACCGAATTCGCCGGTAGCGATCCTCACGAAATCCAACGTCGAGATTTCCAAGAGCGGCGCATAGATTTTCGCCAGTTCCCGGATTTCCCTCCGCGACCCAGCGAATTGCGTGATCTTGAACACGCACCGCCCCCTCGACCATCCCGCCGCCCGCATCAGCTTCACGATTTCGCGGGGGTCACTGAATAGACAAGGTCGTTCTGCACTATCGGAAGCCTTTTCTGTAGTCCAACAGTCCCCCGCCCTGGGCTCAAGCAAGACCCGCGAGCCCACTCCGCCATCTTCTTCATCTTACCTGTCAGGATACCGGTTTGTACTTCCCGGCATGGTCGAGCAGGGCTCGTGGACCCCTCTTCCCTTTTAGAGGGATTTTCACTGATTTGTAGCCAGTGGGTCAGTTTGAACGGATCAAGCCCCGTACGCGGCTTTGCCCACGGCTTTTTCATCATTTGGTGTAGCCCCGATCTGAGCGAGGACCTACGTCCGAGCGGAGATCGGGGCGGAGAACGTAGGGTGCGATTTCCGCTCGTGGGGCGGGCATTCGGGTCGGTGACTCCTTGCCCGCCGCCGGGCTGGAAGCCCGGCCTACCGAATCGCCGCTACAACGGAGGAAGGCAGGGGTCATTCAGCAAACTGAGCTACTATCGATTCTTAGCCAGTCTTGACACCCCTTCTACTAGGGCAAAAAATGGAATTTTGATCGTTCTGTGGGCTCAAGACCCACAGGGGCTTGTATTGCCAAACTCTCTCGAAGAAATATAGACGAGCTGCGGCGTGATCGAAACCATCTCCATCCGGGGCGCACGGGAACACAACCTCAAGGGGATCGACCTCGATCTTCCCAGGGGGAAATTCATCGTCATCACCGGCCTCAGCGGGTCGGGAAAGTCCTCCCTGGCCTTCGATACGCTCTACGCCGAGGGCCACCGCCGCTACGTGGAATCGCTTTCCACCTACGCCCGGCAGTTCCTGGAACGGGTGGACAAGCCCGACGTGGACTACATCGAGGGCGTCTCTCCGGCCATCGCCATCGAGCAGCGAAACCCCGTCAAACATTCCCGCTCTACGGTGGGGACTGCGACGGAGATCTACGATTACCTCCGACTGCTGTACGCCAAGGTCGGAGAGACCCATTGCCGGGCGTGCAACAAGCCGGTCTATCCCGACACGGTGGAGGCAGCTGTGGACCGTCTCCTGTCTGCGCATTCGGGCGACCGCGCGTACCTGACCTTCCCCGTGGAAGCGGGCGAGAAGGAAAGCCGGAGGAAGAAGGGCCGGACAGAGCGGATGTCCAACCTGTTGGGCAACCTGCTGGCTCGGGGGTTCCTGCGCGTCTGGATGGGAGAGGAGCTGTTGAACCTCTCGCAGGCGGAGGGCATGGCGGCCGCGGCGGAGGTGGATGTAGACGAAATTTGGGTCGTCGTGGACCGCCTCCGCATCGAAGAAGACGTGCGCTCGCGGTTGGCCGATTCGCTGGAGGTCGCCTTTCGAGAAGGCGGCGGCAAGGCCGAGGCCCGGATCGTCGACGGCCCCCGGGTGCCCTTCTCGCGGGGATTCGTTTGCGCGTCCTGTGGAAGGGGATTTGAACATCCTTCACCCCTCCTGTTCTCCTTCAACAACCCGCGGGGCGCCTGCCCGGAATGCGGGGGCTTCGGCAACAAGCTCGATCTCGACCTGGATCTCGCAATCCCGGACCCGTCGATGAGCCTCGCCCAAGGCGCAGTGGAGCCTTGGACCCGACCCCGATATCGCAGCTATTACCAGCGGGAACTCCGCGGGCTGGCCCGGCGCGAAGGCGTTAACCTGAATCTCCCTTTCAAGTCCCTGCCCAAAAAGCACCGGCGGATGATCGTTGAAGGGACGGAAGAATTCCGGGGCTTGCGGCCGTTTTTCGGGCGGCTCAACCGGAAGAAGTACAAGATCTGGGTCCGTATGTTCCTGCGCCGGTACCTGGGCAGGTTTCCCTGCCCCCGGTGTCTGGGGACCCGGCTTCGCGAGGATGCCCTGAACGTCCTCATCGGGCAAAACCACATCGCCGAAACCTGCGCCCTTTCTGTCCGGGAGGTGCGGAATTTCCTCGAGGGGATCGAGTGGTCCGCCCAGCAGGCCGGTGTGGCTGAGGAGATCCGGATCCAGCTCCGCTCTCGTCTGGATTTCCTCACCTACGTTGGGGTGGACTACCTGACGCTCGACCGCCTGACCCGGACCCTCTCGGGCGGGGAGGCGCAGCGCATCAACCTGGCCAACCAATTGGGGGCGCACCTCGCCGGAACCCTTTACATCCTGGATGAGCCGACCGTCGGCCTTCATCCGCACGATAACGCCAAGCTCCTGCAAATCCTGAAGGGGCTGACCCAGGCGGGGAATACCGTCGTGGTCGTCGAGCACGACCGAGACGTCATCCGGGAGGCCGATTCTCTCGTGGACCTGGGTCCCGGCGCCGGAGAACGGGGCGGCGAGGTGGTGTTCTGCGGGCCCGCACGGGAGATCTTGTCCTGTAAAGAGTCGGTGACGGCCGCTTACCTACGGGGGGAGCGGGAGATCCCGCTGCCGGCCCGGAGGAGGCCCGTCGGAGAAATTCCATCCCGGAAGGGGAGAAAGGGCAAAGGGAGGAAGGCTTTAGCCTCCAGAAAGCTCAAGGGTCCGGCCGAGGCGGAAACGAAATACCTCTCCCTTTTGGGAGCTAGCGAGAATAACCTCAAGGACGTGGACTTCCACGTCCCGCTGGGGACGTTCACCTGCGTGACGGGGGTCTCCGGCTCGGGCAAGAGCACCTTGGTGCACGACACCCTCTACCAGGCCCTCGAACGCATCTTTCAAGGGGGTTCGCAAGAGATCGGCCGCTTCCGGGAGATCCGGGGCGTGGAAGGTCTGCGGGGCGTCGTCCTGCTGGACCAGTCCCCCATCGGGCGCACCCCCCGGTCGAACCCTGTGACGTACATCAAGGCCTTCGCCCCCATCCGCCGCTTGTTGGCCGAAACGCCTGGAGCCCGCCTCCGGCGCTACGGGCCGGGACACTTCTCCTTCAACGTCGCGGGGGGGCGGTGCGAGCGGTGCAGGGGAGACGGTCACGAAAAGATCGAGATGCACTTCATGGCCGACCTGTACGTCCGTTGTCCCGAATGTGAGGGCAGACGGTTCCGCCCCTCAACCCTGGAAGTCCGCTATCGCGGGAAAAATATCCACGACGTTCTTTCCATGACCGTTCAGGAAACCTTGAGATTCTTCGCCAACGAGCCGGCCGTGGTCCGCCGCCTGGAGGCCCTCTCTAAGGTGGGTTTGGGGTACATGCGACTGGGACAGCCGGCTACAACTCTCTCGGGCGGAGAGGGCCAGCGACTCAAGATCGCCGCCCAGCTCGCGGGCCAGAACCCGTGGAAGCTGCTCTACATCCTCGACGAGCCCACGACGGGCCTGCACTTCCAGGACGTGGAGATCCTCCTGCGGGCCCTCCACCGGCTGGTGGCCATGGGCAACACCGTCCTGGTCATCGAGCACAACCTGGACGTCATCAAGACGGCCGATTATGTCGTGGACCTCGGACCCGGCGGAGGGGACGCTGGGGGGAGGATCGTCGCCCAGGGGACGCCCGAGGAGATCGCGGCCCACCCTGAATCCCTCACCGGCCGCTACCTCCGTCCTTCGCTGGAGAAGAACGCGAGGGCGGTCTCCTGAATCCGGTGCGGGGGATTCTTCGTCTCCTCATCGCGGCTGTCTTACTCGCCGCCATTGCGGGGTGCTCCCCGCGCCCGGGCGTGAGTTTCCTGGCCGCACTGGATATCCTCTCCGACAAGGAAAACGGCTACCTGAGCCGGATCTACCCGGACGTCGATCGGGCGTCTTTGCGCTTCTCCGCAAGAGAGAGGGCCATTTCCGCGGACCTGTACCGGCTTCCCGGCCAGGGGGATTCCGGGGAGCGGCCGGGCCTTCTCGTGATTCACGGCCTCGCCGAAATGGGCAAAGACGACCCGCATCTGATTCGTTTCTCCCGCACGATGGCCCGGGCGGGTTTCGCCGTCCTGGTGCCGGACTTTCCGGGCATGAAATCCTTCCGCGTCCGAAAAACCTCTGTTGAGGCGGCGGCGGCCGCGTTCGACCATCTGGTTTCCCGGGTTCCCCGCATCCGGAAAAAGGACAGCGGCATCCTGGGCATCAGCTTCGGCGGGGGGATCGGTCTCCTGGCGGCAGCGCAGCCGGAGGTTCGCCGAAAGGTCGCCTATGTGGTCTCCTTCGGCGGCTATTATGACTTGCCCAACGTGATCCGTTATTACACGACCCGGCGCTTCGCCTATGGCCGGGAACAGGGCGTCGGAAACCCGGCCCCCCGGGCCAAATGGCGTCTGATTTCGAAAAACCTGGATTTTCTCGAAGAAGCCGACGACCAGCGGAACTTCGAAATCCTTTGCCGGCGAAAGCTGCGCGACGAGTCGGCCGACGTCGGGGACCTGACCGGGAAGCTCACGCCCGCCGGCCGGGCGCTCTACGATGTCCTGGCGAACACGGAATTCTCCCGCTTTCCCGCCCTCTATGAAAGGATCTCGCCCCGCATGCGCGGCCTGCTGGAGGACCTGTCGTTGTCAGGGAAAATCCGGGATGTTCAAGCCGACATCATCCTTTCTCACGGCATCCCCGACCCTCTGATACCCCACACCGAGACGCTGCGTCTCGCCGACGCCCTCAAGGGACGGCCCAACTTGAGCGTGACGCTTCTTCGCCTCTTTCGCCACGTCGATCCGAAGGAGGGCGGGACCGAACCTCTGGGCCTGCTGGACCGCACGAAGGAGGGGTGGAAGTTCTTCCGATTGGTGGACCGCATCCGGACCCGGGCGGGGTTGTAGGGGGAAAACCTTGAAAAATCCTGGGGGGCTTTTTTGAAAACCAGCCCCCCAGCCCCCCCGGAAAACTTTCATTTCGCCAAAGGGGCTTCCCACTCAAAGAATGGGAAGCCCCTTTGGCATTGAGCCCAAACTAGGCTTCGGCCATTCGCTACCGACTCCATTTTTCTGAGCACGGGAATTCTTCTGGGAGGACTGCAATCGACTTAGCAATTCGTAACCTCTCCTTTTTGTCCATATCGAGAATTGCCAAAAGCTCTTTTCTCTTTGGAAAAGCCGAATCCGGACCCAGTCTGGAATCCAGATATCGAATGAAGCGCATGAACCAGAGAGTTGACCGCCGGGCACTTCCTCGAAGTCCTTCTTTATTTGTTTTCGATCCCGCTCCGTTCTGCCCAGGACTACGCACAACAAGAAGATCCCAAAACCTATCAGCTACGGAATCAGGTTTTATGCTTCTCCCCCGCCCTATGTCGTAGAGTCAGTTATATGGATAAAGGTACTCCGGAAGTGATTTATGACCCCTCACGCAAGCAAAGAAGACGTCTTCGTTTCAATCATAGCCTTAAAAAAGGCTTTATTCACAGGTATAGATAACTTTCTTGTGAACGCCTTTGCGGACTCTGCCAAGGCACCCATTGTTGAACAGCGACTACGCGATTTTGTGCAAACATTTCCGTATCCGAAAGATGAGGACTCAACGAGCATCTAAGCATTTACCTAGCCTACGTTTCTGTTGTCCCTACAAACGGTTACTCAGCGCTTAAATTTTCTCTCG
>JBHIBA010000114.1:0-12880 GCA_046758845.1 Nitrospinota bacterium
CGTCCAAGGGCGTGCGCCATCGATGCGGGCGGCCTCGTAAAGCTCGTCGGGGATGGTCTGAAGCCCCGCCAGGATGAGCAGGGCCGTGAAGGAAGAAGTCTTCCACACGTCCGCCGCCATGATGGCCGCCCGGGCGCTCCAGGGCTCGGCCAGCCACGCCCGGTAGGACTCCGCGCCCTGGGCGAAGATCAGCAAATTCGCCAGGCCGAATTGATCGTTGAAGATGAATCGCCACATCTGCGAAGCGACGACGGTCGGGACCGCCCAGGGGATGAGGACCGCCGCCCTCACCCACCCCCTCCCTTTGAAGCTGCGATTCAGCGTCAAGGCCATGACGAGGCCCAGGGCCATCTCGCACAGGGTCGTCCCAAAGACGAACAGGAACGTGAAGCCCAGCGTCTCTTGCGCCTCGGGGTCCGCCGCGAGCCGCCGATAGTTCTCCAGACCGACGAATGGCTCGCCCAGGGCCGGCAGGGTCAGCAAGATCCGGTGAAAGCTGAGCCAGAAGGACTGGAGGACCGGAATCACCGCCAGCCCCAAGATGAAGACCGCAGCCGGGACGAGGAGCATCGTTCCGAATTTTCTGTCCGACATGGCCGCCCTTACTCGCCCGATTTCCCCTTTTCTAGGGCCAGGATTCGATCGAGGTTTCTGCTGACCTCCGACGCCAGGCCGGGGATGTCGGAGGCCGGATCGCTGATGGCCGCGCTGAAGTAGGCCTGCAGCGCGTTCGTCACCTGGGGATAGAGCGGCGTGCGGGGCCTGGGGTAGGCCGTCAGGAAGATGTCAAAGAATTCCCGGAAATGAGGATTGGCCTTCAGCACTTCGGCGTCCTGGTAGAGGGCCTTGCGGGTCGGGGCGCGACCGGCCTGCACCGCCAGGACCTTCTGCATTGCAGGACTGGTCACGAAGGAAACGAACTTCCAGGCGGCCTCGGGGTGCTTGGAGAACCGGCTGATGCCGACCTGCCAACCTCCGAGCGCCGACACGCTCTTGCCGCTCGGGAAGTGGGGCAACTTGGCCACCCCCACCTTCTCCGTGACCTTGGATTTTTCAGAGTCGTTCAGGATGGCCCAGGCGTAGGGCCAGTTGCGGTGAAAGACGGCGTTTCCTTGGGAGAACAGGGCCAGCGATTCAGGCTCTTGATAGGTCAACACGCCCCGGGGGGCGAGCTTCCCGATGACCCGGTCACGGACGAACCGGACGGCCTCCACCGCCGGGGGCGCGTCCACGAGGGCGCGGTCCCCTACCGGAGAGAGGAAGGCCCCGCCGTTGCTTCGGACGAACTCCAGCATGTCGCAGATGAGGCCCTCGTATTGCTTGAACTGCCCCGAGTACCCCTGAAGCGCCGGCTGAGACGGGCGCTCAGCCCGGAGGATGGCCTCGGCCTGGCGTGCGAGCTCCTCCCAGGTCTCGGGCGGCTGAAAGCCGTGCTTTTCCAGGAGGTCTTTCCGGTAATAGAGCAACCCGCTGTCGATGAACAGGGGGACGCCGTAGAACTTTCCCCGGAAGGTGTTGGCCAGAATGGGCCCCTTGAGGAACTTCCGGCGCTCGTCCTCGGGGAAGAAGTCGCCCAAAGGCCGGGCCCAGCCCGCCGCCGCGAACTCCGGCGGCCAGATGACGTCCATGAGGAAGACGTCCATGGCAGGGTCTTGGTTCTGCAGCTTCTGGGAGAGCAGGGCGTGAAACTGGGTGGAGGAGTGGGGGGCGAACTCCCGCAAAAGGCGAATTTCCGGGTGCGCCTCCTCGAAGGCGGAGAAAATCGTCTCCCAGGCCTCCGGGTTGTTGAACTTCCAGGCCACGAACCGGAGTGTCGTCTTCCCCCCTTCCGGGGACTCGCCGCCGCAACCCGCCAAGGCGAAGGAGACCAGAACGACCCAGCCCAGAAACCACCGTAACGTCAGGGGAAATCGCTTGTTCAAGGTTTCCCTCCCTTACTTCGGCATAGAGGATGCCGCTTCATACGAATCCTCGCTCAGGGAGATGGCCTCTTCGGTTTCCGGATCGAAAAGCCGGACGGACGCCGGGTCCAGTCGAAGCCCGACCTGCTGGCCGGTCTCCCAACTCTGAACCCCCTCCACCCTTGCAGTGATCTGATGCCTGCCCACCGCCACCTCCAAGTAGGTCTCGGCGCCGAGCCGTTCGACGACCTCGATTCTGCCGGAGAGAAGATCCGGCGTGGACTCGGCCGGTGCGGCCGTCAGGACCCGGATGCCCTCCGGACGGACGCCCAGAACGACCTGCCGGGCCTGCCCTCGGGCGGCTGAGTCCCGAACGCCGACGCGTAGGAGGCGCTTTCCTTCCACCGTCACCGTCGGTTTCGGCTCGCCCGGCTCCAGGCGGGCCTCGATGAAGTTCATGGGCGGACTGCCGATGAACCCCGCGATAAACCGGTTGGCGGGGTTTCGGTAGACGTCCATGGGGGGTCCTACCTGTTGCATGCGCCCTTCGTTCATGACGGCGATTCGCTGGCCCATCGTCATCGCCTCGACCTGGTCGTGGGTGACGTAAATGATGGTGGTGTCCAGGCGGCGGTGAAGTCTGACGAGCTCCGCCCTCATCTTCACCCGCAGCTTTGCGTCCAGGTTGCTGAGCGGTTCATCGAAGAGGAACACGGACGGTTTGCGGACGATGGCGCGGCCCAGAGCGACCCGCTGCCGCTGCCCGCCGGAGAGCTGTCGGGGCTTGCGGTCCAGGAGATCGCCGATTCCCAGGATCACGGTGGCGTCGAGGACTCTGCGCCGGATCTCCCCCTTAGGGACCTTTCGCTGCTCCAAGCCGAAGGCCATGTTCCGGTAGACGTCCATGTGCGGGTAGAGGGCATAGTTCTGGAACACCATGGCGATGTCGCGCTTTTGGGCGGGGAGATGTTCGACCGGCGTTCCGCCGATGCGGATGCGGCCGGAGGTGGGTGTCTCTAACCCGGCGATCAGCCGGAGGACCGTCGTCTTGCCGCAGCCGGAGGGGCCCACCAGGATGAGGAATTCGCGGTCGGCCACCCGCAGGTCGAGCGAGTCCACCGCCACCGTGCGGTCAAAACGCTTCTCCAAGCCCTCAAGATATACCTCCGCCAATGCGGACCTCCTACGTCGGGAGCAAGAGCCGGGGGAGACGAAATTCGAAGGGTGAGGCCGCTCCCCCCTGCATCGCATTTTGTGGGTTTTGCCGGAACGGTTCAAGGAACGGCGTCGGGCCTGGGGGGGAAACCGGGGGAAGGGCTTCGCAAAGAAAACGTTTTATGACGATCAACATAGTACGGCGTCGCCGCGTCCCCTATATACCCGGATTTCCCAGATGAATGATAATTTTCGGCTCCCGAAGGCCGTCTTTCTCCTGTAAAATCAATCCGTTGGCCTCCCCTAGCCATCTTCTGGCGGGGGGACCTAATGGGTGAAGCCAAGAAGTGGCCTTTGAGGGTGCAATTTGACCGTCGGCTCAGGCTTGAGTTTCACGGAGCAAGAATCACATCGGACGCAGGGCTACTGGCCTGCCGGGAACTGGACGAGGCACTGGGCTTGACCGAGGCTGCAGGGAACTTGTTGCAAGAGACCCGAGGCGGCCGGAACGTGCAGCATCAACTGATGGCCTTGTTGCGGCAGTCGATCTATAGCCGCTTGGCGGGATACGAAGATACCAACGACGCCGAGCGGTTGGCCAAGAACCCCGCGATGCAGACGGTCGTCGGCCGCCGGGCCCTGGAGAAGCAGGCGGCCAGCACAAACACCCTGAGCCGGTTTGAGACCGAGGTTCTGGCCAGGAAGGAAAACCTCAAGGGGTTGGCTGAGCTGAACCGAGAGTGGGTAGGCCGGGCCATGAGCCGCACCCGTCACCAGCGAGTCATCCTGGACCTGAACAGCTCCGAAAGCCCCGTCCATGGGGAGCAGGAAGGAACGGCCTACAACGGCCACTTCGGTTGCCTTTGCTATCACCCGCTGTTCTGCTTCAATCAGTTTGGGGACTGCGAGGGGGCGATGCTACGTCCGGGCAACGTGCACAGCGCCAAGGGTTGGCGGGAGTTCCTGGAACCCATCGCGGCCCGCTATGAGCAGGCAAGCGTGCGTCGTTACTTCCGGGCCGATGCCGCCTTTGCAAGCCCCGAGGTCTATGAGCAGCTGGAAGAGAGGGGTTTCCTTTACGCCATCCGGCTTCCGGCAAACGAGGTGCTCTACCAAAAGATTGATTTCCTGCTCACCCGCCCGGTGGGTCGCCCACCCAAGAGACCTATCGTCTTTTACCACGATTTCCAGTATCAGGCGGGAAGCTGGGCCCGTCCCCGGCCAGTGGTGGCTAAGGTGGAGTGGCACTTGGGAGAGCTTTTCCCTCGCGTCGGCTTCATCGTCACGAACCTCACCGCCCGTCCCGAGGGCGTCGTCCACTTTTACAACGGTCGGGGGACGGCGGAGCAGTGGATCAAGGAAGGCAAGTACGCGCTCAACTGGACGCGCCTTTCATGCCACCGGTTTGTGGCCAACCAGGTGCGGCTCCTTCTCTTCGTCCTGGCCTATAACCTGGGGAACCTTTTGCGAAGACTGGCCCTACCCAGGGAACTCAAGCACTGGTCTTTGCGCAGCCTTCAGGTGAAACTCATCAAAATGGGCGGCCGGATTGTGCGGCACGCCCGGCAGGTCATCTTCCAGCTGGCCGAGGTCGCGGTGTCCAGGGAGCTCTTCACCGACATCTTGGAGCGGATCAACCGATTGCGCCCGGCACCTGTCTGACGTTGCGCGGAAGCCATCCCCGGAGGCAACAGGCGCTTTTTGATCACGGGTTGCAGAACGGCCAAGGGGTGCCGAAGGGGGGGGCCGCTCTTTTGCCTCAATTTCGTGATGGTGGATGGCCATCAGCGCCGGTTCTAAGGGCCTCAAAAACCTCTTGACGGGGCCATTGGAGATGGGTTTAATGCTTGCAAACGCAAAGGGAACCCGAAGACCATCGGTCGAAGTTGAAATGGGGAATCCCGGATTATACCGCTGATCGCCCGCGTCCTTCTCCCAGCATTTCTCGGAGTTCCGTCCGTGAAAGCGGAGATAGGCCTGGTCGCTCTTCGCGGGGAGGGTTTGGCCGATGGAGGTCTTAAACTTGGGCTCGTCGATGTAGGCCCAGGCCACGCCCAGGGAGTCCAGAACATCTCTGACCTCGGCTTCTCAGTGTGCTGGCTTACTTCGCCATTCCTGGTGGGCATACCCTCTAGTCGCCGAAGTGTCCTTTGTGGTAATTTGCAACCATCAGTTCAGACATCCTGGAAGTGTCAACGATATAGAAGGGGTGAAGTGTTGGCGCGACCGGGAAAACCGGGCGAGGGAGACGGAAATGGCCTACAAACTTGAAGGGCGTATGCTGGAGGTTTGCACTTGCAACGTGATTTGTCCTTGCTGGGTTGGAGGAGACCCTGACGGGGGTGTTTGCGACGGGCTAATGGCATGGCAGATGGACAAGGGGACGGTTGACGGTCTAGATGTCTCGGGGCTGACCCTGGCGGTCTTGGTCCACATTCCCGGAAATGCCCTAAAAGGGAACTGGCGCGCCGTGATCTTTGTGGACCAGCGGGCTACGCCCGAGCAGCAGGAAGCGCTCTTGAACGTTTGGACCGGAAAACTTGGGGGACCGGTGGCGGACCTGGCCCAGTTGATCGGCGAGGTCGGCGCAGTCGAGCGGGCCGACATCGCCTTTGAAGTCCAAGAGGGGAAGGGAACGCTCCAGATCGGACAATCCGTCCGAGCCGAAATGGCGCCTCTCCAGGGCGCGACGGGTCAGCCGACTACTCTGTTGGACCCCGTGATCCCAGTGATTCCTGGTTCGCCCGTTTACTTGGGTAGGGCTTCGAGTGTCCGGGCGAACGCTCCGAATCACGGATTCGATATCGACATCCAGGGTCACAGCGCGGCCCAGGGGAGTTTCCGCTTCGAGGGCTGAGGACGCCCCCGTTGTCACTGCGGGCGAATCCGCCGGAGGTGATACCGGGCAGCGGAGGTGTGAGGTGTAAGGAAGCACTCAGGTGAGGGCGGGGATCATGTGGCCTAGAGACCGAGACCAGAGGATCTTCGTCGCTACGACGGCCGGGCTCATCCTCTTTGCCTGGGTGGCGCTTTGGGTTTGGGGGCAATCTCCCTATGCCCGGTACCTCAATCATGAGGAAATCGGCGAAATCCGTCTTGGGGACGCTACCCTCGCGCTCCTTCTAGTCTACGTGGCGGGATGGACGTTGATGACGGCGGCCATGATGCTGCCGACCAGCCTTCCCCTCCTGTCGATGTTCCAAAGGCTGACGAAGAGGCGCCCGGAGCGCAGACGTCTGGTCGGACTGGTGGTCCTCGCCTACCTCGGCATATGGACCCTTTTCGGGATTCTTGCCTACCTCGCCGACTGGCTTCTCCACAGGGCCATCGAAGGGAGCGAGTGGCTCGCGGCCAACGCCTGGCTGGTAGGGGCCGGAATATTCCTCGTGGCTGGGATCTACCAATTCACCCCGCTCAAGTACGTGTGTCTGGACAAGTGCCGCTCGCCTTTGAGCTTCATCCTGCAACACTGGAGGGGCAGGGATACTCAGGCGGAGGCCTTCTGGCTGGGCGTCCGTCACGGGGTCTTCTGTGTCGGGTGCTGCTGGTCGTTGATGTTGCTGATGTTCGCCGTGGGGTCTGGAAACTTGGGATGGATGCTGGCCTTGGGGACAGTGATGGCCGCTGAGAAGAACTTCCCGTGGGGTCGCCGGTTGGCGGCACCCGTCGGCATCTTCTTAGTGTGGTGGGGCCTCCTCTTGACGCTGGTGGGCTATCAAAGTTCCTAAAGGCTGGAGAGCATCTTTGTGAAGCTTTGAAAGATGTGGTTCTATTCTCAGTGTCGAGGGTTAATCCTACGCCCACCTCGGGGCATCGACTTTTGATCGACAGGGGATACTGACCCCCAACTCCCCCGCCTCCATCAGGGGATCAAGTCCCTGCTTGAACCTGTCGTAGTCCTCTTGCCTGAGGCTGGGGTCTTTCCCCACCATTTCCTCGAACACCTTGGGGTGGGTGAATTTCTGCCTATAAGCGAAATTTCCCATATATTCTGTCGAGACTCTGCGAGGACTTATTACCCTTGGAAGGAGGACGAAGCCATGGCCGTCCGCACCAAGACCTTCACCTACAAGAACCGCGTGAATTGGCAGGAACGCCGCAAGGGCAAGCTGTCTTCCCCCGGCAAGCCGGAGGTGCTCGTCGCCGCGCCGCCCGAATTCAAAGGCCACGAGGGCGTCTGGACGCCCGAAGACCTCTTTGTGGCGGCCCTCAACACGTGTTTCATGCTGACCTTCGAGGGCACGGCCAGGTCGAAAGGGCTCGATTTCCTCTCTTTCGAGTGCGAGGCCGAGGGCGCTTTGGAGAGGCCGGGAGAGGAATTTCTGTTTACCCGGGTCGACCTGCGTCCGCGCCTGGCGATCCCCGAGGACGGCGACGAGGAACTGGCCCGCTGGTGCCTGGATACCGCGAAGAAAGACTGCCTGGTCACTCACTCGATCCGTTCGGACGTGACCCTGACGCCTCAAGTGGTCAAAGCCAAGTCGGATTGATGGAGCGGCGTGACGCACTGCCGGCTGTTTTGACGGAAGAGAAGTCGCGCGGGCGCCACTGGCGGCTTGGGGTCCGTGACCTCTTGCCCGCCAGCGCCTTGTTTCCTGGGCTCATTCACCTTCACGCGAGCAGCACAATCCCGAGGTAGTGGATCAGTTTGGAACGGATTGAGCCCCGTACGCGGCTTTGCCCGCGGCTGTGTCATCATTTGGTGTAGCCCCGATCTGAGCGAGGACCTGGGTCCGAGCGGAGATCGGGGCGCGCCCGGCCGCGATTTCCGCTGGTGGGGCGGGCCTTCGGGTCGGTGACCCCTTGCCCGCCGCCGGGCTGGAAGCCAGGCCTACCAAATCGCGGCTACAACGCAGGAAGGCGGGGGTTATTCAACAAACTGACCCACTACCAACCCCGACCATGGATTGAGATCCTTCCCGAGTCGAAGTAAAAGGGTTAGATTTACAGGAATCTTTTCAACTTCATCGTGCCAAGGGGCGGTTTGCGCCCGAATCCTTCGAGGGAAAAGTGGGGACCGACGACCTTGCCTTTCTCACCGTTTCCGAGTTGGCCTCCCGCATCCGACGGGGGGATCTGTCGCCCGTAGAGATCACAGAGGCCTGCCTGGCCCGCATTGAGTCCCTCGACGGCAAGCTGAACGCCTTCATCGCCGTGACGGCGGAGGAGGCGCGTCGCGCCGCGCGACAGGCGGAGCGGGAGATCCGGGACGGGCTCGACCGCGGGCCTTTTCACGGGATCCCGTTCGCCCTGAAGGACCTGATCGAGGTCGAGGGGGTCCCGATGACCGCAGCCTCGAAGATCCTGGAGAATTACGTTCCCCGGCGCACGGCCACCGCAGCCGCCCGGCTTCTGGAAGGGGGCGGCGTGCTTCTGGGCAAGACGAATCTGCAAGAGTTCGCCCGGGGCCCCACGGGGGTGGACTCCCACTACGGCCCTACCTCCAACCCCTGGGACCTCTCCCGCATATCGGGGGGATCGAGCAGCGGGTCGGGGGCCGCAGTGGCCGGCGGGCTGGCGCCCGCAGCGGTGGGATCGGACACGGGCGGCTCGATCCGAATTCCGGCGGCCCTCAGCGGCATCGTCGGCATCCGCCCCACCTACGGGAGGCTCAGCCGGTACGGGGCGGTCCCCCTGGGGCTTTCCTTCGACACGCTGGGTCCTATGGCGCGCTCGGTGGAGGATGCGGCCCTGATGCTTTCAGTCATTGCGGGGCACGACCCCCTGGACCCCTCGACGGGAAAATACCCGGTCCCCGACTACAGGGCTTCTCTGGAAAAGAATCGGGGCAAGGGCTTGAAGGGCATCCGTCTGGGCCTGCCTTCCAACTACTTCTTTCCGGGGAGGGACCCCGAGGTGGAGGTCCTCGTCCGGGACGCTGCGGGGGTCCTGGAGGGACTGGGGGCAGAGGTCCGCGAGGTGGAGATCCCGTTCGTGGAGTACGGAACGGCGACCTACGTAAGCGTGGTGGGGGCGGAGTCGGCCCATTACCACAGGCCGTTCCTGCAAACCCGCCGGTATGACTACGCGGGACCGACGGCGGATTTCTTTGAGATGGGCCTGTTCATTCCCGGCTGGCGATACCTGAAGGGGCAACAAGCCCGAGTCCTCTTTCTGCGCCAATTCGCCGGGGTGTTCCAGGAAGTGGACGCGGTCATCACGCCGACTGTGCCGATTGCCGCGCCTCCCATCGATGCCTCGGATGACTGGCCGCCGATTCTGCACTGCACCCTTCCTTTCAGCGCGGTGGGGGTTCCCGCCCTCTCCATTCCGTGCGGATTCACCCGGGCCGGCCTGCCCGCCGGGCTTCAGATCGTCGGCCGGTGGTGGGAAGAAGAAAACCTCTTCCAGATCGGCGCGGCATACGAAGCGGCCACTGCGTGGCATACCCGCATCCCCACCTTTCGCGGCGATCCGCCGCCCCTCAAAACCGGTCCCTCGAAGCCCCCTCAAGCGACATACGTTGGGAGGAAGGACGCAAGCAAGGCGCTGTTGAGTCGGGAGACCGTACGGGATTGGGCGGCGGCTATCGGCCTGAAGGTTTCCGAGGATGGGTTGGATGACCTCACGGCTCGGGTCAACAGGTTGAATCGATCCATCAGCCGCCTCGACGATCTGCCCCTGAAAGACTTGGAACCCGACTGTTATTTCCGCGTGCCCGCTCCGGGCGAGGACCCAGCCTAGGGGAAGTCCGGGCAAGTTTGCGGGGGGCGCTTTTTGGGCACTTGCGTGCCGGCCGGACTGCGGTTGAAGGCATGTGCGCTTAAACCGGGCGTCTTTGGCGCACACCTTTCGCAAAAAACTGGCTTGTTGGCCGAATGCGGGAGCCTTGCGGAGCAAGGCGCGCATTCGGCCAAAGAAGGAAACCAATACGAGGGGTCAGACCACCGGCTCAGTTGAACTCACCTCCAACCCCAAGCAGGCCCGGCCACGCAGTGCCGGGCCGTCGAAAGTTTTCCGAGGGGTCCGGGGGGGCCGGACGCACTGCGCCAAGCTTCCGCACTGGCGTGCCTGGTGAATCTCCTCTCGGGAGGTGCGCGCCTAAGACGCCCGGGCTAAGCGTGTGGGCCTCCAACCGCAGTTCGGCCGGCACGCTAGTGCCCAAAAAGGCCCCCCTGGGAAAAAATGTATCCCTTTTCCCGAAGTGCCCCAAAGAAATCTCACCGCACCACTCTTCTCACAAACCGGGCCAGGGCCTCGGCAACGCGTTCGGGAACCTGCTCGGCCGCCCTCCGGGATACCGTCCCGGCCTGGCCCAAGGCGTCGGCCAGCACACGGACCTCTCCCAGAACCTTTCCCGTTTGCGTGTCCACCAGTTGCCCCTCGACTTCCAGCCAGGTCCGGCTCATTCCCGCCGGGGGAGCAGCGTCGGTGGCTGCGGTGCGGAACAGCAATCGGCCGGGCGGGCGGACGCGGACCTCGCGAAAGAGCCTCAGCGAGCCGAGGACCGCGCGGAGCTTCTCCCATGCAGCCAAAGCCATCTCTTGCTCATCCCAGGTGACAGGTCTTTGAAGAACGAGGATCTTCGGCACCTGAATGACAACGTCAGGCTCGGCCGGGAATTTCCCGGCAATGAACTCCCGAACCTCCGCCGAGGGGTCGGCGACTGGTTTCAGGATGCTGGGATTCCGCAGCAAGTGTCCCTGCCCGGATTGGGCGGACAGTCTTCCGCCATCTATCGCGGCGACCGCCGTCCAGCCAAGGAGGAACGCCGCAGCCGGAACGGACAAGAACCTCATCTTGAGTCCTCTCTCGCAAAGGCTGAGCACCCGACCGAGACCGAATCCACAAGCGCGCCTGGAAGCGGTGAGATGCGGTACACTATAAGAGAGCCGACGGGGGGGCCAAGGGCATGCGATACCACATATCGGGTCGTATCCGGCCGGGCAAAAAAGACGCCCTGAGGAAGGGTATCCGGGACGCCACCATCGGACGGGGGAAAATCTTCCACGAGGGGATGCAAGCCGGTCTCCAGAACGCAAGAGTGGACGAGGAGGAACGGGTCCATTTCATCGAAGTCTGCTATTGCCTCGAATCCGGCCTGGACCCCATGCAGATGGAGCTTCCCTCCCTGCGACCTTATTTCGATGACCTTGAGGTCAATGACGCCCGAAGACGCAAGGCCTGCACGATGGAGTGCGAGGCGTGTGACTGCACCCGGACGTATCGGCTTCCTGGAGGCCCCCTCACAAGCCGCCTGGGACTGGACGAAGGGGAGCTGGATGGGGAATACGTCGATGCGGGGCGCATCCCCCTGAACCGGAAAAAACAGAAAATCGGCATCGACGGCCTGCGCGAGGCGCTAGGCTCGGGCGCCGAAGCCTGGGCCGGCGGCGCGGCCGTGAAGGGATTCTACGTCATCTTTCTGGATGGAGACGAGTTCTTCCGCGTCAAGCATATCCCCGACACCAAAGAGGCCCGGGCCCTGCTTCGGAAAACCGGCCTGAACCACTTTGGCTCCGTTGAAGGCGCTCGCAGCTGGGCCAGAGGCTCCCTGGCCGCCCGCGACGACAAATCTAACGTCGCCTGAGAGCAGCGTCGAATACTTTTTAGATAATGTCCATATGTGGTTAGGGGGGCCTTTTTGAAAACCGGCCCCCCTAAAACCCCCTGGAAAACTTTTGACGGCCCGGCATGCGGGTCGATGACCCCCATGGCCGGGCCTGCAGGGGGTGGGTGTGCGTTCGGTTGGGTCGGTTGTCTGGGGCCTTGCGGTGTCTCCCTTCTTTGGCGAAAAGAGCCCCCGTGAGAACCTTGCTCTGATCTATTCCATCCACACCACGTTCATCATCCGGCCGCAGCCTGCGCCATCGCGGCGGTAGGAAAAAAACTCTCGAGATTTGGCTTTGGTGCAAAGTGCCGCCGTGAAAATTTGTTCGGAAGGAACCCCCGCTTCCTCCAGGAGACTTCGGTTCAGGCCCCACAGGTCCAACAGGTACTTTCCCTTCCCGAGCGGAGCGGCGAACCCGCGCCAAGGAGAAGCGTTCGATCGGATCTCCTCCAAGGCGTCCTCCCCCACCTCATAGCTGGAGGGACCGATGCCGGGGCCGATGAACGCGTGGACACTCGACGGCTTTGACCCGTATCGCTCCGTCATTTTCCTGAGGGTCGCTGTCACGACCCCCCGGGCCGTCCCCAAGCGGCCGACGTGAGCGATGGCGGCGCTCGGGGCGTCTGGATCCCAAAAGGCTACGGGCAGGCAATCGGCCGTCAGGACGCCGAGGGCCCGCCCGGCCTTCCCCGTCACCAGCGCGTCCCCCTCCTGGATGCCCGCCCCCTCCTCGGCCGGTACGTCGACGACGTGCGCGCCGTGCACCTGCCGCAGAAGCTTCGGGCTTTCGAATCCCGCCGCTTCGGAAAATAAATCGCGGTTTCGGATGACGTTCTCTCTGTCGTCCCTTCGGGTGAAGCCCAGGTTGAGGGACTTGCAGACGCCCCGGCTGACTCCCCCCGTCCGCGTGCTGAAGACGCACCGAAAGCGGTCTAGGACGACTTGGTAGAAGATGACGCCGTTCCGTTCGACCCGCTCAAAGATCAAATTCGATAAACCTCCTGTGAAGAGAGCAAGGCGCCTTTAGGGGGGCCTTTTTGAAAACCGGCCCCCCTAAAACCCCCTGGAAAACTTTCTATTCGCGAAAAGAGGAGACCGCCTGCAGGCGGCCTCCTCTTTTCGCCAATGCTGGTCCCTTGGCCGAATGCGGCACCGAAAGGCCCCAGACGATCGACCTGCCCAACGCCACACCCAACCAAAGCAGGCCCGGCCATGCAATGCCGGGCCGTCAAAAGTTTTGCTGGGGGGCGCGGGGGGGCGCCTTACAAAAAGC
>JBHIBA010000115.1:0-12850 GCA_046758845.1 Nitrospinota bacterium
GGGTATTGTACTCATCCTTATGGGCGTTCTGCTCTTGACGGGCCAGTTCACCATACTCAACACGTACGCCCTCAGCCTGACTCCCGAATGGCTGTGGAAGTGGCTGTGAGAGAGAAATGAAGTTATTGCGAAAATCCCTATCTCTGGTTTGGCGCAACAAGCTGACCGCGGTCCTCTTACTCATAGCGGCATATTTGCTTCTCCAAAGAATGGGATACTTCTTGAGCGCGCCTGCCATCTCCCCTGGGGAGGCCCGCACCAGGCAGCCTTTTCCAATGGAATTTACGTTGCCCGATCTCGAGGGCAAATCCCTACGCCTGTCCGATTTGCGGGGTCAGGTGGTCTTAATCAATTTCTGGGCGACCTGGTGTCCTCCTTGTCGCGCCGAGATGCCCTCGATGAATGATTTGTACAAGGGTTACCGGGACAAGGGATTTGAGATCCTGGCCATCTCCAGCGACGTGGAGGGGAAAAGGGTCGTCGCCCCCTTTGTAGAGAAATACGGGCTCACCTTTCCGGTCCTGCTGGATCCCAAGAACGATGTCGGTTCAAGGCTTCAGATGAGAGGGATTCCCTCCACCTTTCTCCTGGACAAAGAAGGCCGGATTGCCGGTCTGGAAATAGGCGCGAGGAATTGGAACCGGAGCAGCCTGCGGCAGCTCCTGGATGGACTCTTGGCCGAGGGAGGGGCATAGCGACACCCGCTTCCTTGCCCACATTCGTCGGAGGTTGATTGCTCAATGAAGAGAAAATGGCTATTCGGGTCAGTCGGGGCTTTCTTGTGGCTTGCCGGACAAGTCTTCAACGCCCAAGCGGTAGACCCGGCCCACTTCCAAGCCGCGAACCTCATCCGCCTGCCCGACGCCCCTGCCGTGCCCGACCTGAGCCTTTTGGATCTGGAGGGGCAGGAGGTCTCTTTCAGCATGTTCCGGGGCAAGATCGTCCTGTTGAACTTCTGGACAACCTGGTGACCCTACTGTTTACGAGAGCGGCCGGCTCTCGAAGCCCTCTATCAGAAGTATAAAGATCAGGGTTTTGTCATCGTGGCGATCGACATCGGGGAACGACCCGACCAAGTGAGAGCCTATGTGACCCGCCACGGCCTAACTTTCCCCCACCTGCTGGACGCGAATTACGAGGTCTCTCCCATATTCGGGGTGCGAGGCACCCCTACAAGTTTCCTCATCGATAGAAAGGGACGGGTCCGAGGAGGCGGGGTGGGATATCGCGACTGGTCCAGCCCCGAAGCCCAGAAGCTGGTTGAGAGCCTTCTGACGGAGGTCAGTGATGCAAGCCCCGACTCATAGGAGTGATATCATAGAGGTCTGATGAAGCCGAAGAGGTGGTCGTGTGGATTATTTTTCATATCTTCTCGCGCTGATCCTTCTGATCGTCTTTTTCGGATATCGGCTCCTCCGTCTCAGGCGAGACGGACATGGCTCCCGAACTGTTTTCCCAGCGGGAGACGGGCGAGCGCTGAGAGACCAGAGGCGTCGGTCCGGAGAGTCTACTGTGTCCTCGGAGGCGGTTTCTCCCGATGAGTCCTTTGTCAAGTTCCAGCCTGTCCCCGACTTGGGGACTGCATACGTCTTGAAAGGGTTCCTGGAAGTGAACGGAGTTCCTTGTCTCATCCGGGGGGAGTCCAGGTACACCGAGGCGATTACTCCGCACCATGGGGTTCACCTCCTCGTACCCGAGTCGCGTCTTGCGGACGCCCGGCGCCTCATCGAGGAGCTGGACAGCGAGCATCACAATTAATTGGGTCTAAGGAAGACCCCAGGCGGGAAAGAAATTTCAAGCGCTCGCGACAGTCGGAGGAGGTTCGGCCATGTCTCATATGAGATGGTCCCTGCTGTTGTGCTTTTCGGTAACGCTTCTAGCGGCTTCGGTTGCGTCCGGAGCCAATCACTCCACTTTGAAGTGGTACGGGCACGCATTCTTTCTGCTCACCTCGCCTCAGGGAGTGCGGGTGGCCATGGACCCCTTCGGGGATATAGGGTATCCCATGCCCCAGGTGGAGGCGGATGTGGTTACGGTTAGCCACGAACACGGCGACCATAACAACGCGGCGGCGATATCTGGATCCCCTGAAATCCTTCGAGGGTTGAAGAAGGGAGGCGGGGATTGGAACTTGTCCTCCCTTCGCAAAAAGGATGTAAAAATCTCAAGCTTCCCCGCTTATCACGACGAATCCAAGGGACGGAAAAGGGGCCTTAACTCCATCTTCGTCATCGAAGCCGGTGGCCTCCGTGTCGCCCATCTGAGCGACATCGGCCAGGTCCCGTCGGAAGAGACACTCAAAGCCATGGGCAGAATCGACGTCTTGCTCGTCCCCGTGGGAGGCTTCTACAGTATCGACGGGCGTCAGGCTCGACAGATTGTTTCCCGGTTGAAACCCAAGGTGGCCATCCCATCACACTACAAGACGGAAGCAACCGCCAAGTGGCCCATCTCCGACGAGAAGGTCTTCCTTGAAGGCTTTCCAAGAGTCAAGCGCCTGGGAACCTCTTTCGTCCAACTCGCTGCTGACTCATTACCGGCTGAAACAGAAATTTGGGTCTTGACATACCAGTAACCGCGAAGCATTCGATCATCCGAATCCAACGCATGCCGCGAAGGGCGAGATTGTTCACGTTGTCTTCTGGAGGAAACCCTCCCCTTCCAGATCCGTTTCGCCGCGGCTACGGCGGCTAGCAGGGCTTCGGGAAGTCGGCTGCGCGGAGGGCGTGTTCACCGGGCAACTCCTCCGCATCGCCCATGAGGTCTTTGGGATCGATGTGAGCGAGACGGCCCTGGCGCGGGCGCGCGCCCGCAACCCCCAGCAAAACTTTCGTTTCGCGATAGATTGCCGCCTCGAAAAGAGGCGGCAATCTATCGCCCAGTTGAGAAAGCAACCGAAAGGACTCAGACAACCGGGGGAGCTTAACCCGCCCCCAACCCAAGCAGGCCCGGCCATGTGGGTCATCGACCCGCACGCCGGGCCGTCAAAAGTTTTCCGGGGGGTCCAGGGGGGCTGGTTTTCAAAAAAGCCCATCTGGCAGATCTGGGATTCCGTATCTCTTAAGATCCGTTCGGACCGTCTTTCACGGGCTGTCCCGCGCCCATTTCCTCAATAGACGGAGAAGTTCCGGTAGACGATGAAGCTGCCCGCCTGGAACCAGGGTTGTTGCCGGATGCGCTGGCTCCAGGGTGTTTTTCGGGATTCGAGCCGCTTCGGAGACTCCAGCGGGTCGAGGCTCGCCAGCTCGTGAAGGGCGATGTCGGTCCAGGGCTCGGGCTCGCCGGAGACCACTTTGAGACGCACGCAACGCCACCAGCCTTCCGCGCCAAGGAGCATGTCCGTTTGCTCCTCCTCGTACCAGGCGTCGAGGTCCCTCTCCGCTTCCTTGGGGACGGCGAAACCGGCCAGAAGGATGTAAGGCGCGTCCTCGGGCCTCTCGGGGGCGTCTTCCCTCCGGCGGGCGGAATAGACTCGCGCGGTGTAACGCGTGAAGAGCGAGACGGAGGAGAGAATCCTGGAAGTCCGCTCCGAGGGGCTTTGTTTGATCCGGACGTAGTCGGGGTGTTCGAGCGCGCCCAGGTCTTCCAGGTTGTACCGGGCGAGGAAACGCGGGCCGTCCCCATCGACCTCGTAGCGGGCCGCGCTCAGAAACCCGGAAACTCTCAGACGCTCCGGGATGTGCTCGTGGTCGTACCAGTCATGAAACTCCGCTTCCAGGGAGGAGGGACACTCCATCTGGGAGAGGAGCACGCCCTGAGTAGCGGTTTCTCCTTTCATCGAGATGTGTTCTTTCCTTTCTTTCCAGCCGGCTCAAGCCGTCCGGGCGATCCCCCGGTACATCTCGCCCAGGATGCGGGGAACGCCGGGCATGAGAAAACGGTCGAGAGAATCCACCGCCAGCCCCGCGCGGTGGATGAGGGCGTCAATCGGACGGTTCATGTTGCATCCGCATGCGATTTTCCGCTGGATCGGATTGAGGCGGTCCTGCCACTTCGCCACCCGGGCGTTATTGCTTCTGCCGTGCTCCAGAAAGATGAACCTTCCCTCCGGTTTGAGAACGCGGCCCACCTCGCGAAGCGCGGCGACGGCGTCGGCAATGGTGCAGAGGGTCCAAGTGCTCACGACGCAGTCGAACCGCCCATCTTCGAGAGGGAGCGTTTCCGCGCTCCGGCGGACGAGCTCCACCGGCATGCGGGCCGCGGCCATCCGGCGGTTGCGTTTTTCAGGCCGCAAACTGGCCGGATCGATCGCCGTCACGCAAGTGACGCCTTCCGGGTAATGAGGCAAGTTAAGACCGGTGCCGAAGCCGATTTCCAGGACGTCTCCCGAGGCCGGGGCCAGGGCCCTCTCCCGCTCCTCCTGGACCCTGCGCGAGCCCATGGACCAGTCCATCACCCGTGAGAAGATTTGCTCTTCGTAAAACCCCATTGACGGCTCGAAGTTGCGGAGGCTCCGTCCTCGCAAACCCTGCTAGGAGACCAGGGGGACCTTTTTGAAAACCGGCCCCCCTGGACCCCCCGGAAAACTTTTCAATCGCGATAGGTTGCGGCCTTGCAGGCCGCAACCTATCGCCCAAAGTAGAAAGCCAGCAAAAGGTCACAGACCACCGGCCTAGCCAAGCCAACAACCAACCTATGCAGGCCCGGCAATGCGGGTCAGCGACCCGCATCCCGGGCCGTCGAAAGTTCTAAGGGGGTCTGGGGGGCGTCTTACAAGAAGCCCCCCAGGATTTTCACAGGCGCCTTTCAAGAAGCGCCCCCCGCAAGACCCCCTCAAGTGACCCCCGTGGCCTTGCGGGTGCGAAGCCCCGCAAGCTCCCGAAACTCCCGGGCCGTCATCGGCTCCTTGCCCAAGATTCTACCCAGCTCGATGGCCTCGCCGACGGCCTCCGCCGAGGTTTCCGTGATGTCGTTCTTGTGGGGATATTTGTACAGCACGTCCTCCATCCCGACGCGGAGGTGAAGCCCCAGGAGATGGTTGATCGTCGTGCCGTAGACCGACGCCCGGCCCGCGTCGCTGGACATGATGATCGACTCCGGGTCGATCTCCCGGATGCGGTCCACCAGGAAAGTGACGCCGTCCCAGCTGGCGCGGACGTTGGGCATATACAGGGTTCCCGGCAGACCGGGGAGCAGGTGCCAGACGAGCGGGGCTTCCAGGATCCCCGTATCGATGAGGTGGCGCTTGGCGTTCCAGATACTCGAGGCCTCGTGGACGTCGATGACGCACCGGACCCCCAGGGCCTGGTAGTACTCGGCCTGGGCCTTCATCGTCTCGGGGCGCATGGCGCGCAGCCGGTCGCCCAGCAGACCAGAGGTCGGGTTGACGATGCACAGGTCGAACAACCCTTCAGACACGGGAGTCATGCATTCTTCGAACGTCCGGCCGGTCATGGTCCCGCCGTCGATGATGACATCATCCCCGTACTTTTCGATGATGGGATCCAGGACTTCGTGATAGACGTCGGCGTCAGCCGTGGGCTTACCGTCCCGGCCCCGGACGTGGACGTGAATCCCAGCGGCCCCGGCCTCGATGCAGGCGAAGAAGGCGTCGCGCACCTCCTCGGGCAGGATGGGCTGATGGGGGTTCTGGTCTTTGTTGACGAAACTGCCCACGACGGCCGCGCTCACGAAAAATCTCTCGGGAACCTCCCACGGCGGCTGGGCCCGGAAGTCCACGCCCCGCGTGCCCCAATCGGGCTTGTGGGGCGGCGGCACGTCGCGGAATCGATTGAGAAGATCGCGGCTCTTCTCCATGTCCGTCTCCTGTTTCGAGGGGCGGGCGAAAACCCAGCTAGCCAACCGGCAAGAAATCCAGTAGCGGCGGCAGTCCCGCGGCGAGCACTTCCCAAGACCGGCCGTCCGGGCCGGAGCGGATGATCCGGCCCTCCCGGGACGGGGGGTCCACCGAGGGCGCAATGAACCCGTCGATGTTGTAATACTTCAGCGGCAAGTCGTCCTTTGCGTCGAGTGAGGGGCGGACGTAGGGGCTGATGGCCAGCAGCGCGCCCCCAGGCGCCTCGGGGTCCGGCATCAGTTTTGGAAGAAAATTCACGGTCGGGAGGTGGACACGCGCGTGAGGCGTCGTCCAGGTCTCCCCCCCGTCCTGGGTTCTCATGACCATGCCCCCGGTGCCCGGCGGGTTGTGCCAGTCGCCGGGCGCATAGGGATAGGCGGCGACGTGGAGGACCTCCGGGAGGGCGGCGTCGATGCACATCCGCCAGGTGTATATGGGGTACACGTCCCGGTAGCGGTATTCCCAGGACTCGGCCCCGTCGCGCGTCCAGTAAACGCCGGGTCGGTTGGTGGAGCCGAAGCCCGTGGTGACGTATAGCGTCTTCGGATCCTTCGGGTGAATCAGGACGACGTGGGCGTCCCGGTTGGTTTCGTTCGTCACCGGCTTCCAGGACTCGCCCCCGTCCCGGCTCTTCAGGACGCCGCCGATTTCGACCGTGGCATAGAGCGTCGAGGGGTCCGTGTGGTCGAAGGCGAAGGAGGTCGTCCGCGCTTCATGGGGCGGCGGGGGAAACGTCCAGTATCTTGACCCTTCGGTCTTGTGGAAGGTCTCGAGGCGCTCCCAGCGTTCGGCGTCCGGCGCGCGGAAGATGCCCGCCGGCCACGCGCCCGCGTAGGCCGCATGCGGCGGGTGAGGGGAAACGGCGAGGGAGAGAAACCGGTTGCGGGGGTCGGTCTCGAACTGAAGGTCCCAGCGGCCCCCGCCGTTCTTGCTCTTATAAATCCGGCCCGCCGCCGTCGCGGCGTAAAGCACCCCCGGCGCGGGCGAAGGTGCGAGGACGGTGACCCGCTCCTCCTCCAGGGCGACGCGCTCGCACCGGGAGTCTTCGGCGGCCCACAACCCGTCAGCCGTTGCCAGCAAGAAGGTCCTCACGTTTTCCCCATCCTCCCTGGCGGATCGCTCGATTCACTCGCCCGGCGAATCCTGCTCATTTGGTTTCGAGGAACTCGTTGGTGTAGAGGTCCTTCAGCGGAACGTCCGGGATCTTGAAGTACTTCACCGTCATGTCACGAGTCATCTTCGCTTTGTTCCGGTCCATGTACAACAGGCCGTGCGTCTTCGCCTCCGGTGTGAGAAGGAAACCCTTCATTCCCTTCCACATGCCGGCGGTCTGCTTGAGGGGGATCTCGGGGTACAGCTTTTGGAAGGCACCCAGGGCCGTTTTGTCGCTGCCCAAAGCGATTTCGTAGCCTTTTTGCGAGGCACGGACGAACTTGCGGATCGATCCCTTCTTCTCGGCGAGCTTTCGCTCGGAGGTGATGAACGTGATGCCGTAGCCGTCGATGCCGAACTTGTTGTAGGGCATCATGGAGAACTTTTTTCCCGACTTCTTCGCGACTTTCGCCACAAACCCGCGGGAGAGGACGAACATGGCGATCGCGTCCACCTTCCCGGAGAAGAGGGAGGGAACCGTGGCGGAAGGGGTCATGCCTTGCCACTTGACCGATTGGGGGTCCAGTCCGTTCTTGAGGGCCAGGGCGGGGAAGAACATCCGGGCGGCGTTGGTGGCGGGGGAGCCCAGCGTCAATCCCTTCAGGTCTTTGGGCGTCTTCACGTTGGCCGAGGCCAGCGAGAAGATGGCGTATGGCGAGCGTCCGAAAATGACGCCCAGGGCCTTGAGGTCCGAGCCTTTCGCGCGGGAGTTGATCACGGCGGGAAAGTCCCCCATGCCCGCGTCGGAGAGGCCGCTGATCTGGTCCTTGATGGATCGCCCGGTCCCGAACCCGCGCGTGACCTTCACGTCCAAACCCTGGGCCTTGTACAGGCCGGTCCCCTGCGCCACGTGAACGCCCATCTGTGTGGCGTTCGGCACCCAATTCAGCTCGAATTGGAAAGCTTCCGCGACGCCCGGCGAAGGCCCGCTTCCCACGAACAGCGCCAACGCGAACAGAATGAATATTCCCTTGACGGGCTTCGTCATCGTCCTTCCCCCTAAAGAGACCGAAAGCCTAGACAGCGTTGGCGCCGCGGGCGCCACTTCCCTCGGCAAGAGACTCCGTGCCGTCCCCGGTACGAGATTCCGATTGGATTCTCTCCAACTATAACGCAGCTGAGGGGAAGTCTCATCCCTCCTTCATTCCAGCAACGATGAGAAGTCGATGCGAAACCCAAAGACAGCGTTGCCGGAAGGGGTCGGAGTGAGAAGGGTTCGCCCTCTTACGAACAGCAGCGGCTTGTGCCCGACAAAAAAACCTGCGTGTCATTCCGACCGAAGGGCCACCGACCCGAGCGAGGAATTCGCGCAGCGTCCCGAGTGCAACGAGGCATCTGCAAAGACCCTTTGCGCGAGTCGGTGACTCTCGCTCAGGGTAACGCGGGGGGGTCAATACTATTCTGCTGCCCTCAGTAAAAGACCGCCCCCGCCCTCCCGGGTTCTCAATGCTTGAGCAGAAACTTCCGGACCCGCCGGTGGAAGGCCCTGGGATTCTCCAGATAAAAGAAGTGACCGCCATTCAAAATGGCCAGCTCGGCGCCGGCAATGGGCTTCGCCAGCTCCATGGAGAGATAAGGCGGGGTGCAGAGGTCCTCCTTCCCCACGATTACCAGCGTTGGTTTTTGAATCCTGCCCAACCGTCCCATCTGGTCGTGCGCGACGATCATGTCGATGCGCTTGGCCATGACCTCCGGGTTCGCCGGCTTGGAGGAAATCGCATCGATCCATCCCTGAACCACCTCGTTATGCTCGCGCATGAAAGAGGGCGCCCATAAGAATATCGAGGACGCCTCTGTGTAGGCCCGAACCCCCGAATCCAACAAAGCCCGCTTCCGCACTTCAAACTGCCGGCGGAAGAAGTCGTCCGTCTTGCCCCAGGAGGAGACCACGACGATGGACCGGACGACTTCCGGATGGTCCAGGGCCATCACCATCGCAATCGCCCCGCCCGTTGAAGAACCCACGATGTGGGCCGGGCCGCACCCCAAGCCCTGAAGCAATTGGGCCATGTCCGAGGCGAGCTGCTCGATGGTGTAGCCGCCCTCGGGATGGCTCGACTGGCCGGCCCCCCGGTGGTCCGGGACGATGGTGAGAAATTCTTTGGCGAAAAGCGGGATCTGCGGACCCCAACTGGCCCCCGCGCCCCCGAGCCCCGTGATGAGCATCACGGGGTCGCCTTTGCCGCTCACCTCGTAATAGATCTCGATTCCATTGACCGCCGCCTTGGACATGACGTTCCTCCCCTCTAAGTTTCTTCTTTCAGTGCAACTGCTTTGGAGGCCTCCTCTCGACTTCGCCCGGGACACGCTTTGAAATCCGGCCCCCTGGATCCCCTTGTCGGCCATCAGGTTCTTGACGCCCTGGCGCAGCCTTCGGGAGAGAGAATCCCTCATGGCGGGCTCGCCGAAGAAAGGCGCCGCAAAATGACACCCCGGCCGGAAGCGCTACGCGCCCGGATGGCCCTTGACACCCAAAAGGGGCTCAAGAATGATCCATCTCGTGTCTGGCATGATTCAAGGACACATGGTAACGAAGCCCATCAAAACGCGTCAAGCGTTTCATGCCTGCCTTGAAAAATCCGGGACGGGCGCCTGAATTGGAATGGAATGTTCCCGGGCATGTATCCTTTGTGATTTTGCGGTCGGACCTTCGGCTTTAAGAACATCTGAAGCTCCGTCGAGTTTCCGCCTCACCCCCGCAAAGAGACAAGGATCCTTAGAGGAAGCGGAATTGGGCGGGAAGATGAAGACCTGGGATTCCGCCGGAAAAGGCTCGACGATGGACCGCCAAAAGAACAAGAAAAAAGGGGGAGGGAGGAAGGCATGGCGGCGGCGAGGAAGAGAAAAACGAGCTCGGTCTGGATGCAGGACCTGACGTGGGAGGAAATCGCCAACTACCTTGAGGGAGAGGACATCGTCATCGTTCCCATCGGGAGCACGGAGCCCCACGGCCCGCACCTCCCCATCGGCGTGGACGGGTTCGAGGCCATCGACTACTCCGAGGGCATCGCGCAGGCGGCGGGCGTCCTCTGCGCGCCGCCTATCTGGTTCGGCGACGCCCAGCACCACATGCATAAGCCCGGCATCTCCCTCCAGCCGGAGACAGTGGTCGCCATCCTCAAGGATGTCTACCGCAGCCTCATCAAGCACGGTTTCCGGAAGATCCTCATCTTCAACGGCCACCGGCTGGCCAACCTGGCAGCCATCGGCATCGCATCGAAAACCATCAAGCAAGAGCACCCCGAGGTGATCTTCGCCGTTCTCGATCCCCTCGTCATCGCGGCCTCGACGCACCGAAAGGTCTGCGAAAACCCCGGCGCCGGGCAGCACGGCGGCGAGTTCGAGACATCCCACATGCTCTTCAAGCGGTCGAACCTCGTGCAAATGGACAAGGCCTTCGAACACCGCGGCCATCACCCCATTGCTTCCCGGTTTCTGTCGGAGGATCACCTGGGGGGCGGAGACCGCGTCCTCATCACCATCAACGCCGAGGATCAAAGCCGGATCACCCCGCCGGCTCACATCGGCGACCCGACCGTGGCGACCGCACGCAAAGGGAAAATCCTCTGGGAGGCCATCGTGGGCAACGGCGCGGAGTTCATCCAAACGCTCCGAAAGCACGCTCCCGCGAAAAAGCGGAAATACCCCCGCGCCAGGAAGCCGGCGGCCCGCCAGGTCTCACGTAGCCGGCGCGCGTCGAAGTAGAGGCTAAGAGTACGCCCCAGGCCCGGGCGTGCAGCCCGGGGAGTCCCCAATCCAGGCCGCCGGAGCCGACTCTCCGGCTGAGGCGGAGGGGGGCGGAAAGCGCCGGCCTTCCCCCCGGCGGGGCGGGATTGACTGGGGCGCGGAGAAGGATATACTTAGAAGAAAGCGCGCGGGTGATTGGCCCGCCGATTCAAAGAGTTGCAAACTTTGGAATCACCCAGGTCTTTCTTGGACGGTCTTGCTGTTTTAAGTCCATCGGAGCGGTTGGCCCAGGAGAACCATAAATATGCCCACGGTGAAGGAAGATTTCGTCGCTTACCTCCGGATGGGAAAAGAAGGCGAAGCTGAACCCGTCCAGTTCTCGGCGGGGGAAGAGGTGTCAGTTGTACAGGAATGGGAGGGAGAGCTGGTTCTGATCAAAAACGAGGACGGGAAGCTGTTCAACATCAAGAAGTCGCTGATTGAGATGTGAAATTTTTTGGGGAGGAGAAGGGTTTTGTATTTTGACTGGCTCATGACGGGCAGGAACATCGAGTGGGTTGGAGGATCTTCCCTTTGAATCACTTTCCATGGCGGATCGAGAACGTATTTCACTTAGGGGCGGCAGCTTTGCTGGCGGCCGGCAAGGCTGATCCACGCGAATTTCAGGCCCAGGAAGAAGGGTGCGCGTTCTATGTCAAAAGGCAGGATCAAAAGGCTGATTACGGACCGGGGATTCGGATTTATCGAGACTACGCAAGGAGAGGATTTGTTCTTTCACTGCTCGAAACTTCGCGGAATTGAATTTGCGGATCTTCACGAAAACCAGATTGTAGAATTTGACGTCGCTCAATTCCCCCAAGGCCTCCAGGCGGTCAACGTGCGCTCGGCCACCGGGGAGATGGAGCAATCCCCCACCGAGAACGGCTGGCCCACACCCACAGTCTCCTCACCGAGTTGGGTCCCGGAGCCGGAGGAAGAGTTTTCCTCCCCTGGGGGAGAGGACACCCTGACGCAACGGGAACAACTGTTCATCCGGCTGGCGGTCAATATCACACGGGGCCTGGAAGGGCCCGCGCGGGACCAGTTGGACGCCGCCCGGCAGTTGGGGATCGACAAGGCCACGCTGTCTGCGGTGATTGACCGGGTGAGCAAGGCCAACGCCGACGCCTGCCGGGCCGTGACGGCGGACAACCTGTAAGGCGGGCGGCTCCGGAACCGTCCGGCGCGCCCAACCCCTTGAACCGCTGAAAGGAAAGGCCATGGAAAAGGACATCCTGGGCCGGGCGGTTGAGATACGTTGCGCGAAGGGCGAGGATCGCTGGGAAGCCTGGGCCAACCTCTACGAAGAGGGGAGGAAGGCCTCTGAAGGAGTCGACGCCCTTGAAAGGGAGTTTTACGGGTTCGGCGATGAGCAGGAAGACGCACAGGAAATGATCGAAATCCTGGTCACCAATTACCTCAAGAAGAAATGGAAAAAAGAGCGGCTCCGCGGTCTGAGCGATTAGCCTGAATGGCTTTCCCGGCCGTTCGCCTCACCGGCAAGATCACACAATTTCCTGAACCGAAGCCTTTGCATCCTTCAGGCTGACTCAACCCTGGAGAAGGATTCACGCATGAACGCACCAGGCCACATCGTGTCCTCCGCCACCGTCGGTGTCGCCGTCGGCGCCACGACCGGATCGCTTGAGACAGGGGTGGCGTTTTTCCTTGCGGGCTGGTCCATCGACCTGGACCACTTCCTTGATTTCGCGATCACGTGGGGCCTGCGCGAAGCTTTCGTTCGCATGTCCCGGATGGGTATCGGAGTACGAAACCGCCCCACCACCGCTTTCATGTTCCTTCACGGCTATGAGGTCTCCGCCTTGCTCTGGGCCTTGGCGCTTTGGTTTGCCCCCTCACCCTGGCTTCTGGGCGCGGCCATGGGCCACCTCTTTCACCTCCTCCTGGACCAGACGGCAAACCTGAAGGCTTGGAGCCCCACCTATTTCCTCACGTATCGCGGACTCCACCGTTTCTCTCATGATGCTGCCTTTCCCGATCACATAACGAGGAATCCGGCCCCCCCGGCGCCTGTGCTTTGCCGGGACCCCTCTCGCGAGACGTAAACGCCGATCGACCGGAACCAAGAGCGGGAAGGGTGAGGAAGTTCGCCAGGGGGACCTTTTTGGGGGCAACGTGCCCCCGCGTATTCGCGGTGCCTCGGGTCAATGACCC
>JBHIBA010000116.1:0-12792 GCA_046758845.1 Nitrospinota bacterium
GGGCTTTGCGCCCCATGTCTCGCCCCGGCCGCTCAACCGCGGCATCAGAATGACGTCGCAGAATTGAAGTGCAAGGAATACTGGGCGTACAATAGGCTTGGAGATCGAAACGCACCTCCAGAAAAGGGGAGAGCATGGAAGCGGGAGAAGCCAAGAAAAAGGCGCTAGAGGCAATCGAGGAACTTCCGCCTGACGCCACAGTAGAGGACGCGATCGAGCGACTTTATTTCTTGGCGAAGGTTCAGAAGGGTCTTCAGCAGGCGGCGGCCGGTCAAACGATGTCGCACGAAGAAGCCAAAAAGCGGCTGCTCGGTGGCTGAGGTCAGATGGACCGATCAAGCGGTCGACGACGTGGAGTCCATCCGTGACTTTATCGCGCGCAGTTCCCCACGATACGCGTTGCTCGTAGCCGAACGGCTGGTTAGCACTGTGGAACGGCTTGAACCGTTTCCTCGTTCGGGTCGAATCGTACCAGAGTTCAAGGACGAGCGGTTGCGCGAGGTTATCTGGGGAACCTACCGAATAGTCTACCAGCTACTTGATGACACCATCGAAGTGCTCACTGTTTACCATGCTGCTCGGATCCTCACGGATCCTCGTGGTGGATGATCAGAGCGGCAGACGTGCAGTCTAACACGGGCATGAAGCTGATGGCGCTTCGCGCCGCAGCTGATGCTGGCGTTAGAAGGCCACAACGTCCTGGCCTTTCGTCCGCCGGGGCTCCCTGACTTCCCGCCCATCTGCGCGCGGTTGCGTGGAGACCATCTGGGGGTCCGTCCTCATGGATGCTTGCAGATAACGTTGAGCAGGGCCTGGCGGCCCTCCTCCCGAACGGCCCGAAGACCCCGCTTCAGCGCGGGGAGCAATTCCTCGGGGTCTTCGACGCGCTCGCTGTAGCCCTCATAGGCCTCCACCACCTTCTCGAAGTGGGGCGAAGGCTCCAGGTCGCTCAGTGGGAACTGGTTTCTGCTCGTCGCCCACCCGTCTGGGTAAAGCGCCCGGGTTGCCCGTTTCACGGCGTTCCAGCATTGGTTGTTGAAGACGACGACCAGGATGGGGAGGTCCTGCGCCCGGGAGACGAAGTGGGCAGAGGTGGGCACGTTGAACAGGTAGCTCCCGTCGCCGACCGTCGCGATGACGGTTTTGTCCGGGCGGGCCAGTTTGACGCCGAGGCCGGCTCCCAGGGCCCAGCCCAGGCCAGACCCGTGGGACGAAGCGAAGAAGCCGCCCGGCCTCGTGAAATCGGCGTGCTCGAGCATCAGGTCATATTCATTGATCAGGATGGTGTCTTCGTCGTTCACCTGGTTGATGCACGAAGAGAGCCATCGAAAATGGATGGGCTTCTCCTCGCGGGTTTCTTGGGCCTGTTTGGCCCACTCGGCCCGCTGCTGGTCGTGAATGCGGCGGAGATTCTCCCGCCGTTTTTCCAAGGCCGCTTCCTTCCCCTTCAGCCGTTCGGCCAGGGCCATACGGAGGTTCCGGAGTCCCGCCGCCGGTTCTCCGACAAGGGGGACGTCCATCGGGTAGCCTCGTATCACGTAGTTGGAGTAGTAGGGGTCGCGTCCGAGATGGATGACAGGCGTCGAATCCGGGGGTTTGCAGTGGACGGGCACCCATGGGACGTCGGTCTCCAGGACCATCACCACGTCGGCCTTTTGAAGGAACCCGTCGGGGTTGAATCCTAGATGAAGAGGATGATCGGATGGAAAGTTGGTGTAGAGATTTCTGAATTCGATGACGGGGATCGCGCCGGTTTCCGCCAGTTCTACGAGCAGGGGGACGGAGTGCGGGTCCACGCCTGAGGTGCCGGCGATGATGAGGGGATGCTCGGCCCCGGCGAGGAGGTCCGCCGCGCGCCCGATCTGCGCGGCGTTCGGCTGGGGCGAAGAGCATCCATACCTGACCTCTTCGTGCCGAAGGGACAGCGTGGAGTGCTTCTCCGCCAGAACCTCCCGGGGCAGGATGAGGTACACGGGTCCTGGGGGATCGGCCATGGCCAGGGAAAGGGCGCGGTCCACAACGGTTTCCAGTTGGGGATAGTTCCGCAGCTCGTAGTCCCACTTGACGTATTCGCGTATTATCGCCGCCTGGTCCCGGGACTCCTGCGCCCAGTGGATGTAGACGTCTCGCGCGCCTAGGGCGCCCTCCTCTATGATGGGCGTCCGTCCGGCGCTGAACAGGATGGGCACCTGAGAACGGGAGGCGTTCATGATTTGGCTGGCGGCATTGGCCGTGCCCACGTTGACGTGGACCATGACCGCCTGCGGCTCGCCGGTGACCATGTAGTAACCGTGGGCCATGCTCACGGCCGTGGCTTCGTGAGGGCAGAGGACCGGCCTGGGCAACGAGTTGCCTTCCGAAGTCCGCTTGGCGATGCTTTCCAGCAGGGGCGCGAAATCCGTCCCCGCGTTGGCGAAGAAGTATTTGATGCCCCGGCGGGCCAGAAGCTCCAGATAAGCGTCGCCGGTGCTTTCCACGCTGATATCCACAATCCATCCTTTCTGTTAACGGCCGTCCGATGTGAATCTTGAGTGGGTCGCGCCGGTGGGACTCCCGTCGCAACCGGAAAAATCACACCCCCCGCGCGAGGGGGCGGTGGGTTTTGCCTGCTCCTTTGATTGTTGAGTCGGCGGAGCCTCCTTCTTCTCGAAAAGATGCGCGCCGTCAAGCTCCCCAATTACATGATCTTCGGGAAACGCCACTCCCGGGGGACGTTGGAGACGAACCCGTTCGTGTAGAGATCCTCGGCTTTCACGGGGTTCTTGAGGCCGACGTACTGCTCTACCAGTTTGAGGGCCCGGACCATTTTCTCCGAATTCACGTAGCCCATCCCTTCCTTCTTGAAATGATCATCCAAGGACAGCCGTTGCATGTACTTCCACTGGGCTTCGATGATACTCCGCTTTCTGCCGGGATTATGCTTCATGAAGATGTCGACGGCGCCCTTGGGATTCGCAAGCGCCCAGGAAATTCCGCGGACCGTCGCCCGGACAAACTTCTGAACCATTTCGGGACGCTTCTGGATGGTTGCGTCCGAGGCTACGAAGGCGGCGCCGTACATATCCGAGAGGCCGAAGTCCGACCAGAGGAAAAATCCCACCTGATGGCCCTGCTGAGCGGCGGCCTCCTCAAAGGCCGGCAGAGAGTTCAGCCAGGCGTCGGTTGCCTCCACCTTTGCGGACGCCAGGCTGGGCACCAGGGCCGCGGGCCCCATATGGATGATCGGGGTCTTTTTTAGATTGATCCCGTTCACCTTGGCGAAGGCGGGCCAGAATTGAAGGACGGAAGAACCCGAAGGGATCGCCACCATCCGTCCCTCCAGGTCCTTTGGCTTCTTGATCCCGACGCCCTTTAGATAAGCGAGGCCGTAAGGGGAGATGTGCATCGCCATCTGGACGATCTTGGCTTTGGCGCCTTGAGCGCGGCCAAGGGCCACTGAGACCATAACGGATCGTCCGATGTCCAGGTCTCCCGCGGTGACCCGTTTGAAGGTATCCACCGCCCCGTGCCCTCTGCGGATTTCGATGTCCACCCCCTCCGTGGAGTACCAGCCCTTGTCCAGCGCGACGAACTCCCCGATGTGTTCCCCGGACAAGACCCAATTTTCGGCGAAACGAATCTTCGTCCTCTCCGCCCCCCTCGCAATCCCCGTAGCCAGCGTCAGGATCAAGCCGGCCAAGAGCGGCAGATACCGAATGCTTTTCATGGTTTCCCTCCTCCCTCCTTTGTCTCCGTTCCCGTTTCCAGGTAACTCCAAAAACTCTCACCCTCAAGGGGTGGCGCGGACTCGATGGGCTCCGTCTCGATCTCTCTGAAAAACCGGTCGTAGACGGTTCCCCGCTCGTGCGCGAGGGGGGCCGCGCAATAACACGTCTCGGTCCATTCCACAAGGCCCTCCCGACGGACGGCGCGGCGCATGGATGCCACGATTTCTCGGCCATCGGGCTCTTGCCCCTGAACCGTGTCGTCGGTCAGGATGCGGAAGAATTCTTCCCGTTTTTCATCCAGAAATTTTCCCCGCACGTGGTAGAGCATGCGAGCCTCCCTTTACATTCGCGCGGAAGGAAGAAATAGCTTGTCCTGTGCGCGTCCATGTTCAGCTCGGCAGGTGGAAAACCACCATCTTCAGTTCCGTCATCTCTTCGACTGCATACTTCGGGCCCTCCTTGCCATACCCGCTTTCCTTGAGCCCGCCATAGGGCATCAGGTCCACCCGCCACTGAGGCCCCGAGTTGACGTGGAGGTTGCCGGACTCGGCCTCCCGGGCGAACTTCATGGCCCACTGCACGTTTTCCGTGAAGATCCCCGCCGCGAGGCCATAGTGGGTGTCGTTGGCCAGGGCGATCGCCTCATCGATGCCGTCAACCCGCGTCACCGCCACCGCGGGGCCGAACAACTCATCGCAGGAGATCCGCATCTCGGGTTTGACGTCGGCCACAATGGTGGGGGCGTACATGGCCCCCGAGCGTGCCCCGCCCGTCACCAAGCGGGCTCCCCCCGCCACCGCCTCGTTGATCCATCCCTCCACCCGGACCGCATCATTTTCCCGGACCATGGGGCCCACCTTGGTCCCCTCCTCCAGCGGGTTTCCGGTTGTCAGGGCCTCGACCTTCCCCTTGGAGGCGTCCAGGAAATCGCTATAAACCGGATTCGACACCAGGACCCGCTGGGTGGAGATGCACACCTGGCCGGCATTGGCATATCCTGTGGAGGCCACGGCCGCGGCCACCTTGTCCATGTCGGCGTCGGGCATAACGATGAGCGGGGAGTTCGACCCCGGCTCCATAGTGACCTTCTTGAGACCCGCCGCATGGCAAATCTGCTCCCCGACGTCCCGGCTGCCGGTGAAGGTGATCTTGCGCACCCGTGGGTCGGCGCAGAGGGCCTCGCCCAGCTCTCCGCCGGGACCGGTCAGGCACTGGATGCCCTCGGGCGGCAGGCCGGCCTCAAGCAGAATTTCGGTCAGCTTCAGGGCAGAGAGCGGGGTATCCGTCGCCGGCTTCACGACGACCGAATTGCCCCCTGCGATGGCCGGCCCCACCTTGTGGCAAACGAGGTTGAGAGGAAAGTTGAAGGGACTGATGGCCACGACGACCCCGCAGGGCACCCGGAGAGTGAAACCGAGCGGCCCCTTCACCCCCGGAGCGCCGTCCAGGGGGACGGTTTCGCCGTGCAGCCGCTTCGCTTCCTCTCCGGAGAGCGTCAGGGTTTGGACGCCGCGGCTGACCTCGCCCCGGGATTCGGCCAGGATTTTCCCTTCCTCGAGGGTGATTGTCCGGGCGAACTCCTCCGACTTCTCTTCCAAGCGGTCGGCGGCCTTTTTCAAAATCTGGTAGATTTCGTACCTGGGAATCTTGGCCATGACCTTGGCCCCCCGGGCGGCGCTCTCCAACGCCCGATTGACATCCTCGGCGTCACATTTGGGGACCGTGTCGATCACGCTGCCGTCGAAGGGGTTCAGAACCTCGATCTTCTCTTTCTTATCGATCCACTGTCCGGCAATGTAGCTCCGCATGAGCGTTCCTCCTATTGGATTCTGTAAGTGGGCTGCCTCCACTCAACGCAGAGGCCGGAAGCGCCCGGGTCTCTCACGTTAAGGGCGCAACGCCTCTCCGGCCTCCCACAGGTCTTTCAGGGTCCTCCTTAAGGGAAACACAATATCTTAATCTATCATTTTAATCCCAAATCAAGGAGCGCATTGGGAGCGCTTCAGACCGGGACGGAAGGGCCGCGGGCGGTTTCCTCATGAGGTTTGCCAAGGCTGAGATTCGGCGCCGCGATCCCCTCTGCCCGCAGGTCATGCGGGAAGCTCTTCAGGCCTCGGGCGGCAATCTCCTCACCCTCCCTGAAGGGGGTATCGCTGCTTGCCGACCGGGTTGATGAGGCGGCCGATACCCTCGATCTCAATGGTTACCTTGTCCCCTTCCTTCAGGAAAACCCCCCGTCCCATCCCCACGCCCTCGGGCGTCCCCGTGGCGATCACGTCGCCGGGTGAGAGGGGGACCAGGGTGGACAAATATGAGATCTGATCCCGAACGTCAAAGATCATATCCTTTGTGTTGGCGTCTTGCATCAAGTCGTCGTTGATCCACAATTTCAGATATAGGTCATTGGGGTCGCGGATGTATGCCTTGGGGATGATGTGAGGGCCCATGGGGGCAAAGGTCGGGGCGTTCTTTCCACCGAACCAATCCCACTTGAACTTCCATTCGGGGCGGACGTTCCGGTCGCGGGCGGAAACGTCGTTGATGATGGTGTACCCGGCCACGTGATCGAGGGCGCGTTCAACGGGGATCTCCGTGCCCCCCACGCCGATGACGACGGCCAGCTCGGCCTCCCAGTCCACTCGCCGCGAGTTCTTGGGGAGTCGCACCGTTTCGCCGGGTCCGATGACGCACACGTGGGGGATCTTCAAGAAAAAGTAGGGCTGACCTTTGGACTTGTCGGTGACCTCTCCGCCCATCTCCTGCGCATGGGCTTTGTAGTTGGCCGCCGCGCAAAAGATCGCCGGAGGATAAAGGATCGGCGCCCGCAAGGCCGATTCCGGAACCAGATGGCGGTCGTAGTCGGCCAGTGCGTCGGCCAACTCCTCCAATTGGGGGTGAACAGAGTGCAGCCCAGCGAGGAGTTCGTGCATGGGATATTCGCCCTCAAAAAGGGGGGACCCCAGCACCTCTTCACACGCATCCATGCAGTCAAATCCCTTGGCCCCCACCACCACGCCGACTCTGAACTGGTTTCCCCGTTCGTAGCTGGTCAGCGCATATCGGGCCATGAATACCTCCCTTTGGTTTGAGCCCCGAGACTGGGCGAGGGAGTCGCGAATGTTTCATTTCGAATGGCTGTCGTGCCCCCCAGGGGGATTCCACCGGGCCCGCAGGGGTCCAGCCGGTGCAGCGTTTTCATGGAAGAAGAGGCCGGCCGCAAGGACTTCTCTCTGGGGGACCTTCTTGGGGGCAGAAGACTCTTGGGCATCCGCGGCGTCGCCCACACCGCAGCCGTCAGGATTCGCAAGGACCTTTCTTGGAAAACAGCCGGGTTTCCGGGGGGTCGTCCTTCAAAACATGTCCGGAGCCGACTCGCACCACACTTTGGAATTCTCATCAATGCTAGCAGAGTCGCGGAGGACGGTCAACGAAGGCGCATTGCGCGCCCGGTATCGCCTTAGAATATCCCCTTTTCCCCAATCCGACTTGCCACAACGGGAAGGATTCGGTGTAATCCAGGACCGGTGAGTCCGGGAACGATTGCGTACGGGGAGAGGAGCGGGTCAGGATGCGCGTCGCTTCCCGCCGTCCACGTCCTATCGGCCGAGGCGATTCGGTCCGGTCTTCGACATCTCTTTGAGCCAGAGGAAAGAGAAATGAGCGCGAATACGGTTAGGTTCGGTCTGGGTCTGCGCAGTTTTACAGCCTTCCCAACGGTGCCCGACCCAGACGAGCTCATCTCGTTCGCCAAGCGAGCGGAGGAGCTGGGTTACGAGTCCGTCTGGGTGTGGGACCACATCTTCCTCGGTGTGGAGCCCTGCTTTCCCATTTTGGACTCGCTCACCCTTCTCACCGCAATTGCGTGTCATACGTCCACAATCAGGCTGGGGACGGGTGTGCTCGTCCTGCCTTTGAGAAATCCCGCGGTTCTGGCCAAAGAGACCGCGACGCTGGACATCATCTCAAAGGGCCGATTGATTCTGGGTCTGGCCAGCGGCTGGTACGCGCGCGAGTTCAACGCCGTGGGGATCGACTTCAAAAGGCGGGGGAAGATCTTTGAACAGAACCTGGAAATCCTCACCCGGCTTTGGACCGAGGACAAAGTGGACGGGGAATATCCGCCCCATCGGCTCAGCGGCGCCGTTCTCCAGCCCAAGCCCGTCCAGAAACCGCGCCCACCGATCCTGATCGGCGGATACGTAGATAGGGTGTTGAAACGAGCGGCGACGAAGGCCGACGGATGGCTGACTTACTACTACACGCCGGAGGGGTTCGCGCGGTCCTGGAACAAGGTCGAGCAGTTCGCGCGCGAAGCGGGCAAGGACCCGGGGGAAGTGGACAGCCTGAATCAGGTAGCCATCATGGTGACGGACGATCTTTCCAAAGACAAAGAGCGGATGGACAAGTGGCTCACGACGGAATGGGATTACGCTTCGTGGAGTGAATCCACCAAGGAGAGCGCGATCATTGGCTCCGTCGATGACTGCGCAGAGCAGCTTCGCCGCCACATTGAAGTCGGTGTGAAGCGGCTCGTCCTGGTCCCGTATCTGTATCATGCCGAGCAGGTGGAGGTCATAGCCAAGGAGGTCCTTCCGAAGCTGACCGGCTGAGGGAAGGCCGGATCGCTATTGACCCCTATTGAAAGGCGGAAGCGGCGTCGGGCGCTGGATCTCTGCTCTCGGGCCAACTCGTGAAAGGAACGATTTTTTCGGTAGTGGGTCAGTTTGCTGAATGACCCCTGCCTTCCTGCGTTGTAGCCGCGATTTGAGCACATTCGCTTCGCTCAGTGCAGGCTCCGCGGAAATCGCGGCCGGGCGCGCCCCGATCTCCGCTCAGACCCAGGTCCTCGCTCAGATCGGGGCTACACCAAATGATGACAGAGCCGCGGGCAAAGCTGCGTACGGGGCTTAATCCGTTCCAAACTGACCCACTGCCATTTTTTCAGCGGGGAAATGAAGTAGTAGCCCGAGGCGACTCGAAGTGGACGAGCCAGGGCCGCCACGGGTTACATCCGGGGGCGTCCCCGTCCGCCCGTTTTCCGCCGGGTCCTCCCTTTCTTGCGGATTGAAAACCCAGGCGCATGAGGGAAAGAAAGAGAAAAGGTACGGATTGCCGCAAGTCAGCCGAGGAAGATCTCGGACCATACGTGTCGCCCCGCGCGCGGGGCGGGGTAAGCCTCTGGGATTTCGCCCAATTTCACGGCGGGACCTCTCGGAGTGACCACGACGGCGCCGCCCTCTGAGACGAAATACTCCTCTTCGTCCTTTTCCCGATCGAATCCAATTTCTGAGAACGCGGGCACAACCGCCCCTCGGTCCACAACGGCTCGCCGAAGCCGCGCGCCCCGCTCTACGATCGCCCCTTCCAGCAGGACGGAATCAGAAACGTCTGCCCCGGCGGTGACGACCACACCAGGGCTCAGGGCGGAGTGGAAAACCTGGCCGTGGACGAGGGGAGGAAGACATTCAATTTCCGAAGATCCGCTCTGCCTGTCTCGCGGCGTCCGTTCTGCCCACCGCCAGGAAAGCCATCCCTCGCCAGGGCCAGGCGGGACTCGGAATTTCTGCTCTGTTTTCAAGATTTCGATCTGGGTGTCCCAGTAAGAATCAATGGTTCCCACGTCCTTCCAGGGCAGGGGCTCGCCGCCGCGGCCGGCCGGGTTGAAGGCGAAGACCTTCCGGCAATCCAGAACGGCGGGCAGGACGTTGTGGCCGAAATCGTTTCCGGGAACCCTGCGCAGGACCTTGGAGAGGAAATCGGCGTCGAAGACGTAAATGCCCATCGAGGCCAGGGCCTTCGGGGCGCGGCGTCTGGGCTCCTCCGTGTCACACGGCTTCTCCCGGAAGGCGGTGACCCGGCCCTCCGAATCACTTTCGAGAATTCCGAGGCGCTTGGCTTCGGCCCAATCCACTTCTGATCCTCCCACCGTGACCATTGCGCCCTTCCGGCGGTGAAAATCGAGAAGCTCCCGATAGTCCATGTCGTAGACATGGTCGCCAGCGAGGATGAGGACTTCTTCAATGGGGCGGGTAATTTTGGACAAGTTTTGACGGACGGCGTCGGCGGTGCCGGCGTAACCCGGTTCCTCCAGGTTTTTCACCCACCCCTCACCGTCCATTGTTTCGAGAAGTTTCTCCTGGCTGCTCTTCGAGGAGCTTTGGCTGCTCAAGTCCAGCTCTATCGAGGCGTTACAGGTGAGCGCCAGGACACGGAAAATCCAGGATCGGATGCAATTGAACACTGTGAAGTCAATTAACCGATGAGAACCGAGAAAAGGTAGGAGGGGTTTCGCGCGGGATTTTGTAAGAGGGCGGAGCCTTTCGCCTCGGCCTCCCGCCAGGAGAAATGTCAGAACGGATTTCACGAGTCACTCCTTCACGAATTTCACATCCAACAGGCCCCCTCAGGCAACGCTAGTCCCGGCAGCCGCTTTGATGGTTGGATGATCATCCGGTGAAGAGAGTAGATTCGCCTTGGAATATACGCCCGAATCAGACATTGTACAGACCCAAATGATGGAAAATCCCAAGAAAATCAGGTTATGCCCTGACTTGGAAAATTTCTTCTCCTTTCGGTCTCCCCGTTCCTGGAATGAAGGCGAAAATTGGGCCGGTTCGAAATTCGAGACCCGCGCACCACCCAATGGCATACCTTTTTTGGAGGGTCCTCAGAAACGGGAGATCCCATGTAGAAAGCGCTCAGGGGGGGCGTCTTTGAAAGGCAAATGGAAGGACGCTCGCCCGACTTCCGAGGCTGCTCTAGGCCCGCTGATCCAGACTTACAAGCGGTTAGATGATTGTGTTAAACCTTTATCTGAAGATCAACCTTGGAACCACTATATCTTTTATATCTTTCCTGCCGAGAGTCGCTCCTTCGCCGGCAACCCGAAATCGGTGGCGGCGCCGTGTGCACTGGATGTGAGACGAAGGAGCGCAATACAAAGGCAAGGTCTCTTGAATCAGCAATGATCGTCACGATGTGACACCGGTCTCGCGAGTTCCGGCGAAGTCTTCCAGTTCGAGTTAAGCGACCCAACGCTGTTCTCAGATTCCACTTTAACTAAGTCGTCGAATCACTTCATTCTGGGGCACTTGGGCGAGAAATCCATGTCCTCCGCCAGCTCGAGCTCAGGCCGTTCTCTTCGGGATGCGGGATAGGGCCTTCCTTGCTCTCTCATGCTTCCAACCCTCATCGGCCGCTTGAGCCCCTTCTACTATCTCAGGCGGTCCAAGACCGCCGCAGGTCCCTCGGGAAAGGGTAGGTCCGGGAGGAAGTCAACCGGCAGATGGGACTATTCACGGCATCGCCCCGCTTTACGGTCGGATGTCGGACTCGATCTGCATTCCCGACGCGATTGTATTGAAGCTGTTGTAGTGGTCGACCACTCCGATGATTTCCAGGATTTTCGCCGGTTCCCAACCGGCGTACTTCAAGGCATCGGTGAAGTAACGGATGAAATACCGGCAGCCGTTTGTCACGCTGACGCCCAGCCCCACAGCGAGTCTCCCTTTGGGGTCGATCCCCTCGCCGTCGAACAGCATCTGGTGTTTTGCCCACGTGGCCTCCAGGTAGTGGACGTTCCGGGCGAGGGCCCCCCACACCTTTGGGATGCCGGGGCGTCCCAGGCGGCGCTCTTCGTGCTCGGCGACGAGGTTCAGAATCTGATGAGCGCGGACGTCCAGTTCGTCCTCCTGAGGCAGGGGAATCAGTGGTTCTTCCTTTCCCCCTTCGTCTTCCAGAAGGAGGCCGAAGGCCACTTTGTTCAGCCCCCGGCAGTGGTCCACCACGGCCAGCAGTTCCGTGACCCCCTTTTCATCCAGCCCAAGCCGCAGGACCGCGGCGATGTGGGAGTCGATTCAGTAATGACACACGTTGACGATGGAGACCGCCGATGCCACCATCTCCTTGATGAGGGGGGGAACGTTTCCCCTTTGCATGGTGGCCCGCGATCGGTTCCAGCTGGCCTCGATGTAGCCGGGGAGGTGGGCCATGGCCTTCCAGATGTTGGAGAGATGGTCGACGCCGAAGAGCTTCTTCTCGCGGACGAGGATTTTGTCGACGATCTCGCGGTCGGCTCCGGTGATTTGCTGGGCTTCCAGAAGTCTGATGGCGGACATGGGTCCTCCTGTTCAGAGGCTATCTGTTTTAGGGTTTCTCTCGTGCCATGGGTTGTTCAGAGATTGACGTCGGGTGGAACGGCCCGGTCGTTTGGACACCCCTGGGAGGATTCCGCCGGATTCCGGTGGTAAGTGGTTGAGCCGTTGAGATTCTGCCTCCGGTGACCGGACGTGTCAAGGAATCTTCATATCCGGACCCGGCGGCCTGGCGTTCATCGCAGTGCTCATCACCAAGGGGCCGAGGGGAGATTGTCCGGAAATGGATTGGCGTGTTGCATACCCGCTTGCGTTACAATCACATCTTTGGCGAAGCCCGGTTCTGGGAAAGGGGGGAAGAAGATGCAAGGCGTGGTCGAGCGAATTTTCATTGCTCCTGCGGGCGGCGTGAATATGCAGGAGGTGGATCAGGTCGAGGCGCTGGCCAACCGCGGCCTGCTCGGGGATCGGTACCTCGAGAGGACGGGCTACTGGACCGGCGTGGACGAATGCCAAGTTACACTGATAGAAGCGGAGGGTTTAGAGGAGATCAGAGACGCGACGGGGCTTCACGTCGAAAACGGAGAGCACCGCCGCAACCTCATAACGCGTGGATTGAGGCTTGAGGAACTGGCGGGAAAGCGGTTCCAGGCCGGCGGGGCGGTTCTGGAGTACGACCGGCCCAGGCCGCCGTGCAGCTACATTCAATCCATCACCGAGCGCGGCATGACGAAAGCCCTCTACGGGCGCAGCGGCATCTGCGCAAGGGTTGTCCAATCGGGCGTCATCCGGGCGAAGGACCCTATCGTCGTTCTGGAAAGAGAATTGGAATCCAGCCGCTAGGCCTTAGAGTGCGTCTTGTCTGGGGCCGGCACGGGAGTCACTGACTTTCGCCCGGCCCCTGCGTTCTCACTAACGGGAGCGCTTACTCGTTGAGATGTCATCTCTGAAAGCGCGACGTGTCAACGGGGACCTCCGGCGGTTCGCTGGGG
>JBHIBA010000117.1:0-12772 GCA_046758845.1 Nitrospinota bacterium
GCGCGCCTTGCTGCGCAAGGCTCCCGCATTCGGCCAACGGGCCAGTTTTAGGCGAAAGAGGGCGGCCCTGAAAGAGCCGCCCTCTTTCGCGAAACAAAAGTTTTCCGGGGGGTCCAGGGGGGGCGGTTTACAAAAAGGCCCCCCTGGCAAGTCCAAACACCGGCATCCACAAGCCTCCTCTCGTCTGCGCCTGAAGCTCTGCTCCCCTACGACGAAAGGTCTCATACGTTTCTGAACCTGTTCAGGGAGATGGTTTTTTCTCTCCTCAGTGCGGTTTCCCCGCCGGGTGGAGGGTTGTCTTGTGGGCGGCCCCCACGACCGAGTCCAGCCGCTCTCCGTTCAAGTAATTCCGAACGCCCGCCCAGAGCGCGGCTGTATTCTGGACGATGTCAGCAGTGCTCCGGTGGGCGAAAAAGGTCCCCAGGCCGATGACGCACGCCCCTGCGAGGAGGTACTCCACCGCGTCCTCCCACGTCATGATCCCCCCGTACGCCACGATGGGGCAGCCGAGCGCGGCGTACACGTCGTAAACCATTTTTAGATTAATGGGCTTGAGGGCCGGTCCGGAGATGCCGCCGGAGCCTCCAGCGAGGACCCGCGTGCGGCTGTGGATGTCGATGGACATCCCGGGCAGCGTGTTGCCGCACCCCAGGTAGTCGGCCCCGGCCTCGATGCAGGCCCGGCCGACCTCGAGGTACGCCGAATCGGGCGAGAGCTTGGCGATGACGGGTTTGCCCGTGACCTGCCGGGCGCTTCGGACGACGCGCGCCGCGGCCTCCGGATGCCGTCCGACGACGGCCATGACGCTCTCCTCCCCGGGCACCAGGTTCGGGCAGCTCAGGTTCAACTCGAAGCCCTCGGCGAAGGGTTCCACCATCTGGATGATGTTGGAGACCCCTTCCGGGCTCACGCCGTTGACCGAGACGATAAGCTTGGATCGCGCGAGGCGCGTTTCGCGAAGTTCCTCCAGCCATTCCTCGGGCGTCTGGGAGGGGAGGGCCAGGGAGTTGAGCGTGGGGAACGCGTCCGGACCGCACTCGACGACGACCGGGTTCTCGTTTCCCAGGCGCTCGCCGGGGCTGATGGACTTGGTGATGTATCCGCCGATGGAGGCCCCCTTGCGGTCCAGAAGCTGGAAGATGTCCAGAAAGCTTAGGATGCCGCTGGCGTTGACGATCGGGGGGTCGAGACCCAGAACCATTTCCGCCTCACCTGGGCAGAGGAAGTGCGAAAGTGGGGTTCATCCGGCCCTTATACCACGTAATTTCCAGGCGGGGAAGCGGCCCGGCCCAAGGGTAGTGCGTCAGTTTGCTGAATGACGCCTGCCGTCCTCCGTTGTAGCCGCGATTTGAGCGAGGGTCACCGACCCACGCGGAAATCGCGGCCGGGCGCGCCCCGATCTCCGCTCGGACCGAGGTCCTTGCTCAGATCGGGGCTACACCAAATAATGACAGAGCCGTGGGCAAAGCTGCGTATGGGACTTAATCCGTTTCAAACTGACGCACTGCCGGGCCCAAGGGCAACCTCATTTTCCTCCACTCTGACGTATTCTTGAGATTCCTTGGAAAGGGTGGCATGTTGGTTAAGCGCCATGCTCATAACGCAGTTCCGAAGCGTGAGGGCTGCACGTGATCCGATTCCGTAGATACCATGCAGGTCTGGATTTCGGGCTTTGCCTCATGAGCTAAAAAGGAGGCTCCTATGCCTAAGGTGGATGTTAACGGGGCAACCCTCGAATACGCTGAGCGCGGAACTGGCCAGCCCGTGGTCTTTGTCCACGGTGGCCTCAACGATCTGAGGGCGTGGACGGATCAACTGGAAGCGTTTGGGTCGAAGTACCGCACAGTGGCCTATAGTTGTCGCTACTACCATCCTAATGCGGAAGCGCCGGACGGCGAGGTTCTCCCCCTGGATACCCTCGTAGAAGATTTGGCTGCTTTCCTGCACGCTTTGGACTTGGCGCCTGCGCACCTGGTAGGCGCTTCGTCCGGTGGGTTCGTCTGCCTTCTGCTGGCGCTCAGGGAACCTGGGCTGGTTCGGACCCTTGTCCTCGCCGAGCCACCTGTTCTGCCTCTGTTGGGAGTGAGTGTCCCGCCAAAGCCACCCCAGATACTGAGACTCCTGGTCCGTAGTCCCAGGACGGCGATAGAGGTCATAAAGTTCGGCGCCAGAGGGATCGGACCGGCCAGCCGGGCATTCGAGCGTGGGGATGATGAGCGTGGTCTGGAAGTTTTCTGTACAGCTGTCTTGGGCCGCGAGGCTTTTGCAAAGCTGACAGAGACGATGCGCCAGCAAATTCGCGATAACGTCAGAGCCTTTAAAGCCCAACTCCGGGCCGGCTTCCCGCCTTTTGGCGAGGGAGACGCCCGCCGCATCAGCATGCCTACGTTGCTCGTAACCGGAGAACGAGGCGCGCCTCTCCTGCTTCGGGTCACAGATAGGCTGCAGAGGTTGATGCCTCGCGTTGAGCGGGTAGATGTTCGGAATGCCTCCCATCTCATGTATGAAGATAATCCGGAAGCGTTCAACCAGGCAGTGCTGGCGTTTTTGGGGAAACACGGCGGCTAGCCTACCCGCCATCGGATATAAGGAAATAGAAGTTATAGCTGCTATGAGCTGTTCGTAGGTCAAGGGGCTCCAACGGCTCTCTGCAAAGCGGTGGTGCCCATGAAGACAGCGCTGACTCCTACTAAAACCAATAGACTTCGATAACCCTCCTCCAACCTCAAAGTCGTAAAACCTTCCTTCCAAGGTGAAACCTTGGCAATTCGGCGGTCGTCGTATATTTTTTAGTGTGGGGGGTGGAACGTCCGGGGTCGGTCCGGCCCGGTTTGAGGACGCCGAATGAAGACCATCTTCTTATCTTTGGCGTTGATGGGATATTTCGCCGGGGCGCTCGGACACGTCTATTATTTCCTCTCGCGCCGAAACCGCGTTCTGTGGGCGGCCGCGGTCCTGGTCGGAATCGGATTTGTTTCCCATACAACGGCCCTGGTGGCGAGGTTTGCCGAGCTGGGGACGCTTCCCGTCACAGAGTCCTTCGACTTCCTCCTGGTTTTCGCCTGGGTAGTCGCCCTGGCCTACGGCGCGGCGCAGAGCCAGCTCCGGATGCCCCATCTGGGTTTGTTCATGGTTCCCGTGGCGCTTCTGGTGCTGGCGGCGGCCTTCTTGCAGCCCGCGGGGAAGGTGGTCGACCCGCCCTCCTTCGGCAGCATCTGGCTGACAATTCACATCGTGATGGCCTTCCTCGGCGCGGCCACTTTCGTGGTCCTGTTCAGCATGGGCATCATGTACATCATTCAGGAGCGTCAGGTGAAGAGGAAGCGCTTCGGGGCCTGGTTTTACCGCCTCCCCTCGCTGGAGGTCCTGGACGGGGGAAGCTTTTGGGCCTTGGTGTTGGGGTTTCCCTTGATGACGTTCGGCCTCATTTCGGGCTCGATCTGGGCGGTTTACGCCAAGGAGTCCTACTGGGACTGGAACCTGGAGAGGACCTTGCCCTTGGTGGTGATCTGGGGGGCTTACGGCCTGCTGCTTCTTTGCCGGCTGACAATCGGGTGGCGGGGACGGAAGGCCGCCGTGTTCTCGGTCTTGGGATTCATCGGGGTGCTCGTCGCTTACCTCTGGCATCTGTGAGGGCCACGTGGAACTCATCGTCACCGGAATCAGCCACAAGCAGACCCCCGTGGAGATCCGCGAGCAGGTCTACTTCGATGAGTCCGCCCTTCAATCTCCCGTCCTTGGACTGAGGGCCCGGAGTGGGGTGGAGGAGACGGTTCTCCTCTCCACGTGCAACCGGGTCGAGGTCTACGCGCGGACTTCTGACTTCGAGGGGACCTGCGCTTTCATCCAGGAGTTCGTCGGTCAGTTCCACGAAGTTCCCCAGTCGGTGTTGAAAGAGCACTTCTACACCATGAAGACCCGGGAAACCGTCCGCCACCTCTTTCGGGTGGTATCGGGCCTGGACTCCATGGTGGTGGGTGAGCCTCAGATCCTCGGGCAGGTTAAGTCGGCCTATCGGGCCGCACTGGAGGCGGGCTCCACCGGGCTTTACCTCAACCAACTGTTCGAGAAGAGCTTCTCGGTGGCCAAGCGGGTTCGGACCGATACGCGGGTCGGTGAGAACGCCGTTTCCGTGAGCTACGCGGCTGTGGAGCTGGCGCGGAAGATCTTCGGGGAGATGAAAGGCCGAAGGATGATTCTCATCGGGGCCGGCCAAATGGCCGAGCTGGCGGCCCAGCACCTGGTCGAGCTGGGGGCGAGCAGCCTGGTTGTGTCAAACCGCTCCTTTGAACGGGCGCAGGAGCTGGCGCGGAAGTTCGGCGGGCAGGCCGTGGGATTTTCCCACGTCGAGGCCGAACTGGTGGGGGCGGACATCGTCCTCTGCTCGACCGGCGCCCCCCACTTCATCATCCGGCGCGACCTCGTGCAGCGGGTGATGCGCCACCGCAGGAACCGGCCCATGTTCTTCATCGACATCGCCATTCCCAGGGACGTGGAGCCCGAAGTTCAGGGCATCGACAACGTTTACCTCTACGACATTGACGACCTGGAGCACGTGGTCGCCGCCAACATTCAGGAAAGGGCGCGGGATGCCCAGCTGGCCGAGGCCCTTATCAGCGAGGAGACCCGCGCCTTTTTGCGATGGATGGAGACCCTGGAAGTGGTTCCGACCATCGTTTCCCTGCGCGAGCGGGCGGAGGCCGTCCGGCAGAAAGAAGTGGCCGACCTCCGCTCCAGGCTGAAGACCCTGAGTCCGGAAGAGGAACAGGCCGTGAACGCGCTGACGGCCTCTCTGGTCAACAAACTGCTCCATGCCCCCATCACCGAGCTCAAGCGGCACGCCTCCACCAATGACGCCCCCACCTACCTCCGCGTCACCAGAAGGCTTTTCGGTCTCGATGACTGAACCCACACCCGAGGTGGCCGCCCCACCCGCCCCGGACGTCCGCCGATCGAGGGTCTTGCGGGTGGGGTCCCGCGGAAGCGCCCTGGCCTGGCGGCAGGCGGAGAGCGTCCGCGACGCCTTGATGCAGCGCGGCGTAAGAGCCGAACTGATCCGCATCCACACCCAAGGAGACCGGATTATCGATCGACCCCTCACGGCGATTGGCGGGAAAGGGGTCTTCACCAAGGAAATCGAGGACGCCCTCCTGGATCGAAGGATTGACGTGGCCGTTCACAGCCTGAAGGACCTGCCGACGGAGCTGCCTTCGGGGCTGACCCTCGGGGGGGTGATGCGCCGGGAGGACCCGCGGGACGTTTTCGTCGCGAGGGACGGCGCCACGAAGCTCGCGGACCTTCCACAGGGGGCCAGGATCGGGACCGGCAGTCTCAGGCGAAGGGCCCAGTTGCGGGCCTTCCGACCCGACTTCCGGATGGCGGGCCTGCGCGGGAACCTGGACACGAGATTGCGCAAGCTCGACGCCGGTCAAATGGACGGAGTCGTCTTGGCGGCGGCGGGCTTCGCCCGGATGGGGTGGACCGACCGGATCACAGAGAAGCTGTCGCCGGAGGTCTGCCTCCCGGCGGTGGGGCAGGGGGCGCTGGCGCTTGAGTGCCGGACCGATGACCGGGAGACGGCCTCGTGCATCTCCCCACTCGACCACCCGGAAACAAGACGAGCCGTCCGGGCGGAGCGGGCGCTTTTGCGCCGGCTGGAAGGGGGTTGTCAGGTGCCCGTGGGCGCGCTGGGCGAGGTCCGCGGGGGGCGGATCGAGCTCCAGGGAGTCGTTGCCTCGCTGGATGGAGAGAGGATCGTTCGCGGCGCCGCCTCCGGAGAAGACCCCGAGGAGGTGGGGATTCGCCTGGCGGAAGACCTGGTGAAGCGCGGCGGCGGGGAGATCCTCCTGGAGATTCGCGGGGAGAACGGGTCTTGAACCCGGGCCATCCAAAACCCCTTGCCGGCAGGCGCATCGTCATCACGCGGGCGAAGGAGCAGGCGGGCGCTTTTGCAGACCTGCTTCACTCATACGGCGCGGAGGTGATCGAGCTCCCCACCATCGCCATCCGCCCGCCCGAGAGTTTCGCAGCGCTGGATGAGGCCATCGGGCGCCTTTCGGACTACCACTGGGTGATCTTTACCAGCGTCAACGGCGTCCGGGCCTTCTTTGACCGCTTATCCTTCCACGGCCGGGACGGCCGCGCCCTGAAAGGGCTGCGGGTATGCGCAATCGGGCCGGCCACGGCGGAGGCGCTGGAGGCTCAAGGCGTCTCCTTGGACCTGGTCCCTGCGAAATTCCAGGCCGAGGGCATCCTGGAGGCGTGGAAGGGGAAGGACCTGCGGGGCGTGCGGATTCTTCTGCCGCGCGCGGCGGTCGCGAGGGAAGTATTGCCCGAGGAACTTCGAAAGGCCGGGGCGGTGGTGAACGTTGTCCCCGCTTACCGGACCTTCCCCGCGGAGGGAAAGGCCGACGTGCGGGCCCGGATCCTTTCCGGCGCGGTGGACGTGGTGACCTTCACCAGCCCCTCGACGGTCGACAATTTCTTCGCCCTGTTCAGCGAGGAGGAAATCGCCCGGTTGGCGGGCCTCATCAAGGTCGCCGCCATCGGTCCCGTCACGCGGAGCCGGGCCGAATCCCGGGGTCTCTCTCCGGAGATCGAGGCCGACCCCTTCACCATCCCCGCCCTCGCCGAGGCCATCGTCCGGCACTATGAGTCGCATTCGACTGTCCAACCCCCTTCCCGCTGACGCCGCCGCCCGCCTTGTGTGAAATCCGCGGGGCGAAGTATGATCGAGACGTCGCTTTCGTCTGGACCATGAGGAAGTCGAATGTTTCTCTATCTGGTGCGCCACGGCGAGACGCCCTGGAACGTCGAGCAGCGCATCCTGGGCGCCACCGACATCGGGCTCTCAGAATCGGGCCTGCGCCAGGCGGAAGCCCTGGCCGGCTTCCTGTGCGACCGGCCCATCCGAGCCATCTATTCCAGCGACCTCAAGCGGGCCCTTCGGACCGCCGAGGCGCTGGCCCGTCCGCATGCACTGGAAGTTCGGGCCCTTCCCGGCCTTCGGGAGATGGACCAGGGAATCCTGGAGGGACTCACGTTGGAGGAGCTCATGGAGAACCATCCAGATTTCCTTGAGGCCTGGAAGAAAGACCCGAGCGCGGTCACCGTCCCGGGCGGGGAATCGCTGGCGCAGCTTCAGGAGAGGGCCTGGGAAACGATCTCTGGACTGGCCAAGACGCATCGGAAGGGAACCATCGCGGTCGTCAGCCATAACCTGGCCATCGTCGTCTTCCTCTGCCGGCTGCTCGGCGTTCCGTTGAGGCGGTTTCGCCAGTTGCGCCAGGGGTACACGGGGGTCAACCTGCTTGAATTCGGCCCGCTCGGCTGGGCGGTTCACTACATGAATGTGATGACGCACTTGCACGGGCTGGACGGCTACTTGGACCCGGCGCTTCGGGACCCAACGGACCAGTATCGGGAGGGGGAGCCGAGCTGGTCGCCCGAGGGCGGCTCGGCTTGAAGGGGGAGTCTGGCGGCGACGAACGATGGGGTGCGGCCGCGAACAATCCAGTATGTCTATCTTACAGCGCTTCAGCCTCGAGGGACGGAAGGCCGTTGTGACGGGCGCCAGCAGCGGCATCGGAAAGGCCATTGCCGCGGGTCTGGCCGATGCGGGGGCGGACGTGGTGGCGGCGGGACGCAATGGCGAGGCCCTGGATGCCAGTGTGAAGGAGATCGAGTCGCTGGGTCGCCGGGGGCTGGCCGCGACGGTGGACGTGGCGGACGAAGAATCGGTCAACGCCTTTCGCGACAAGGTCAAAGATTCTTTTGGGGCCATCCATATTCTGGTGAACAGCGCCGGCGTCACCGTCCGCAAGCCCATTCTGGAGATGTCGCTCAAGGAGTGGGACACCGTCTTGCGCACCAATCTGACGGGCTGCTTCCTGGTGTCGAAGGCCTTCGGGCCGATGCTCATCGAGCAGGGATGGGGCCGGGTGATCAACATCTCCTCCATCCGGATGCACGTCACCTCTCCCGGGCTGACCGCCTACGCCAGCTCGAAAGGGGGAATCGTCCCTTTCACGAAGACCCTGGCCCTGGAATGGGTGAAGTACGGAGTCACCGCCAACGTGATCGCGCCCGGATACGTGGACACACCGTTGGTGGAGTACGTCAAGGACCTGCCCGAGGTTTACAAGGACACCCTGCGGCCGATCCCGATGGGCCGGTGGGGCCGTCCGGACGAGGTCGCCCAGGTCGCCGTATTCCTGGCCTCCGAGGCCTCGGCCTACATGACAGGGCAGGTGGTCGTTGTGGACGGGGGCCGTCTGGCTTGGTCGTAATCCCGAAGAGGAAGATTCCGGGGCCGCCTCGCGGGGGGCGCTTTTTGGGCACTGGCGTGCCGGCTAAACTGCGGTTGAGGGTGCTTCCCCTCTAAACCGCGTCTTTGGCGCTCGCCTTCCGGGAGGAGGTTGAGCAGGCACGCAAGTGCGGAAACCTGACGCTGCGCGTCCGCCCCCCCGCACCCTCCCGCAAAACTTTTCACGGCCCGGCATGCGGGTCGATGACCCTTATGGCCGGGCCTGCTGGGGTTGGGCGCCGGCCTGCCTGACCTAGTGGGTCTGTCGCCTTGCGGTGGCTTGATTCTTTGGCCGGAGGTCTGCCTGTGGCGGCCGCAGCATCCGGCCAACGGGCCAGTTTTTAGGCGAAAGAGGGCGGCCCCACCAGGGGCCGCCCTCTTTCGCGAAACAAAAGTTTTCCGGGGGGTTCCCAGGGGGGCGGTTTACAAAAAGCGCCCCCTGGGAAATCTGCCGGTTTTAAAAAAGGCCCCTCTGCGAATGCGGGCTTTCATCCCCATCTACACGGCTATCGCCATGGTACTGCGCGCGCGGGACAGCGCCAAGATCGGTCTTCGTTCAAAGCCGCAAGGGGGAGAAGATTTTTTATCGGCAGGCAGGGCTCAGGCGGAAAGGGGGTCTCAGAGTCCCCGCTCGTCGTAAGGATCGGCCTTTTCTTCTTCGACCTTCCGGTAATACGCCTGAAAATCCTCGATGAGCCGATCGATTTCATCTTTGGGGGGTTTGGTGCGAGACTGCTTGAAACGGAACAGGAGATACCCCGCGGCCAGGGCAAGGAAGAAACCGACTGCCACACCGTCTAGGAAAAGGCGGTAAGAACCCATCTCCTTGTGTTCCTTGAATTTCAGGATCTGCTTAGACCATACCTGCAAGGCCGGGACTTGTCAACGTCTTTTCAGCGAGCGCAGCCGGTTGCAGAAGCCCTTGCGGTCCCTTCCGGGGCGTGGCAAGATGAAGCGCGAATTTGGGGGGGCGGTCCTCGCCGAGCGGGACTCAGTCCCGACGGGGGCATCGTTTCTGGTTCAATTCCGGCCTGTTTGCGCTTCCTTGAAAGAGAAATGAAACGCAGCGCAAGAAACCGGGCAGGGAAATCCAACCCGTTCCCGGCCTGGACGAAGAACTTTCTTTTACTTCTGGTCTCCGTGGCGTTGGTCCTCCTCGGGGCCGAGGTTTTCGTCCGGTATTATGATCCCCAGATGCTCAGTTTTCCGGATTCCCGGAAGAACTTCGTTCCCCCCATTTATCGGGCGAACGAGCGGTGGCTCGTTGAGCTCCGCCCCGGCACGGTGTACGAACACAACAGCCCCTACGGCGATTTTCGGGCGACCGTCCGCGTCAACCGGGAGGGGTTCCGGGGCAAGGAGATCCAAGCCCGGAAGCCGGCCGGGAGGTTTCGGATCTTCTTTCTGGGCGATTCATTCACCTTCGGTCTCGGCGTGAGCGACGGCGAGACCTTCGCCGCCCGCCTGGAGACCCTTCTCAATGCGCAAGCGGGGACGGGCCGGCGGTTTGAGGTGATCAACGGCGGCGTCCCGGGCTACAACCTGGCCCATTATTACCTGGTTCTGAAGCACAGGGTTTTCCGCTACGACCCCGACCTGATCCTGCTGGGCCTTCTGCCCTGGAACGATTTTGACCTGGCCAAGCAGGACTGGGTGGACGTAGCAGACGGCCTGCCGGGGGCCTTGCGCCAGGATTTGTACGTGGACGCCGAGGGCAGGGTCCGGCTGAGGGGGGAAGACATCCTTCGCCCGAAGTCAGTCTCGTTCAACGTCCTGCCCGCGAGCGTGAAGGAATTCCTGCGGGCGAATTCCCACCTGTACCACTTTCTGGGCGAGCGGCTCTACCGCTTGCGCAAGAACATGGGGTCGGCCTCCTGGGCGGGAAGGGCGGAGGCCGCGGAGCTCACGGAGGAAGGGCTTCGCCGGCAGGGACTCGACCCTGAGGCCATCGAGACAAAACTCCGGGAGCAGCGGCGGGAGAACTGGCGAAAGGGGATGAGGCTCTTGGAGGCGGTGGTGCGGATGTCGCGGCAGCGGCGCGTCCCCTTCGCAGTCCTCCTGGTCCCCCATCTCTATGAGTCCCACTATGAATACTTGACCCCGAAGTTCGTTTCCGTAAGGGGAGGCGATCCCGGCGTGGAGCTTTTGCGATGGCTGAAGGAACGCAAGGTCCCGTACCTGGACCTGGTCCGCGAGCTTGACCCGTACGATGAAAAGAGGATTTATCTGAAATACGACAAGCACTTCACGCCGCTCGGCCACGACTTGACCGCCCGCTTTCTCCACGCCTTCCTCTCGGAGAACAACCTCGTCCCTTCCGGGCGGGGGACAGCGGCTGGAATGGAGATCAACGATTCAGGCCATCATTCGATTCGCAAAACTCATCTTTAAAGGGTGGATGATCTTCGCCCGCGCCGTGGGCTGGGTGAACACCCGCATCCTGCTGGTGATTTTCTTCTTCCTGGTTATCACACCTACGGCGGTCGTGGCGCGTCTGTTCGGAAAGGACCTGCTTTCCCAGCGACTGGACCCCGATGCGGAGTCCTATTGGATACCCCGGAAGGCCGAACCGTTCGATCCCAAGTCCTATCTTCGCCAGTTCTAAAGGGGAATCGATGGCCACTCACATCCTGGGGATATCGTGTTTTTACCACGACGCCGCAGCCTGTCTGCTGCGCGACGGGGAGGTCGTCGCCGCCGCATCCGAGGAGCGCTTCACCCGGAAGAAACACGACGCCGACTTCCCCGTGAACGCCATCCGGTACTGTCTGGAAGAGGGAGGCCTCAGCGTCGGCGACCTGGATTACGTGGGCTTTTACGACAAGCCGTTCCTCAAGTTCGAGCGCATCCTGACGACCTACCTCGGCGTGGCGCCCCACGGCATCAAGTCGTGGGTCATGGCGATTCCCCTCTGGTTAAAAGAGAAGATCTTCATGCGCAAAACCATTCAGAAGGGGCTGGGGTACGAGGGGCGGATCCTCTTCGCAGAGCATCACGAATCCCACGCGGCCAGCTGTTTTTACTGCTCCCCTTTTGACGAGGCCGCCATCCTGACGCTCGATGGCGTCGGCGAATGGGCCACGGCCGCCAAAGGGGTGGGCCGCGGGGAAGAGATCACACTCACCCACGAAATCCATTTCCCCCACTCCCTCGGCCTTCTGTATACCGCCTTCACCTACTACCTGGGCTTCAAGGTCAACAGCGGCGAGTACAAGGTCATGGGCCTCGCGCCTTACGGCCAGCCCTCGTATTACGACCTGATCCTGGACAACCTGATCGACGTGAAGCCCGACGGCAGCTTCAAACTCAACCAGGACTATTTTGCCTATACCTATGACTTGAGGATGATCAACAAGAAGTTTGAAGACCTCTTTCGAGGCCCTCCGCGCGTCCCCGAGACCTGGCTGAACCAGCGGGAGTTCGACATCGCCGCCTCAATCCAGAAGGTGACCGAAGAGGTCGTGCTCAGAATGTGCCGGAGCCTGTACGAAGAGACGGGACTGTCCAACATCTGTCTCGCGGGGGGCGTGGCGCTCAACTGCGTCGCCAATGGGAAGATCCTGGAACAGACCCCCTTCACGGACATTTACGTCCAGCCCGCCGCCGGAGACGCCGGGGGCGCAGTCGGGGTGGCCAAGGTGATCTGGCACAGACACCTGGGGCGGGAACGTCAGCGCCCCCTGCCCAACGCCTACCTGGGTCCGGAGTACTCCGACGACGAGATCCGGGCTTACCTGAAGGAGAAGGGGGTTCCCTATCGCGAACTCACCCGGGAGGACCTGGTCCATGAGGTGGCCCGGCGGATCGAGGAGAAGAACGTCATCGGCTGGTTCCAGGGCCGGATGGAGTTCGGGCCGCGGGCGCTGGGCAGCCGGAGCATCCTGGCCGACGCCCGAGACCCCGAGATGCGCAACATCGTCAACCGGCGCATCAAATTCCGCGAAGGGTTCAGGCCCTTCGCCCCGTCGGTGACGCTGGAAGGCTGTCCGCAGTGGTTCGAGCTGGACGGTCCCAGCCCCTACATGCTCCTGGTGGCCGATGTTCGGGAAGGAAAGCGGGTGATCCCCTCGGTGACCCACGTGGACAACTCCGCCCGGATCCAGACCGTCACCGAGGAAGAAAACCCCCTGTACTACCGCTTGCTGAAGGCCTACGAGAAAAGGACGGGCGTCCCCGTCATCATCAACACCTCTTTCAACGTCCGGGGGGAGCCCATCGTGCGCTCGCCGGCGGACGCCTACCTGTGTTTCATGCGAACCAATATGGATTACCTGGCGATAGGGAATTTCGTCCTGGACAAGAAGGAGCAACCTCCTCTGGACGAGGACGTGGACTGGCGCTCCCAGTTCGCGCTGGATTAGAGGTCCGACAAGGCGGGGTGGCGTGGCCTTCGGGTGAAGCCCGCCTTTTGTTTTTCTGCGGGGGGCGCTTTTTGAAAGGCGCCCCCCCGCGCCCCCCAGCAAAACT
>JBHIBA010000118.1:0-12658 GCA_046758845.1 Nitrospinota bacterium
CTTTGAGCTCCTTGTACTCCTGCTCCGTGATCACCCCCTTCTTCTTCAATAGGTCCAGCAGCTCACTCGCTTGGCCGAAACCCGAGAAGGCCATGCTTACTACAAACAGAACCAGGCCTACAGAGGCCCTTACCGCCAGCGCCTGTATCCTCAAAATCACTTCCTCCCTCGTTCCCACGGACTCGACTCGTCGGGCGAGGAGCGTTTCACCTCGCCCGTAGCAGGTTCCTGCGGCCATGCGGAGTCATCTGGGCAACATCCCCGCCTTCTGAAGGAGCCGGATCGTTCCCCGAAGGCCGGTGAGCTTGCCGAGGTTCACATCCGGGGCTTGGATCCTCCGAATATTTTTCAAGCCCCGGGCGGGTTCCAAACGAATTTCTCGAACAACCGGGTATTCATTGTTGGCCCCCACGAAGTACCGCTGCCCGGCCTCCGACAAGGCAAACTCCACGAACTCCTGGGCGAGCTTCGATTTCCGGGATGTCTTCAGGATACCCACGCCGGCTACGTTGATGAGCGCCCCGATGTCCCCATCCGGGAAGTAGTAATTCCGCACCGGAAACTTGGCTCCCTCCTTCTTGATGAAACGGTAGAGGTAGTAGTGGTTCACCAGGCCCACATCGATCTCGCCGTCCGCAATGGCCCTCACTGTGGGCGTGTTTTTGGCATAGTACTTGGGCTCGTTGGCGACGATGCCCCTGAGCCACGCCAGCGTCTTTTCCTCCCCCACGCGGACGCGCATGGCAGTCACGAAGGCCTGAAAGGACGCGTTGGTGGGCGGAAGTCCGATCCTTCCCTTCCATTTGGGGTCGGTCAGTCCGAAGACGGATTTGGGCAGGTCGCTCTCTTCGATGCGCTCGGTGGAATACGCCAGAACCCGGGCCCGCCCAGAAAGGCCAACCCATTTCCCCATCGGCGAACGAAACGAGGCGGGAACCTTTTTCAGCAAGGAATCCGGGAGGCTGCGAAATAGCCCCTTCTCGGCGATGGCCCCCAATGCGCCCGAATCCTGGGCGAAAAAGAGGTCGGCGGGGCTCCGGTCCCCTTCCTCAAAGAGCTGGTTGGCCAGGGCCGCCGTCTTGGCGTAACGGACCCTCACCTCAATGCCCGTGGCCTTCGTGAACGTCTTGAACAAACCCTCGACCAATTTTTGAGACCTGCCCGAGTAGATGGTCAAGCTCTCGGCGGCCCACGCCGGCGCCCCTCCACCCAAGGACAGGACGGTAAGCAACAGCCAAGGGATGAACTGCCGAACACTCGAGGCCCCCTGCTTCCGTGAGGAAATCATCGAATCGAATCCCCCGTCTCGTTCACGGACCGACGAACAAGTCCGCGACAATGGTGAACTGCTACGCAGGAACTCGCCTGTTTCACGTTTCCTGCAAACCCCCCTCCAACAAAAAAGCCAGGGAGGAAACCCCTTGGGGCGCCTTCCCTGGCTCGCTGCCTCGGTTCTCGATCTTGCGATCACGACCGCGTCGCTGGCTGGGTCGAAATTCTTCCGTCAAACTATTTTGTCAGCAGAAGACGTCCTTGCTTCGTCACCTGCAGACGGTACACCTCCCCGCGGTGGAGAAGATTCACTCTATTCTTTCCCTTGAGGATTTTCTCCACCTCCAGGATTTCTCCAGCCTCTCTCGGAACGGATGGTTTGACGGGATTCTCAAGAGAGACCGAATCGGCTAAGTCTGGCGTCGGGTTCTTAGTCGGACCCACTCGTTCTTTCTCCCGTCAGATTTGCACGAACCAAGTCGTCGGAAGAAACAACGATTTCACAGTTGAAAGAGCAAATCCGGCAGCTTTCCTCCTTTTCGCAATCGCGCCGATAATCCCTGAACCGTTTCAGAACTTCTTGCGATTCTCCCTGCTCGAAAAACCGGATGAGGTCGATCACACGGTCAATCGTCCGGCTTGAAACGTAGTGCTCCAGAAGACAGGCGTCCAACAATGCATCGTCCCTTTGAACCCCAAGCACCTCTTCCAAAAACGTCTGGACGATGGCGAACCGGCTCGAGATCTGCTGCGCGTGCCGCGTCCCTTCCGGTGTCAACGACACTTGCTCGTAGTGCCGATGTTCGACGAGGCCTTCCTTCTGGAGGCCCTTGACCGCCGCCGAAACGGTCGCCTTGGCCACGCCGAGGGCGTTTCCAATGTCCGTCACGCGGGCGTATCCCTTCTCTTCTTCGATGGTCCGGATAGCCCGCAGATAGTGCTCCTGGCTCGGACTAAGGGCTTCAGGGGACCTCTTGCGCGTGTTCGCCATATAAAACTCTCTTAGGTTTAAGAAACTTTATTAAAAATACCTAACAAATTTGAAATTGTCAAGTCACTTTTAGAGAATCGGCCGATTTTTTTTCATACGGTTCTTCAAGGATTCTCGGCGTTTCCCCGAAACTCAGAGAATCCCGCACCTTCCCCACCTTCAGCTTCCCGCCTTCGGGGCGAGCGTCAACCGGTCGTCTTGAAGGCCCAATCGCTTCCCACGTTGCACTCGGGATGCTGCACAGATTCCTGCGAGCCCCCCACGAATTTCGGGGCGGCTTTCGGGCGCTCATTCGGAATGACATCTCAGCTACAAGGCCCCTCCTCCTAAATCCCCCTTGGAGACCTCCTTCTCCGCAAGGTCATCCGTGGCCTCGTCTGCGGAAGACACGGAAAATACGACGACGCGCATCGGCTCGGCCGTAATCGTGACACGGGTTCCAAGGGCGAGAATGAAATCCCAGGGGGTCTGGCTTCGGACGCTTCCTCCGAGCGGCAGGGAGAGGGTGTACAAATTCTCTGAACCTCGATAATGCCTTCCTGTCACGGTTGCCTCTCCGTCCGGGGAAGGGATGATGTCAACGTCCGCCGGCCGAATGACCGCCTCCACACGGGAGCCGTCCGCCAAGGGCGGGTCGTTCGGGACGTAGAGGAAGTTGCCGAGTTCGGTCTCCACGCGGTTTTTCCGGATCACGCCCGGGATCAGGTCTGTCTGTCCGAGGAACCGGGCCACAAACCGGGTTTGGGGGTTGTGATAGATGTTCTCCGGAGTGTCCAACTGTTCGATCCGGCCGTCGTTCATTACGGCGATCCGGTCGGAGAGGTCAAACGCCTCTTCCTGGTCATGGGTGACGAAGACGGCGGTCATCTTGGAGCGCCTCAAAATCTCCTTGACCTCCCGGCGGACGTGCCGCCTCATGTCTGCGTCCAGACCCTTGAAGGATTCATCGAACAGAATCACCAGAGGGCTGGGGGCCAGGGCCCTCGCCAAGGCAACCCGCTGCTGCTGGCCCCCGGAAAGTTCGTGTGGATAGCGGTCGCGCAGATCGCTCAGGTTCACCAACCGGAGGACTTCGCTCACCCGGTCGTTGCGTACCCCGGCCGGCCACCGATTGAGACCGAATCCGACGTTTCTCTCCACTGAGAGGTGGGGAAACAGAGCCAGGTCCTGGAACACCATTCCCACGCTGCGGCGCTCCGGCGGAGACCACGCATGACCGCCCGCCACCGGGTGGCCGTCTATGAGAATCCACCCCCGCTCCGGCCGCTCGAACCCGGCAATCAGCCGAAGGACCGACGTCTTACCGCAGCCGCTGGGTCCCAGGAGGGTGATGATCTCTCCGCCCTGAAGTTCCAGGCTGAAGTCCCCGACAGCCCAGGGTTCCGCCGGCCCGTATCTCAGGTATGCACCCCCCAGTTGGACGATCGGGACGGATGACTCCCTGGCCTCGCTGAAATCCAGAGGAGTGGCGCGGCTCCTCATGCAACTCCACCCATCTTGCGCATGCGCAATTCGTCCGGCCCGTTGGGAGACCCCACCCTCCTCAGACGCCACCCCACGGGTCTGCACCCAGAAGTCGAGCCAACAGCCCCTGTCCCGCCGGAAATCATGGGCTCTCCCGTTTCACAATCAGGATCATCGCCAGCATCGAGAACAACAACAGGATGAGGGCCGGCGCCGCCGCTTCGGCAAAGAAGGCGTCTTCCATCCGGTCGAAAACCATCGCGGCCAGCGGCCGAAACCCAATCGGGCTCAACAGGAGGGTGGCGGGCAACTCCTTGATCGTCGTCAAGAAGACGAGCGCCGCTCCGGACAGAACGCCGGGAAAAACCAGTGGCAGCGTAATGGTTCGAAACACGTTGCGGACCGAGCGGCCCAGGCTCCGGCCCGCTTCCTCCAGGGTCACGGGGACCTGCAAAAGAGACGCGCGGGTCGAGCCGACCGCCTGGGGGAGGAAGAGAACGACATAAGCGAAGATGAGCACTGGCAACGTCTGGTAAAGGTCGAAAGATCGCGACAGGTTCCGGGCGACTCGGGGCTCCAACCCGAGCATCACCCCCAAGGAGGCGAACTGCTGGGGAACAAAGAGTGAAAAATACACCAGCGCCAGTGCGACGACCAGACCCGGCAGGGCGAAGCCGGTATAGGTGGCCCGCTCGACCAGGAGGCTCCGATTTCCCGGCCGGCGAACGCTGAGAACCGCGACGGGAATCGCCGCAACCGCGCACGCCGCCGCCGCCAGCACGGAGGCCCGGACGGAATCCCAGGTCGATCTCCACACCCAACTCAGGTCGAGAGTGGGGTCTCCCAACCCTTGCAAGAACCAGTACCCGACGGTCCCGGCAGGAATGATGAGTCCCAGCGTCAGGATCAGCCCGCAAAACGCCAGCGCCGGCCCCTTCCACAGGCCCAAAGGCACCCGAGGACGGGAGATCAAGGTTCGAACCCCCCGCACTTCATACCGCCCGCGGCTGCGCCAGAGCATCTCGGCGGCCAGGATGACCAGCGTGAGAACGACGAGGAAGAGAGACAAAATGGCGGCCCGCTGGCGGTTGAACAAGGATTCCTGCTCGAGAAAGATCACGTAGGTGAAAGAGCGGAACTCCAGCATTGCGACGGCCCCGAAGTCGCTGATGACGTAAAGGGCCACGAGCAACCCGCCCGCCATGACGGCGGGACGAAGCAACGGCAGCATCACCCGAATGAAGGTCTTCCAAAAGCCTAAGCCCAAGCTTCGGGAAGCCTCAAACAGCCCCGGGTCCATCCTGGCCAACTGTGAGCGGACGGGCAACAACACATAGGGATACGTCAAAGAGGTCAAGAGCAACGCCGCTCCCCAGAAGCTCTCTCTCACCGTCAGGCCCAGGGGCCCGAGGAAACCCTTTCCGATCCAAGTGTTCGGGCCGAAGGCCGCCAAATAAGCGTAGGCCCCGATGTAGGACGGGACGGCCAGCGGCATATTCAACAACACGGCCCACACCCTAGCGCCCGGTAAGTCCGACCGCGCCGTCACCCAGCCTGCGATAATTCCGATGAGACACGCGAAGAACGTCGTCACCGCAGCCAGGCCCAACGTATTGACAAAGTAACGGCCCACGACGGGTCTCCACACGGTATGGGAGAATTGCCCCAGCGGACCGTCCAGCGAGCGAACCACCAAGTACACGGCAGGGAGCAGCATGGCCAGGGCCACGCCGCCTGCCAGGCACCACAACGTGATGGAACCGAACGAGGTTCGCCGCACCCGGCCCGAGACCGAAACGGCCCCTGAAAACGGAGTCGAACTCATCGCTTCACCGACCTGTGAGACCCCCGCGGGGAAAACGGTGGGCCGCCCGAAACCCGCCCATCCTATCGCAAGGATACTGCAATTTCCCGGTGCTCGGCATCTCCCCTCTCCGATTCCGGCTGAAAAAAACCCCGAGGGCAACGCCGCGGAAAATCCTCAAGCGACAAGAGGGTTTCAACAGCTCTCGCAAGCCGCTCTTTCTTCGCAAATGGCAATGACATCGCCCGGCTTAAGGCCGGATGGTTCGGGAATTCTCCGTCGTTGACAGGTGTTCATTGAAGTGTTAGAACCGGATCACTCCAAAACTTCTCTGCCACTGGCTCCGGCTCCCTTTCTGGGTGGGGGTCGTGCATGGAGATCAGGGTCTCAGCGTAGGAGGAGAAAACGATGAGCCACCGCTGGAAGTTACTGAGCATCGCCATTTTGTCTGTTTTCCTGATCGCGCTGGCGTCGTCCCCCGGCGCGTACGCCATCAAGCCTCAAGCCAAAATCAAGGCGGCCTTCGTGTACGTCAGCCCGGTGGGGGACGCGGGCTGGACGTTGGCTCACGACAACGCGCGCAAGGCGTTGGAAAAGGCCCTGCCCTATGTGAAGACGGCCTTTACGGAAGCCGTTCCCGAGGGGGCGGAGGCCGAGCGCGTCATCAACCAGTACGTGCGCAAGGGGTACAACCTCATCTTCACGACCAGCTTTGGTTATATGGACCCCACCATCAACGTCGCCAAGCGCAGTCCCAACGTGGTCTTCATGCACTGCTCCGGTTTCAAGACCGCCAAGAACGTGGGCACGTACTTCGGCCGGATGTACCAGCCGCGCTATCTGGCCGGGATCGTCGCCGGGAAGATGACCAAATCGAACATCATCGGCTATGTGGCGGCGCACCCCATCCCGGAAGTGATCCGGGGGATCAACGCGTTCACCCTGGGGGTCCGGTCGGTGAACCCCTGGGCCAAGGTGCACGTCGTCTGGACCCAGACCTGGTACGACCCCGCCAAGGAGCGCGAAGCGGGCGAGAGCTTGCTGGACATCAACGCCGACGTGATCGCCCAGCACCAGGACACTCCCGCACCTCAGCAGGCTGCCGAGAAGCGGGGCCGCTACAGCATCGGCTATAATTCCGACATGTCGTCGTTCGCCCCGAAGGCCCACCTGACCGCGCCCGTGTGGAACTGGGCGGTCGTTTACAAGAAGGTCGCCCAAGAGGTCCACAAAGGGACCTGGAAGAGTTATCAATACTGGGGCGGCCTGAAGGAAGGCGTGGTGGACATCGCCCCCTTCGGAAAGATGGTGCCCAATTCCGTCAGGGACCTCGTGATCGACGCCAAGGTTAATTTAACCCGCGGGGTCTATGACGTCTTCGATGTAGCTCACCACGGCCCCATCAAGGACCAGAGCGGGAAGGTTCGGCTTGCGTCCGGGCGTATGTCCGACAAGGACATGCTGAGCATGAACTACTTCGTCGAGGGGGTTGTCGGCAAGGTCCCCAAATAATCTCTGTCCCGAATTGCCCCTATTGGCTTATCCTACGGGGCCAGGCTCTGGCGTGTGTCGGGCCCGCCTTCGAGGGGTTTCCCTCGGAGGTTTCCCCGGAGCCCGGAATTGCGCAGAGCCGACTTTCTGTGAACTTGAGGGGGCATAAGTGACCGATCGCAAGGTCGCCGTCTCCATGCAGGGGATTTGCAAACGGTTCCCCGGAGTGGTGGCCAACGATTCGGTGAATTTGGAAATCCTCGAAGGGGAGATCCATACCCTCCTCGGAGAGAACGGCGCCGGCAAGAGCACCCTGATGAACATCCTGACCGGGATCTACCGGGCCGACGCCGGGCAGATCGCCATCGGCGGCAAATCCGTCCACTTGCGGTCCCCCAGGGACGCCATCGCCCTGGGCATCGGGATGGTCCACCAGCACTTCAAGCTTGTCCCGTCCCACACAGTCGCGGAAAACATCATTCTCGGTCTGGGCGGCAAGTCCTGGAGGCTCAACCTGAACGAAGTGGAGGCCGAGACCGCCCGCCTCGCCGAGCGCTACGGCCTCAAGGTGGACCCCCAAGCCTACATCTGGCAACTGTCCATCGGTGAGCAGCAGCGCGTAGAAATTCTGAAAATCCTTTTCCGGGGCGCCAAGATCCTCATCCTGGACGAACCAACCGCGGTCCTGACCCCCCAGGAAGCCAGCGAGCTGTTTGAGACCCTCCGGGCCATGGCCGCCGAGGCCCACTCCATCGTTTTCATCTCGCACAAGCTCGACGAGGTCATGTCGATCTCTCACCGCATCACAGTTCTACGAGGTGGGCGGGTCGTGGGAACGGTGACTCCGAAGGAGACAGACAAACGGAACCTGTCAAAAATGATGGTGGGCCGAGAAGTCCTGTTCGACATCCACCGGGAGAGCGCCCGGAAGGGTGAGTCCGTCCTGGAGGTGGAGGGCCTGACGGCGCTGAATGACCGGGGCCTGCCCGCCTTACGGGGGACCAGTTTCTCGGTCTCGGCCGGAGAGATTTTGGGTTTCGCCGGCGTGGCCGGCAACGGTCAACAGGAACTGGCGGAGGCCATCACCGGGCTTCGGCCCACCACCGGCGGCGTCACCCGGATCGGCGGCCGGGAGATGGGCGGGGCCACCCCGCGAGAGTTCATCGAGGCGGGGGTGAGCTACGTCCCGGCCGATCGGAACGGCGTAGCCACGGTGGGGAACCTCTCCCTGTCGGACAACGTCGTTCTCAAGCGGTACCGGGAAGACGAGTTCGCGAGCGGCCCTTTCCTCAACCAGCCCGTGGTGGATTCGTACGCCGACCGGCTCATTGAGCAATACCACATCATGACGCCCGGCCACTCCACCCCTGTGCGCCTGCTCTCGGGCGGTAATCTGCAAAAAGTGATCCTGGCCCGTGAGATTTCAACCGAACACAAGCTCTTCGTCGTCATGTATCCCACGCGGGGCCTCGATGTGGGCGCGACCGCCTTCATCCGCGAGACCCTGGACAGCCACCGCCTAGCGGGCACCGCCATCGTCCTCATCTCGGAAGACCTGGAGGAGCTGCTCTCCCTGAGCGACCGGATCGCCGTCCTGTTCGGCGGGGAGATCGTGGGAATCCTTCCGGTGGAGGAGGCCGACATCGAAACGCTCGGCCTGATGATGGCGGGGGCGAAACGGCTGGGCGATCAAGCGCGGCCCGCGCTGGAGCGGACCCCTTCCGGTGAGGAGGCGGGCTGATGGCCGCCGTCCGTCTGGAGATGCGGCTCGAGCGCTCGAAGGCCCTGGAATACGTAGTCCCGGTGGCATCGGTCGCCCTCGCCCTCATCGTCAGCGCCTTGATCCTTCTGGCGGCGGGGAAAAATCCGTTGGTGGCCTATTGGGAGATGTTCTCCGAGGCATTCGGCACTTCCTACGGGTTCTCCGAAACCCTGGTGAAGGCCACGCCCCTGTTGCTTTGCGGCCTGGGGGTGATGATTACCTTCAAGATGCTCTTCTGGAACATCGGGGCCGAAGGCCAGTTTCACATGGGCGCCTTTGCCGCCACCTACATCGTCCTCACCGGATGGGAGGGATCGGCGTGGCTGATGATCCCCACCATGATGATCGTCAGCATGATTGCCGGCGCCCTCTGGGCCTTGATCCCCGCTTTCCTGAAAGTCCGGCTGAACGTCAATGAGATCATCACGACGCTTCTGATGAATTATGTGGCGATCCTGTGGGTGGACTTCCTGGTCTACGGCCCTTGGAAGGACCCGGGGACCCTGAACTTTCCCCTGACCCGACAGTTTCCTGAAGGCGCGCAACTTCTCCGGTTTGGAGACACCCGGGTCCACCTGGGCATCCTGTTCGGTTTGGCCGCGGCGGTGCTGTTGTATTTCCTTCAGGAGCGAAGCCGTTGGGGCTATGAGATCGCGGTGATGGGCGAAAATCCCCATGCAGCCCAGTATGCCGGGATGAACACCCGGCGAAACATCATCCTGGTCATGCTCATCAGCGGAGGGCTCTCCGGGCTGGCGGGAATGGTGGAGGTCTCGGGGATTCAGCTCCGGTTGCTGCACGGCATTTCCCCCCCAAACGCCCCCTATGGCTACACGGCCATCATCGTGGCCTGGCTGGCCCGGCGAAACCCCTGGGGCGTGGTCCTCGTGGCGGTGCTCCTGGGAGGCCTGTACGTCGGGGGCGAAGCGGTCCAGATCACCATGAAGCTGCCGGTGAACATCGTGTTGATCATCCAGGCGCTCATCCTTTTCTTCGTCCTGGGAGGCGAGATCTTGTCCAGATACCGCGTGGTCTTCCGGCGCACGGAGGCGGCCGTTGGACTACGGTGACCTGCTCATCTCCATCCTGCAGGCGGCCGTCCGCTCGGGCACGCCCATTCTCTTCGCCTGTGTTGGTGAGATCTACGCGGAGCGCTCGGGCATTCTGAACCTCGGCGTGGAAGGGATGATGCTGGTGGGGGCCATCGCGGGCTTCTACACCAGCTTCCTGGTGCAGAGCCCGCTGGCCGGCGTCGTCGCGGCGGCGATGATGGGCGCCCTGATCTCTCTCATCCACGCCTACATCACCATCAGCCTCCGGGCCGATCAGATCGTAACCGGCTTGACGCTGACGGTCTTCGGAACGGGACTGAGCGGATTTTTCGGACAACCCATGATCGGCCAACTCGCCCCGGGCTTCGCCTCACTGTCGGTCCCGGGCCTCTCCCAGATCCCTTATATCGGCCGGATCCTCTTTCAACAGGACGCCCTGGTCTATTTTTCCTACCTCCTCGTTCCGTTGACCTGGTGGGTCATGTTCAAGACGCATCTGGGGCTTTCCATCCGGTCAGTGGGGGAGAATCCCGACACGGCCGATTCGCTGGGGGTTCGCGTGATGGCCACCCGCTACGGATGCGTGGTGGTCGGCGGCGCCTTGGCGGGCATCGGGGGCGCTTATCTGTCCTTGGCCTACACGACCATGTGGATCGAGCAGATGACGGCGGGGCGCGGATGGATCGCCATCGCCCTGGTCATCTTCGCCGGCTGGAACCCCTTGAAGGCCTTCTTCGGGGCGTACCTGTTCGGGGGGGCGGACGCCTTGCAGCTTCGAATCCAGGCCGTCGGCTCGGCCGTTCCCGCCCACTTCCTCATGATGCTGCCTTACGTGCTGACCATCGGGATCCTGGTCGTGGCCACGCGCGAGTCCGTCCGCAGGCGCCTGGGCGCCCCGGCGGCCCTCTGCATCCCCTACGCCCGCGAAGAACGATCGAGATAGTCCACCGATTACCCCATTCGCAATCCCACAGGTCACGCAGATTTCGCTGACAGAAAGGAGAGGCCGAAGTACATATGGGGATGTGGATCGCACAGTCGTTCGGAGCTCAATCGCTTAGACGTTTCAGAATCAGCAGCATCTGGGAAGTCGCGAGCGGCCATGACCCGCGCGAAGATTAACATTCCCCAAGACAAAGTTGCCGATTTCTGTAGGCGGCACCATATCCGCAGGCTGGCACTTTTCGGGTCCGTCCTGCGGGAGGACTTCCAGGCCGGGAGCGACGTGGACGTCCTGGTGGAATTCGAGCCGGGGCACATGCCAGGATTGGCCTTTTTCGGGATGCAGGAGGAACTTTCCGAAATTGTGGGGTCCAAAGTGGACTTGAACACGCCGGGTTTTTTGAGCGATCACTTCCGAGATAAGGTCCTCAGCGAAGCCGAGGAGCTCTATGCCTCGGCATGACGACACCCTCCGGATGCAGCACATGCTGGATCACGCCCGGGAAGCGGTGACTTTTCTACATGGTAGGGATCGAGGGGACCTCGATTTAGACCGAATCCTGAGCCTGGCGTTGGTTCGTCTGGTTGAATTTGTTGGCGAGGCAGCAAACCGCGTCTCGGAAGACACCCGTACCCGCCATCCGGTTATCCCCTGGCCTCAAATCGTTGGCCTCCGAAACCGGCTGATTCATGGGTACGATTCTGTGGACATGGACATCCTTTGGAAGATTGTGGATCAGGACCTTCCTCTTATGATAGAGGAACTGGAGAAAATCCTCCCCCGGGAGACCCAAAGTTGAAGGGAACCAGATTCGATGCCCAGGGGACAAGATCAGGTGGGTCCGTCCGCAGGCGCCTGGGCGCCCCAGCGGCGCTCTGCATCCCCTACGCCCGCGAAGAACGATCGAGATAAAACATACCCCTAAGAGGGGCTCCCTTCGGCCGGCAGCCATTCTCCCAAGAGGCATGTCCCCCTTCGTCCCCGATCCTTTACCTCGTCGGAGTTTCTTCGACCGCCTGAAGGAAGGCGCGCATGGACGGGCTTAACAATTTGTCCTTGTGATGGACAATGCTGAGGTCTCGCTTGAGCCTGACGGAACGAACCTTCAGGGCCTTCAGCCTACCCGATTTCACCTCTTCGGCCACCGTGAACTTGGACACCAAGGAGATTCCTAGCCCCGCCTCCACGGCCCGTTTGATGGCCTCCGGGTGTTCCAGCTCCATCGCCGGTTCGGGACGCACCCCTTTCGACTGAAGGGCCTCCAGGGCGGCGCGCCGCGTGGCGGACCCAGGCTCCCGAACGATCACGGGACCGCCCGACAATTCCCGACAATCCACCCACCGCCTGCCCGCCCAGGGGTGCCCGGGGCGCACGATTAAGACGAGCTCGTCCGAGAGGTAAGGTCTCACCGCGAGTTCCTTGCCCGCCGGGCGTTCGCCGACAAAGCCCAGATCCAGTTCATTGAGGGCGATCCCCTCCTCGATCTGTCTCGTGTTGGCGATCCGAAGGGAAATCCTCACGTCGGGATATTTCTCCTTGAAGGTCCGAAGGGAGGGAGGGAGGAGGTAAATCCCGATGGTCGTGCTGGCCCCCAGTCGAATCCGACCCCCCGCCAGGCCCGAGAGGGCCTCGAGCGCGCCCCGCGCCTCGTCCATGAGACCGAGGACCTGCTTTGCGTAGGGAAGGAGGCTTTCTCCGGCCTCCGTGAGGTGGACCTGTTTACCGAGTCGTTCAAAGAGGCGCATCCCCAGACTGCTCTCGAGCTGACGAACCTGAATCGAGACCGCCGGCTGAGTGAGAGCCAGCTCATCCGCCGCTCGGGTGTAGCTTCTATGCCCGGCCACGGAGACAAAGACCCTGAGCCGGTGAGAGTTCATGG
>JBHIBA010000119.1:0-12629 GCA_046758845.1 Nitrospinota bacterium
TCCCTTTCCGTCCTATCTGGCCTTGTCCCCGAGGGCGGCCTTGATGGCCGGCCACTGGGGGAGGAAGCGGTTCGTGTACATGTCCTCGGCCCGGATGCGTTTCTTCAGCCCTTGATATTTCGTGAGCATATCGACGGTGGCGTCCATCTTCTGATGGTCCATGTAGCCCAGTCCGTGGCGTCTGACGCCCTCGTCAAACAGGTGGTTCACGGCGATGGCGAGGTGTCCGCGGATCAGCGGCTCGCTCATCCCCGGCGCGTACTTGAGAAAGTTCTTGACCGTCTCATCCACGTTCACTATTGACCATGCCCAGGCATCCACGACGGCCCTGACGGCGTTTCGGACGAATTGAGGATTGGACCTGATGCTGTCCTCGTGGACGACGACGCCGTTGTTGTATGCGTCCACGCCCCAGTCGGCGAAATAGAAAGCGCCGACCTCCTTGCCGATGCTGGCCGCCTTGGCCCGGAGGGTCGGCAACTCCGTCGCAAACAGGGCGATGAAGTCCACCTTGCCCGCCAGGAGGGAGGGGACCAGGGAGCCGATCTCCATCCCGACCTCTTTTATGGAATCGGGGGGAAACCCATTGGCGCCCGCCAGGGCCGGAAAGCAGCAGCGGTTGGTCGGCGGGTTCCCGTACCGCTGGCCGACCAGATCCTTCGGCGTCTTGTAACCCTTCTCCTTGAGGAAGCCCACGATCTCCAGGGACTTCGCGTGGATGATGGCGACTTCCTTCACGGGAACGTCGCTGTTGGCCCGTGCGTTGACCAACGTGCTCGCGTCCGCGAACCCCAGCAGGGCGGCTTTTGCTCCGACCTTCCGGATGGTGTCGCCCGAGCCGAAGCCGCGCTTGAAATCGACGTCCAGCCCGACCTTCTTGAAGAAACCCTTGTCCTGGGCCACAAAGAAGGGGGCATGTTTCCCATAGATAATCCAGTCGAGCAGAAAGGTTTGTTTCGCCGCGCCGACTTGCCCGGAAAAGCCGACCCCCCAGAACAAAAACGCAGCGAGAAAGGCCACCGAAGTCTTCATTTTCCCTCTCCCTGGGTTTCACTTGTCCACACCAAAATCCTGCCCTGTACGGATCCCCGGAAATCCGTCCTCACATCCACGATATCCCTTCCCCCTAATGCTTGGTTGCGAAAATTTGTGTCGCGTCGTAGCCCCGATCTGAGCGAGGGGTCGCAGACCCCGCGGGCGCAGCCCGGAGCGGAGATCGGGGCGGCGCTTGCCAGGCAAGATGCCCGATGCACTGTCCTCCCTGGCCCTTAACGATCCCGCGATTTCCGCTTGGGCCTATGGCCCTGCGCTCAAATCGCGGCTACGCCGGGGGGTAGAGAGAAATCGGCCACCCGGAAACAACCGAAAAGTGTTACCCGGACTTAAGCAACCAAGCACTATGCGGGGCGCTCCCTGGGCCAGCCGAATATGGCTTCCTTGAGTCCCCAAAGCCCGTCATTGAGCAGTGTCCGGAAAAAGTTCTCCCGGGTTGCGTCAAAGGCGGCGATGGACTCCCGATACCCGATGAGGGCCTTGCCGAGGGTCTGCGCCGCCTTGCGTACGCCCTCCGGCCAAGGGGTGTCCGCCAGGACTCGTTCGGCCGCGCCGAACTCAAACAGTGCGACATCCACGCCCCGCTCGGCCCTCCAACGGGCGCTGGACGAAAGGCCCTTGTGCAGGAGAAGGTCCAGGTGGAGAACGGCCAGGGCCTGACGAAGTTCCGCGATTTCCGCTCCGGTGTTCGATTCTCCCATGTCAGTGCGCCTCCTTCAGATCCTCGAAGTAATCCCCCAGGTCGATGCGGTCCAAGACGTCCTTCGGCACCTCGGCCAGCTCCTCGAAGGGGGCTTCAATCGGCATCGTCGCGTCGATGGCCCACTTGGTGTTCATGCCGTTGCGTTCGTGCCGGCTCCAGATGGAATAACCCGACGGGTCGAGACGGGAGCCGACGGAGTTGGGGACAAAGAACGTGTCCTGGTCGGGCTGCGTCCGCGTGGCGACGGCCCACATGACCTCCTTCTCATTGTGGACATCGACGTCCTTGTCGACCACGACCACCAGTTTGACGAAGGCGTCCGAAGCCAGCGCCGCCAACGCCGCCATCTTGGCCTCGCCGTCAAACTGTTTGTTGATCTGGACGTAGGCCGTCAGCCGACACACCCCCGACAGGGGCATCGCAACGTCTATGACAGAGGGGCAGCTGGCTCGCACCTTTTCAAAGAGGATGGCCTCGCGCCCGACCCGACCCGCCAACAAGTGCTCTGGGAATACGCTGAAGAGATCTTGATAGTAGGGCTTTTCGCGGTGAGTAATTGCGGTGACCTCAAAGACGGGGCTGTTTCGCGCGTAGCCGTAGTACCAGGTATATTCTCCGAACGGCCCCTCCCAGCGCCGCTCATAGGGCCGGATGACGCCCTCGATGGCGATCTCCGCATGGGCGGGGACCATGAGGTCTTGGGTCTCGCAAGGCGCCAGTTCGAGCGGCTCCTCCATCAGCCCGCCCATCACGGTCATCTCATCCCCCCCGAAAGGAAGCCGTGACTGACTGCCCAGAAGGGTGGCGGGATGGTGCCCGAGGTAGGTGACGATGGGGAGGCCCTTCCCCTGCTTTTCCATCTTCCGGTAGCAGTATCCCAGGTGAGACTGCGGCTCGAAGCTCATCCCCAGGAGGTTCCGCTCGTGGCGCATCTGTCGGTAGATGCCGGAATTGAAAGCGCCGGTATCGGGGTCGCGGCAAATCGTCACCCCGGCCGTGATGAAAGCGCCGCTGTCCTTCTCACACTGCATGGTCATGGGAAGACGATAGAGGTCCACGTCCTTGCCCGTGAACACCCGCCCCTTCACCGGCCCGTCCTTGACCTTTTCAGGGGGGATAGGGTTTTTCTCGCGTTCGACGTACGCATGGAGAAGCTCTCTTTCAGAGACTTCGAGCGTCAGGGCAAGCTTAGGGTCGTCCGCGATGAGATTCGTGACGACCGGCATTTCAGAGCCTTTCACGTTTTCAAAGATGACAATGGGGACCTCCCCCCGGTATTGAAGCTTGCGAAGAATGCCACAGAGCTCATACACGGCGCTGATTTCCCGCTTGACCCGGCGGACGCCCCCCGGCTGTTTCCGCTCCACCAAATCGATGAAAGTCCTTAAATCTTTGGCCACGTTACGGGCTCCTTTCTTGTCAAACGCTCCCTCCCTGCTGGGGCGACTTTCAGATGATCCCACGTTCCAAACTTCCGGACCCTGCCGTTGCCTCGCGGCCGCAGTCTCTTCATCCCGAACGAGGTCGTTGTCCGACGCCCCGCGTCATGAAGTCCCCTCGCGCATCAAGGCGAGTAGATCCGGAACACGGTCCATCCCCCGGAAAGCGGGCACATCAGCGAACGGCCGACCAAAGGGGCGCGTGGCGTCGATCCCCAGCGCCGATCCCAATTCATGCTGCGAAAACGACGGGTCCAGAGCGGGGGTGTTGTAACTGGGGATGATGATGAGGTCGTCCGCCGGCCGGGTTCGGGTGGAGATGGCCCACAGAACCTGGATGTGATCGAAGACGTCGATGTCGTCGTCGACGACGACAACGAACTTGGGGCGTTTGGGACTCGCCAGGGCGGCCAGAATCACGCTGCGGGCTTCACCCGGGAAGCCCTGCGGCTTCATGCTGATGAAAACCATGAAATCGCAGCAGCCCGCCGCCGTGTAGTGAACCTTTTGGATCCCGCGGAACCTGGATTTCAGGTCCTGGTACAACGTGACCTCGTGGGGGATCTGCTTGAGGAAGTGGTTTTCGGTCATGGGCATGCCCGTGAGGCCGGCGTGATAGACGGGGTTACCCCGGTGCGTGATGGCCGTGACCTCTATGACCGGAGAGTGCGTGATCTCGCCATAGTACCCGCTATACTCTCCGAAAGGACCTTGTTGCTCTCTTCGATGGGGGAGGAGACGGCCCTCGAAGACGATCTCCGAGGTCGCGGGCACCTCTATGTCCACCGTCTCGCACTTCACCACGTCCACGGGCTTTCCCCGCAGACCGCCGGCGATCTCAAGTTCATCCACCCCGTAAGGGGCCCCCACCTGGGTGGCCAGCATCACCACGGGGTCGCATCCCATGGCCACGGCCACCTCGAGAGACTGGCCCTTGGCCTCGGCCTTGGCAAACTGGAGCGTCAAATGGTGATGCTTCTCCGCGTGGATGCTGAATTCGCGTTTGCCCCGAAAGTGCATCCGGTAAATGGAGGCGTTCTTCGTACCGTCCTCCGGGTCTTTGCTGATCTGGATGCCATGTGTGACGAAGGCGCCTCCGTCCTGCTCGGAATAAACCGGGATGGGGAATTTCCCGAGGTCCACGTCGTCCCCTCTTAGGATGACTTCCTTACAGGGGGCCGTATCCACAAGACGGGGTGGAAGGGGATTCTTGACGCCGCTGTCGAAGCGTTCGTAAATGTTTTCCGAATCGGACTCCAGGGCCAGGAGGATTCGCCGCCGCGTGGCGAAGACCCCCCCCACCATCGGCATGTTGGTTCCTTTTACATTCTCGAACAGGAGGGCCGGCCCCTGCTGGTCCGAAGTCTTGCGGATGTAGGCCCCGATTTCGTACGCCGGGTCCACCTCGCCGCGAATCCGGACGAGCTCCTTCCTTTCCTCTAGGTATTCGCAAAAATTCCGGGGGTCATCGAAAGGCATGCGGAATTCTCCTGGGGCAACCGCCAGCAAGCCCCCCTGCAAGAGTTCATTGATTTATGCCGATTCGGGCGAATGATTGCTCTAGGGACAAGGGGCCACTGTGCCAACGGCCCCTTCCATGCTCATCTGACCCCGATTCATGCACCCTCTTACATTTCCAGCATTTCATTGTCAAACCTAACGAGGACCGCGGCGACCCCCCTTTTGATGAAGGTGATTTATTGGTAGTGGGTCAGTTTGCTGAATGACCCCTGCCTTCCTCCGGTGTAGCCGCGATTCGGTAGGCCGGGCTTCCAGCCCGGCGGCGGGCAAGGGGTCACCGACCCGAATGCCCGCCCCACCAGCGGAAATCGCGGCCGGGCGCGCCCCGATCTCCGCTCGGACCTAGGCCCTCGCTCAGATCGGGGCTACACCAAATGATGAAAAAGCCGTGGGCAAAGCTGCGTACGGGACTTAATCCGTTTCAAACTGACGCACTACCGATTTTTTGCAGTCGCAATAATGCGGAGAACGTAAAAGTCTCGATGGAGTTAGACCGCCTCTTCTTTGTCCATCAACGCGCCATCACTGAGGGATTCAGGTACAAAGCCCATTGAATTTTTGCAGAGACCTGGGAAAATAAACCCTCCACCGTTCATCTATAGAGGGGAAACGCGATAATGGACCTAACCTGGGTCGGGGCCTCCTACGAGAGGGGAGACGGCTACGACAAAGCGAGGGGGCTGGCGATCTACGCAACGGACTTGGCTCTTCCCCGCACGCTCCACGCGAAGATCCTCAGAAGCCCAGTTCCTCATGCCAGAATCTTGAACATTGACGTAGGGCGGGCGAAGCGCCTTCGGGGCGTGAGGGCTGTCGTTACAGGACGCGACTATCCCGACTCCCGTTGGGGGATGCACCTGGCCGATCAGACCGTCTACGGCGTGGACCGAGTCCGCTACGTGGGAGAGGCCGTGGCCGGCGTGGCCGCCGTCGACGAAGACACCGCCCTGGAGGCGCTGGGCCTGATCCGCGTCGAGTACGAAGACCTCCCGCCCCTTTTCGACCCGGAGGAGGCCATGGCGCCCGGCGCGCCCCTCATCCATCCGGACGCGGACAAGTACTCTTACAACGCGCATGTCCTCGTCCCGCAACCCGGAACGAACATCGCCAACCTCACTCGTGTTCGCAAAGGGAACGTCGAAGAGGCCTTCCAGAAATCGGACCTCGTCGTGGAAGACACCTACGAAATCCCCATGGTCCAGCACGTCTGTATGGAGCCCCACGTCTGCACCGCCCGATTCTCCCCCCAGGGCAAACTCACCATCTGGAGCAGCACCCAGGGACTGTACCTGGCACGGGAGCATGTGGCCAAAGGCCTGAAGCTCCCCCAAAGCGACGTCCGCATCATCTGCACGTATGTCGGCGGCGCCTTTGGCGGCAAGATCAGCGGGCTCACGGAGGGCCTGGCCGGGACTCTGGCGCTACAGGCCGACAACCTCCCCGTGCGTCTGGAGATGACGCGTGAGGAGGAGTTCGTCTCGACCTTCGTCCGACAGCCGGTGAATGTCACTTGCAAGACGGGCGTCAAGCGCAACGGGGACTTTCTGGCCAGAGAACTCCGTCTCGTCTGGGACACGGGAGCCTACGGAGACTATGAGATCCTGGTTTCCCGAGCCGCCGGCATTTCCTCGATCGGTCCGTACCGAATCCCGAACGTCCGGATTGACTCGTACTGCGTCTACACCAACAAGCCCGTGGCCGGGGCCTACCGGGGATTCGGCATTCCGGAGGTGTGCTTCGCCTACGAGAGCCAGATGGAGCGCATCGGCCGCGACCTCGGGATCGACCCTGTAGAACTGAGACTCCGCAATGGGGTGGAGACCGGAGACGTCACGGCGACGGGCCAGACCCTGAAGGGCGTGGGCCTGAAGGAATGCATCCGGCGGGCCGCCGAGGCGCTGGGCGATAAGAAAGGGCCGGCGGCGCCGGGCAAACGTCGGGGACACGGCCTCGCCTGCATGTACAAGTTCAGCATCGGATACGCCCACGTGCAATGCGGCATCAAAATCAACGAGGACGGCAGCGCGGCCCTTCTGACGAGCGCCGTGGAGCACGGCCAGGGGGCGCACACCATCTTGCGGCAGATTGCGGGGGAGGCTCTCGGCCTCGACCCCGGCATGGTCTCGGTGGCGCATCCGGACACCGGTGTGTCGCCCTACGGGTGGGAAACCTCCTCCAGTAAGACCACCTTCTTCGACGGCAATGCCATCCGCCAGGCGGCCGAGGATGCCAAACAGCAGCTCTTCCGCGTGGCCGCCGTCGCTTTGGAGGCCGCACCGGAGGACCTGGAAACGCAGAACGGACGGATCTTCCCACGGGGGGCTCCCGAGCGCTCCGTCTCTTTTGCGGACGTGGCGCTGGGGGTTCAGGGCCCCGACGGCAAGCACGTCGGTGGACCCGTCCTCGGGCGCGGCCATTACACGCCGGTCGACGTCACCGGGCTCGATCCGGAGACAGGGCAGGGGACCCAACCCGGCTCCTTCTGGATGTTCGCCGCTCAGGCGGCGGATGTGGAGGTGGATGAACAAACCGGAGAGGTTGAGATCCTCAAGATGACCGCGGCGCATGACGTCGGCAAAGCCATCAACCCCGACGGTTGCACCGGGCAGATCGAAGGGGCCCTGGGACAAGGGCTCGGACAGTCCCTGTTTGAAGAGATGCACCTCGAGAACGGGGTGGTGGTGAACCCGAACCTCATGGATTACAAAATTCCCTGCACCCTCGACATGCCGTCCCTGGTCTCCATGGTCGTCGAAGAGGCGAACCCCGATGGCCCCTGGGGGGCCAAGGGTGTGGGGGAGCCCGGACTCGCCCCGACGGCGGCCGCCGTCGCCAACGCCATTTACGACGCCATCGGCGTCCAGATCAGGACCATCCCCTTGACACCGGAAAGGGTCCTTGAGGCCATGCGAGGACGGGCGTTCACATAATCCCGGGGGTGGAGATGGCCGCGCCCCTGCCCGCGCCGATCATTCTGCCGCAAAGAAGGACAGGGGCGCCGGGGCATCCGCCCCATCGATCTCCCCCGGGATCGGTCTCTTTGAAGACCGGCCAAAAAGAATTGCTTTTCGAGTGGATTTTTGTCACCATGGGTTGACAACGAGCGGGTAAGAGGTGACTTTGTTCGTTTAGGCAGCGCCGGTCGTTCTCTTGCTCGCCGGAGTGGTGGTCGCCAGGATTCTCCGGGATCCCCGTGGGTATCGCCTTCCACCTTGGCGGCGGCCATACGGGAAAAGTGTTTGAAGGCAAGGGGAACCGGAGAACTGCTCCTACCGGAAAATCACCCGTTCAACCTGTGTCCGTCCGCCTTTCGCCCCCAAGGTTCCCGCCGAAAGAGGTCTTCATGCGGGGCAGGGGTCAGCCCCTCTCCCCTGGCCGGAAGAGCGCTTGGGACGCCTCAGGAGTCGGGAAGGGTTTTGTTGTCCTTTTGAAAGGAATCCAGAGAATGAATCTGCAAAGACAGGCCGTGGGAGCCTTCTTGCTTCTCATTGCTTTTGTCGTCGCCCCCCTTTCGATCGACCAAAAGGCTGCAAGCGCAGAGGAGGGGTCGCAAGCCGTTGCCATTGGCAAACGCGTTTCAATCGAATACTCCGTTTCCCTTCCGGACAAGAAGGAGGTCGACACCAATGTGGGGAGGGAGCCGCTCACCTATACCCAAGGCTCTGCTGATATCCTCCCCGCCGTTCAGGCGGCCATTTTGGGCGTGAAGCTTGGCGAGACCAAGGTTTTTACGCTGAAGCCTGAGGAGGCTTACGGAGCGGTGAATTCCAATGCCTTTCTAGAGGTGAACAAATCCCAGATCCCGGAGAACCTGCGCGAGCCGGGGAAAGAGCTGGTCGGCCGGGGGCCGTCAGGGACTCCCCAGCGTTTCCGGGTCCACGAAGTAAAGGCGGAAACCGTCATCCTCGACTTTAATCACCCGTTGGCCGGCAAGACCCTGACCTTCACGATTAAGGTCACCAAGATCGAATAAAATGGCGCCAATGGATCAACCGGGCGCATGCCGCCAAGGGAGACCTCTCGGACAGCCTCTTGAATCCTTCAACCGATTCGGATCCGATGAGTCATCTGTAGGTTCGCGGAGAAAGGGTCTCCGCGGGTTTTTCCAAGCAGGGGTCGGAGGTATCGAGGAGCATGCCAAAGGGCGTCGTTAAATGGTTCAACGAGAGCAAGGGTTACGGATTTATCACCCAAGAGGGCGGAGCCGACGTCTTTGTCCATTTCTCTGCCATCGCTGGTCAGGGGTTCAGGACGCTCAAAGAAGGTGAATCCGTAGAATTTGACATAGAAGAGGACCCAAAGGGGCTGAAAGCTGTCAACGTAAGGCGAACCGAACCGTAGTCGGAAGTGGACGCTGATTGGGTAACGACCCTTTCGAATTCCTCCCTGTCCCAGGAATCGCAATCGGCCCCGATTCCCCGACGATAAGGGGATCTTCCGCCAAGTTGGGCCCCCTGGGGACAGCATCCTGGGAGACGGAGGAGTCCGGCCGAGGCGTTCGCACAGCAGGTCGGCCTGGGTGAGCGGGGGGAGAGGATGAGGGGCGCGGCATCAGCGGACGCCATCGTCCGCTCCTTTCGAGGAGGCAGGCCGGTGACGCTTCTGGAGATTCTAGCGTAACGAATGCCTCGGAGTCTGAGGAAAGGGCATGGCGACATGGTGTCCTTCGAGCAATTTTGGCGAAGGTTACGGAATGAGTTCTCCAAACTTCCCGGCCCGGAACCGCGTGTGCACGTTGGGACCACCCGAAAGTGGAGCGAGCACTCCGGAAACCTGCGCAGTTCGTTCGCATTCCTCTATAAAGGCGGTAACGTGATTTATTGCGAAACCGAGACAACCAAGAAGCTACGAACGATAAGCAAGGCGGAGCTTCAAAAAGTCTACGGCGTTTGGCCCGATTATCTAGAACGTAGAATCGGGCGAAGCTACATCGTGCGTGATCTAGGCGTCCAAAACACGTCTTGGATCATCCCGATTCCGCACGAGTACGAGAATCTCATGAAATGACAGATGCGCCTCGTCCTCTCACGACCCGACGATAAAGTTTCTCCCGTAGAACGGACGGAGTTGCTGAGCCATTGGAAGCCGAGGCTTTCCCTTTTGCTTTTCCTTACGGGGTGTAGCCGCGATTTGAGCGTAGCGGAAATCGCGGTCTGTTCGCCTCCCCGATCTCCGCTCAGGCCTACGGCCCATCGCTCAGATCGGGGCTACGACTAAATTCTGCGCCCTGGATTCTAAGAGCCTGGGCCAGATTTCCCCCGGAACAAAGCGCACGGAGATCCCCATTCTCAAACCGAAACGCCTTTATTATGGATGGGTGGTGGTGGGGATCTGTCTATTGACCCTCACCATCGCCTTCGGACTGCGCTACAGCTTCAGTGTTTTCTACGTGGCCCTGTTCGAGGAATTCGGATGGGGACGGGCGGAAACGGCTGGAATCTACTCCATCCACCGGCTGGTCTACGCGGCTTTGGCTCCGATCTCCGGGTCGCTGCTGGACGTGTGGGGCCCAAGACGCCTCATGCCCGCCGCCCTGGCGGTGGTCGCGTTGGGCTTTCTCGGCGCCTCGTTCATCGCCAGCTTGTGGCAGCTCTATCTCCTGCTCGGCGTCGTCCTGGCGGCCGGACTCGTGATGATCGAGTACGCCCCCAACGCCATCATCGTCGCCCGGTGGTTCGAGGGCGGGAGAGGTTTCGCCTCGGCCATCGCCTTTTCCGGAATGGGAACGGGCGCGCTGGCGCTGGTCCCCCTGGCGCAATACCTCCTCTCGACGCTCGGATGGCGCTGGGCGTTCTCCGTTCTGGGGGTCGGGTCTTTTCTTCTCCTGACGCCGATCATCCTCCTCTTTCAGCGGCAATGGCCCCAGGACGTGGGGTACGAGGGCCCCCAGGCGCTCTCCGGGGGGCAGAAAGTCTCTTTGGAGGTCGTAGATCCCTCCTGGGCGGAGCACACCTGGACGCTGCGCAAGGCCCTGAGGACACGCGTATTCTGGTTTCTGAGCGCCGCCTTCTTCCTGCAATCCACCTCCGGAGAGTTGATGGTCGTCCATCAGGTGGCGCACGTGGTGGGGCTGGGACATTCTAAGGCGTTGGCCGCCTCCTCCTTCGGCCTGGTTTACCTGTTCGGCATCACCGGGATGTTTTTCTGGGGGGCCGCGTCCGACCGCTGGGGGAGAGAGTGGATTTTCCTTTTGGGCACCTTGTCCCTGCTGGTGGGTCTGGGACTTTTGATGAGCCTGGGGAAGGGCCCCCTCTGGCCGCTCTACGGGTTCGTCGTCTTTTATGGGTTCGGGTTCGGGTCGAGGCCGCCCCTGTTCCTGGCGATCGCGGCCGACATCTTCCAGGGCAGGCACTTCGGCTCCATCATGGGCGCGATGGTGGCGGGATTCGGCCTGGGCGGGGCCTTCGGTCCCTGGCTCGGGGGCTGGATTTTCGACGCCCTCCAAAGCTACCAGGCGGCGTTTCTCGTCGTCGCCGTCACGACTTGCGGGAGCTGTCTCTTCGTCTGGCTCGCCGCCCCGCGCAAGGTCCGCCTCCCCCGCCGGGCCGCGTCGATTCAGGCTTGAGAGCGATCATTGTCACCCCGGACGCCCGGATGATACGTTGAGCGGTGTAGCGGGGGGGCTAAAGCCCCCGCTGGCTTGCGTTCGTTTGTGTGGGCACTCCTTTCTGCATGCATGATGGATCAATCGAGTGTCCGACAAAACCCTAGGGCGGGGGAGTTCCCTGGTATTTATTGCAGTAAATGAGATGATTTATTCCATGTCTTTCCAATCCACCGACGGCTTCGTGAAATTCCTTCGCGGCGCGACGCGCGCGCTGGTCCTCGGGATCGGCGGCGGTGGCGACGTGGTGGGAACCCTCCCCACGGCCCGCCTCCTCCAGAACTTCGGCGCGGAGACAATCCTCGGCGGGGTGGCCTGGGAACGGGTCATCTTCGATCCGGCGCCCGGCTCCCGAAAACTGGAGGAGGTGGAGGGCGTCCGCGCGATCCACCCAACCGTCTGGTGGGCCGGCCCGGAGGCCCGAACCAGAGCCGGCGTCCGCTTCACCGAGGCGCGCGTGGCGGAGCTCACGGGAAAGGACACGATCCTCGTCACCAACCAACACGGGCCGAAGGCCCTGGCGGAAGGGATCGTCCAGGCCGCGCGGCAACTCAACATCGACCGGGTGGTCGGCGTAGACGTGGGCGGCGACGCCATCGCCACCGGCGAGGAGAAGGGCCTGCGCAGTCCCCTCTGCGACGCCGTCGTGGTGGCCGCCCTCGCCGAGGTGGAGCGCGAGGTCCCGACCCTGTTGGGGGTGCTCGGCTACGGGAGCGACGCCGAGCTGAGTCCCGAGGAGATCGACAAGAACCTGAGCGAGCTGGCGGCCGCCAAGGGTTTCTTGGGCGCGTGGGGGATCACGCCGGACATCGCCGATGAGATGGAAGGTCTGGCGAAGGCGGTCGGTACCGAGGCCAGCGCCCTGCCCGTCCAGTGCTTCCGCGGAGAGCAGGGCCTCAAGGCCATCCGGCAGGGAACTCGCTTCGTCCGCCTGAGCCCCGTTTGCGCCGTCACGTTTTACCTCGACCCCCAAGTCGTGGCCGGGCGGGGGAGGTCCCTGGCGCACATCGTCCGGGAAGCCCGCTCGCTGGAAGAGGCCAACGACGCCCTGCACGCCATGGGCCTTCGGACGGAGCTGGACCTGGAAAGAGAGATGGCCTCTCTGGGGACGCAGGACTACCGGGAGGTCCGGAGGCCCGGACATGTCTGACGACCGCTCCCGCGTCTGCGGCCTTTGATTTTCAGAACCGCGGGCAGTCAAGCGAAAACCCGGATTCCCAGGGGGGCCTTTTTGAAAACCGGCCCCCCCTGGACCCCCCCGGAAAACTTTTGACGGCCCGGCACTGCGTGGCCGGGCCTGCTTTGGGTT
>JBHIBA010000120.1:0-12577 GCA_046758845.1 Nitrospinota bacterium
TGCCGGGCCGTCAAAAGTTTTGCTGGGGGGCGCGGGGGGGCGCCTTACAAAAAGCGCCCCCCGCACAGATGGTTGACCGGACATCGCGCGCAAGGTAAAGTCGCCGCACGGGAAAAAATGCGGACCGCGTGACGGGAGAGCGAGAACGATGCAATTTGGGATTCGGATTCCTTCCATTGCCTGGCCGAAACTGACCCACGAGCGGGCCGGGGGACTCCGCGACTACGTCCAGCGATGCGAGGACCTGGGCTTTGACGCCTGTTGGGTCATCGACCACTACCTGAAAACGCCCCTCATCTACGCCGTCTCGTGGCTGGAGCCCATGACGACGCTGGCCTTTGTGGCCGGGTGCACGAAGACCATCAAGATCGGGACGGCGATACTGGTCCTGCCTTTCCGCAACCCGGTTCTTCTGGCCAAAGAGGTGGCGACGCTCGATTATCTCTCCGGGGGGCGGTATGTCTTCGGCGTGGGCGCCGGTTGGGACCCCAAGGAATATGAAACCTTGCACGTCAAGATCTCGGAACGGGGCCGGCGAACCGACGAGGTCCTGGCGGCCGCACGAAAGCTCCTCACCGAGGGGCGCGTGAGCTTCCAGGGCAAGTTCTACAGCTTTGAAGACGTGGATTTTGATCCCCTCCCGCCCAAGATGCCGGAGGTCTGGGTCGCAGGAGGAGCCGCGACGCATGCGCCCGGCGCGCCGGAATCCAACGTGATCCAGCCCACCGTCCTGAGGCGGATCCTCCAAGCGGACGCCTGGATCGTCCGCTCCAGCGGCAGCGGCGCCGAAGATATCCGGGAAGACTACGAGATCGTGAAACAATACCTGAGGGACAACGGGCGGGACCCCGGCACCCTGAAGTACGTGGCCAGTCAGTTCCTTCACCTCGTAGAGGATTCCAGCCGGGAGAAGTGCCTGGGGACCCAGAAGAATCGCTTTCAGGTCATGATGGGCAAGCACCGGGGTCTGGACCATCTCATGGCCTCTTACCTCTTCGGGACTATCGAGGACGTCTACAAGCGGATCGACCAGTACGTAGAGCTGGGAACCCAGTACATGATCCTGAACCCCATCACCGACGAGATCGACCAGCTCGATCTCATCAAAAAGCACATCGTCGAAAAGTACGCCGACAAGTAGTCAGGAGCAGACCCGGTAACTGAATCGGGGCGAAGAAAGTGGACGTCGATCCCATCCGGATGGAAGTCTTCCGCCAGAGCATCATCGGCATCGCCGAAGAGATGGGGATGAAGATGAAGCGGGCGGCCTTTTCCACCATCATCAAGGAACGGGACGACCGTTCCTGCGCCTTCTTCACGCCCGCTTTGGAGATGGTGGCCCAGGCCGATCACCTTCCCTCCCACCTGGGTCTTCTGGTGCACGCGGTGAAGAACGCCATCCTCAGGGTCGGACCGGAGAACCTCCGCCCCGGCGACATCACCATCCACAACGACCCCTTCATCGGGGGTTCCCACTTGCCGGACATCACCACCATCATGCCCGTCTTCGTGGATGGGGAGATCCTGGCCTACAACGCCGTCATCGCCCACTGGACGGACGTCGGGGGAAGGGCCCCGGGAAGCCTCGCGGGCGACGCGAAAAGCATCGTCGAGGAGGGGCTCCGTCTTCCGCCCATGAAGATGGTGGAGGAGGGAGAGGTCCGCGAGGACTTGCTCGAGCTGATTCTTTCGAATGTTCGGGTCCCCGACGACATCCGGGGCGACCTGCGGGCCCAGCTCGCCGCCAACCGGGTCGGCGAACAGCGGTTCCGCGAGCTGGCGAAGAAGTTCGGCAAGGACGAGCTGAAGGAGCTCATGGCGGCCATCATCGATTATTCCTACCGGCGGACGCGCCGGGAAATCGGGAAGCTCCCCGACGGGGTCTACACGTTCGAGGATGTCGTGGACGACGACGGGTCCTCCGATGCCCCCCTGCCCATCCGGGTGCGGGTGGACATCTCCGGCGAGGACATGAAGGTGGACTTCACGGATTCGGCCGCGCAGCGCCCCGGGCCGGTGAACGCCGTGCTTTCGGTGACCCACTCGGCTACGTACTTCACGCTGAAGTGCCTCATTGACCCCAACATCCCCACAAACTCCGGCGTCTTCCGCTCCGTCGAGATCCTCGCGCCTGCGGGAACGATCGTGAACGCCCGGCCGCCCGCGGCCGTCGGGGGCGGCAGCCTGGAGACCTCTCAGCGCATCGTGGATACCCTTGTCGGCTGCTTCTCGCAGTTCGCCCCGGACCGGATGAGCGCGGCCGGCAGCGGGACCTTCAACTGCGTGACCTTCGGAGGCTATGACACGGTTCGCAACCGTCCGTTCGTCATCCTCGAACAGAACTCGGGCGGCGGCGGCGGCCGGAAGGGACATGACGGCCTCAAGGTATCGAGGAACAACATCTCCAACACCCCCAATAACCCCATCGAGGTGGTGGAAGCCGAGTTTCCCCTGCGGGTCGAGTGCTATGAGTTCTTGCCCGACTCCGGCGGTGCGGGGCAGTGGGTGGGGGGGTTGGGGGCGAGAAAGGTCTACCGGCTTTTGGCCGATCAGACCATCACCATCCTGGCCGACCGCATCCGGACGCCCCCGTGGGGGGTGCTCGGAGGGGAGCCCGGCCGAAACGGGAGATATGTGGTCCAGGGAAAGAACGGCGAGCGCGAGCTTCGATCCAAGTCCACGACGCACGCCCTCGCCGGTGAGGCGATGGTCATCGAGACCACTGCGGGCGGAGGGTACGGTCCCCCCGAAAAGAGGGATCCGGCCTGGATCGAAAGAGACCTCCGCGCGGGATACTTCACCCCCGAGAAGCGCGCGCGCGGCATTCTGCCCGCCGGGGGCGGGCGGCGCGAATGAGCGTCCGCGTCGGCGTGGACGTCGGCGGAACGTTCACCGACATCGTCCTCTTCGAAGAGGAATCGGGGGCCTTCCACATTCAAAAGGTCCTCACCCAGCCGGACGACCTGGCGAACGGGATCCTCTCCGGGTTGCAGAGCGCGCTGAGGGAACACGGACTGCCGGGAAATTCCATCGTCAGCCTGATCCAGGGAACGACGACCGCCCTCAACGCCATCCTGGAGGGAAAGACCGCGCGCACCGGGCTGATCACCAACCGGGGCTTTCGCGACCTGCTGGAGATCGGCCGGGAACGCCGCCCGGAGATGTACAACCTTCTCCAGGAAAAGGCGCAGCCTCTGATTCCCCGGGAGCTCCGCCGGGAGATCGGCCAGCGGAGCGACTACCGGGGAGAGACGCTCTCGCCCCTTCGCGCGGAGGAAGTGGACGAGATCACCGGCGACTTTCTCGCCGATGGGGTCAAGGCGGTGGCGGTGGTTCTTCTGCACGCCTACGCCTCGCCGGATGCGGAGGCCGAGATCCAAGGGCGAATCGCCGAGATCGCCCCTGACCTCCGCGTCTCCACCTCCCATGAGGTCCTCTCCGAGTACCGGGAGTACGAGCGTCTGTGTCTGACCACCCTCAACGCCTCCCTCATGCCCGTCATGGATCGCTATCTCGATGCCTTCTCCAAGGGCCTGGCGGGGATGCTTCGGCCGGACGTTCACCTCATGATGACGCATTCGGCCGGCGGTCTCATGACCTTCGACACAGCCCGGCGGCGCCCGATCCAGAGCGCCCTATCGGGACCGGCGGCCGGTGTGAGCGGGGCGGCGGCGTTCGGCGCGGCCGTCGGCCGGCAGACGCTGATCACGATGGACATGGGAGGGACTTCCTGCGACGTGGGCCTGGTGGCGGACGGCGTACCGGCCAAGGTGCTGGAGAGCCGGATCGCCGGTTATCCCGTGCGCCTTCCCATGGTGGACGTACACTCCATCGGCGCCGGGGGCGGCTCCCTTGCGTGGATCGACGCGGGCGGACTCTTGCGCGTGGGGCCGGAGAGCGCCGGGGCCGACCCGGGGCCCGCCTGCTACGGCCGCGGAGGCCGGCATCCGACCGTGACCGATGCCAATCTGGTCCTGGGGAGGATCGACGTCGAAGCCTCCCTGGGAGAGGGCCTGCGGCTCGACGCAGGGGCGGCGCACAGGGGCATCGAAGAGCATGTGGCCCGCCCCTTGAACATCTCGGTCCTCCAAGCGGCTCAGGGGATCATCGACATTGCCAATGCGGCCATGTCCCGGGCGATCCAGGTCATGTCGGTCGAGCGGGGAATCGACCCCCGGGAGATCTTACTGGTGGCCTACGGGGGAGCCGGTCCCCTTCATGCAGCCGACATCGCGGAGGAGGTGCGCATCCCGGAGGTCCTCGTTCCCCGCTATCCGGGATTGCTTTCGGCGCTGGGGACGCTTCTGTCCGACCCGGTCCAGGAGAGGTCGCAGACCTTCCTCACGCCGACGCTGTCAGCAGACGTCCCCGCGATGAACGCCGCCCTCAAACGGATGGAACAAGAGTGCTTGAGGCACCTCGGTCTTCCGTCCCGAACTCCCGAGGTGGAGGTCCGCCGCAGCGCGGACGTCCGGTACCGCGGACAGGCCTTCACGCTGGACCTGGCGCTCCCCGACCGGGACTTGACCTCCGAGGACTTGCCCCGCATCAACGAGGGTTTTGTCGGGCAGTACACCGGGCTCTACTCTTTCGCCAACCCCGAGCGGGCCATCGAATTCCTGAACCTCCGGGTCGTTTTGAGGCGGAGGATTCCCAAGCCGCAAATCCGGGAACTCCCGGCCCCTGGGGACAGGGGCGCCCCCCCGGTGAAGATCCGCCGGGCTTACTTCGCGGGAAAGGAGGTGGAAGCCGCCTACGTGGGCCGGCGGGACCTTTTGCGGGGGGAAGAAGTCAGGGGTCCCGCAGTGATCTCTGAGCTCGGGGGCACGACGGTTGTCCCCATCGGGCAGGCCGCCCGGGTGGACCCGATGGGCAACTTGAGGATTGAATCCTCTTGAGCTTGGCCTCGCGCGGGATTCCGCGTGCTATGATTGACATGCCGACGGGAATCCGTTACAGTTTTTGTGCATCCAGGACAGACAGCCTGCGATCTCAGCGGGGAAGGGCAGACGCGCCGTCTTTCCGGGTAAAGGAAGGGCGAGGCAGGGAGGTTCCAACCTTTCGGGGGGCGGTTGCGCGAAGCAGGGTGCTTTCTTTCCATGACCCTGTAGGAAAATCTAAACGCCATAGAGACAGGAGGAGGGCTTTCCATGAAACCGTTCAAAAAGTTGCTGATTCTCGTGTGTGGTTTGGGCCTGGGCCTAAGCGGTGCGGCGCTGGCGCAGGATACCATCAAGATCGGTCTGGTGCAGCCGCTGACCGGACCGGTCTCCTTCGGAGGGAACACGCTTCTCAACGGCGCGCGCCTGGCCGTTGAGGAGATCAACGCGAAGGGCGGTGTCATCGGAAAGAAGCTGGAGCTTGTCCCCGAGGACGGTCAATGCGTTCCGCCCAAAATGGCGAACGCCGCCGAAAAGCTCATCGTCCGGGATAAGGTCAACGTCATTTTCGGGGCCTACTGCTCGTCCTCATCTGCGGTCGTCAAGCCCGTCACGGCCAAGTACCGCGTCCCCCAGATCACCGGCGTTTCCACCTCTCCCAAGCTGACGCAAAAGGCGACGGACTGGTTCTTCCGCGCCCAGGGAACGTCAGCGATGTACGCAGCAGCCCTGACGCCGGAGTTGATCAAGGGGGGGGTCAAGCGGGTGGCCTTCGTCGTGATCAACGATGACTGGGGCCGGGGTGTGGCCGCTGAGTTCGGAAGCCAAATCAAGGCCAAAGGGGGAACCGTAGCCGAAACCCTCATTTTCGATCGTAAGGATAAGGACCTGAGCACGTATCTGACGAAGGCCCGTGCGCTGGGAGTGAATGGGATCATTTCGGCTTGCTACACGCCCCACTGCATTGCCATCGCCAAGCAGGCGAAAGAAGTGGGCCTGAAGGCGCAAATTTATGGCGAAGGGGCCTGGACGACGGCGCCCTTCTACCGCGGCGCCGGCAAGGCCGGTGACGGCGCGATCGGCTTTGTGGAATACGTCCACACCATCGACACCGCCAAGAACCGTGCCTTTGTCAAGAAGTACAGGGCCAGGCACAAAGAGAACCCGACGAAGTACAGCGCGGCCGGGGACACGGTGACGAGGATCATTGTCCAGGCCATCAAGCGGGCGGGCAGCGCCGACCGCAAGGCCATCCGCGACGCCCTGGAGAAAACCAACTATGACAGCCTCGTGGGAACCTTCATGTTCACATCGAACGACAACCCAACCTTCAGTCACCAGGCTTACGGTTTCGACTACTACATGACGAAGAACGTGGGTGGCGAGCCTAAGATCATGAAGACCGTCCGCATTGAGAAGCCGTAATCCGCGGTCGTTGCGCAATGGTCCCGCCCGCCCTCCGGATGGAGGGCGGGCGGGACCATTCTTTTGTGTGTTTTCGCAAGCTAAGGGGTTTCGATGGAGCTGGCCATCCGCCTCACGGTCCAGGGCCTGATCATCGGTTGCGGTTATGCCCTCATCGCCATCGGGCTGACGATGATCTTCGGCCTGATGGACATCGCCAACTTCGCCCACGGGGAGTTCTTCGTCCTCGGGTCTTACTTCGCCTTTACGCTGGCGAAGCTGTTCACCGTTTTTGAGTCCGTCATCGCCAATTACTTTCTCGGCCTCATCATCGGCACCATCGCCACGATGGCCTTTGGATTGTTTCTGGATAAGGTCGTTTTCAAGAAGCTTCGCGAAGAGCCGCTGCTGACGGCCACGATGGCGACCATCGGCCTGTCCATCTTCCTGGCCTACCTCACGCAGGCGATTTGGGGCTTCTGGCCGAGGCAGATGCCGACGCCCTTCGGCTTGGACCCCTTCGAGTGGGGACCGGTGGTCATGCCCCCCATCCGCCTGTTCATTCTGGTGGTCACGGGGCTTTGCATCGGGGCCTTCCACGTCCTTTTGCGCCACACCCGGCTCGGCAAGGCCGTCCGGGCGACTTTCCAGAACAAGGAGTCGGCGGCGCTGGTGGGGATCGAGATCAACCGGGTTTACACCTGGTCCTTCGCCGTCGGGGCTGCAATGGCGGCCATCGCCGGCATCATGGTGTCCACCTTCCAGCCGCTGGATCCCGTCTCCGGCGGCTTCGCGACGTTGAAGGCGTTCATCGTCGTGATCCTGGGCGGGATGGGGACCTTCGTGGGGGCGATCGTCGCGGGTCTGGGCCTCGGCGTGGCCGAGGCCCTCGGGGCTGGTTTCGTCGCCTCCGATTATAAGGACGCGTTCGGCTTTCTGTTCGTCATCGTCTTCCTTCTGTTCAGGCCGCAGGGGATCTTCGGGGAGAAATGAGTCCGCGGCGAATTGCGTGGGGCGTCTTCTGGACGGCGATCTTGCTGGCCGTGCCCTGGGTTGCGCCCGACGAGTATTTCCTTCACCTCATCATCCTCGCCGGCTTTTTCGTAATGCTGGCTTCGGGCCTGAACCTCCTGGTGGGCTACATGGGCCAGCTGTCACTGGGCCATGGGGCCTTCTGGGGGCTGGGGGCGTACTGCTCGGCCCTCCTGGCGCTGAAAAAGGGCTGGTCCTTCTGGCTCGCCCTTCCCGCCGGCGGCTTGCTTTCCGTGGTCTTCGCCTTCCTGTTGGGCCGCCTCATCTTGAAGGTGAGGGGTCACCGCTTCGTCATCATCACCCTGGCTTTTCTCTTCATTATCCAACTCGTCCACTACAACTGGGTCTCCCTGACCGACGGGCAGAACGGCCTCCCGGGCGTCCCCTCGCCCAAGCTGGTGATCCCGGGGGTGGGGACCATCGACTTCTTCTTCAAGACGAACTTCTACTATCTGCTCCTGGTCTTCTGCGCCATCACCGTCTTCGTGTGCTATCGCGTCGCGAACTCCCGCATCGGGCGGGCTCTGACAGCCATCCGGGAGAACGAACCCCTGGCCGAATCGGTGGGCGTGAGCGCCTTCCACTACTCGATGATCGCCTTCGTTTTGGGCGCCTTCTTCGCCGGGCTGGCCGGAAGCCTTTATGCCCATTACTTTAGCTACGTCAGCCCCGACATTTTTGACTTCATCCACATCGTTGAGATGCTGACGATGGTCCTCCTGGGCGGCCGGGCAACGATCCTGGGACCCGTCGTAGGGGCGCTCATCTTTACCGGCCTGCCCGAGGCCCTCCGCTTCGTGCCCAATCCTTTCTGGGGCCAGTCGTGGGCCCCGGCCCACCTGGTGACGAGCAAGGCCCTGCCGGCCGAGCTTCAGCTCATGGTGTTTGGATTGATCCTTGTTCTGGGGATTCTCTATATGCCCGAGGGGATCGTCCCCTGGGTCCGGAAGCGCATCGGCCGCCGCCCGGCGGGCCTGGCCCTGGAAGAGGCGCGTGTGGGATGAACCAGGACCGCCTCCTTCTTGAGGTGAAGGGTCTCACTATGCAGTTCGGCGGACTCGTGGCGGTCAGTGACGTCACCTTCCGCCAGAACGAGGGGGAGATCCTCAGCATCATCGGTCCCAACGGCGCGGGCAAGACCACCATCTTCAACATCATGACCGGCTTCTATCAGCCCACCGAGGGGGAGGTCCTCTACCGGGGCGAATCCCTTCTCGGCAGGCCCACGCACGCCATTTCCGACCTGGGAATCATCCGGACGTTTCAAAAGACGATGGTTTTCCCCAGCGTCAGCGTCCGCCAGGGTGTCCTGATGGGCTTGCACCACAGTTCTTCCGTCAGCTGGTGGGACATCCTGTGGAACACGAAATCGAAGAAGGAAGAAGACGGGGCGCTCCAGGAAGAGGCGGACCAGATCTTAGAATTCACCGGACTTGCGGACAAGGCCCACGTGGAGGCCCGAAGCCTCCCTTATGGTGACCAGCGGCTTTTGGAGATCGCCGTGGGTTTGGCCCCCAGGCCTCGCCTGCTGCTTCTCGACGAGCCGGCCTCGGGGATGAACGCGGAGGAATCGTCCCGGGCGATGGACCTCATCCGCCGAATTCGGGATCGGGGGATCACCATCCTGCTGGTCGAACACAACATGAACGTGGTGATGGACATCTCCGAGCGAATCATTGTTCTCGACCACGGAGAGAAGATCGCCGAGGGGACCCCGGCCGAGATCCAGAACGACACCGAGGTGATCAAGGCCTACCTCGGGGAAGGCTATCAGCGTGCTCGAGCTCAAAGAAGTCCATAGCTATTACGGCAACATCCACGCCATCAAGGGGATCAGCCTCACCGTTCCCGACGCCTCGCTGGTGGGGATCATCGGCGCCAACGGCGCGGGCAAGACGACGACGCTGCGCACCATCTCGGGCATCATGAAACCCCGGCGCGGCGAGGTCCTCCTGGACGGAAAGGCCATCCAAATCCTCAGCTCCAGCGAGATCGTTCGGCTCGGGATCGCCCAATGCCCCGAGGAAAGAAAGATCTGGCCCCACATGACCGTTTTGGAGCACCTGGAGCTTGGGGCCTACCTGCGCGGTGACCAGGATGAAATTCGAGGTGATTTACAGCGGGTCTACCAGTATTTCCCCTGGACCGAAGAACGGAAACACCAGAAGGCGGGGACGCTCTCGGGCGGCGAACAGCAGATGCTGGCCATCGCCAGGGCTCTGATGTCGCGGCCCCAGATCCTGATGTTCGACGAGCCATCGCTGGGGCTTGCGCCCATCATCGTCGAGCAGATCGCCAAAATCATCAAAGAGATCCACCAGGCCGGGACGACGGTGCTGCTCGTGGAGCAGAACGCCTTCCTGGCCCTGACTCTCTCTGAAACGTGCTACGTCCTGGAGACGGGCGAGGTCTCGCTTTCCGGGCCCTCCAACGAGCTTCTTCAAAACGAGCACGTCAAGCGCGCCTACCTCGGCGGCTGACAGTTCCCCCTGAAGATTAATTGGGGGGACGAAGCCCGAACACGGGTTCTTGCTGGAGAGTTCCGGAATTTTCAGGGAATTCCGCCTCCCTCCGCCGGAAGGTTACGATTTTCCTCTCAAAGGCTGGTTTTGCTGAAGGGGATGTGCGTCTAGCTCGGCGTAGGCCGGGAAGCTCCACGTAGACGACCGCACCGATCAGTGGGTCAGGTAGCCGCCATCGGCAACCAGGTTGTGACCCGTGACGTAGCTGGAGGCATCACTGGCGAGAAATAGGCAAATCTCGGCTATCTCCTCAGGCCGGCCCAGGCGATGGAGGGGGACATCCGCCAGCAGCTTATCCAACATTTCGGGGTTCTGATCCAGGGCTTTCCTTAATCCTGCGGTGTCCGTCGGGCCTGGGGCGACGGAGTTGACGCGGATGTTTTTTTCGGCCAACTCCATGGCCAGCGCGCGGGTCATATTGACGACGGCCCCCTTGGACGTGCAGTAGGGCGAATAGTCAGGGATGGCCGCAAAGCCGAGTTGAGAGGAAATGTGGATGACGCTGCCGCCGCCCGCCCGAAGCATGTGGGGGATGACTTTCTGCGTGAGGAAATAGTAACCGGTCACGTTGACCTCGAGAACCCGACGGAACTCCTCAGGCTCCACATCCAGAAACGGGCGTCTCACTCGATGGACGGCACAGTTCACGAGGACGTGGATCCCATCGAACGTCTTGACGGTACCTGCCACGAAACCGTCCATGGCGGCCAGGTCCGACGCGTCCCCGCCGATCGCCAAAACCTTTGCCCCCTGTTTGCCACACTCCGTCTCTACCCTGGTCAACCCCGACGTGTTTATATCCACCAGTGTCAGCTTGGCCCCCTCTTTGGCGAAGCGAACGGCCGTGGCCGCGCCGATACCCGACGCAGCTCCCGTGATGATGGCGGTTTTCCCTTGGAGGACCAATGGGAGTTCCTTTATTCGATACGGCGGCGCTGCGCAATTAAGGCCTTGCCCGCAAGTTTCCTGATGCCGCAGGGCCGAGAACCGGAAGGTCTGCAGTAGCCGCCTTTCGTAACCCTTCCCGCTCCGGCCTGGATCCCCTGGTCAACCCTTTGCCTTGCCTCTGGTCGCCTTCTTTCTCAAAGGCCATTGTGGCGCAGGGACCTTCTTCCACCACGGGCGGATCTTGAGGTCCTCCGCGATGACATTGGCTGCCCCATAACCCGGCGCCCCGCTGAGGCCCCCCCCCCGGACCCGTGGTCGCCCCGCAGAGGTAGAGACCTTTAACCGGCGTGCGATAACCCGAGAGTTCGGGATGGGGGCGGTTGATTCCGCTCTGGTCCGGATCATATGCGCCGGATTGCACGGCTCCGCGCACCATGTTTATATTTCTGCGAGAGATGTCGAGGGGAGTGAAAGTATACTCACCGAGAATGTTGTCTTCCGTCAGGTTCGGCGCATAGCCGCGCCATGCTTCAACCAGACGTTGAGTCGCCTCCTCCCGGAAGCCGTCCCAGTTGGCGGGGTCTCCTTTCAGCTCAAATCGCGCGTAGGGCCACCAGAAGGCGACGTGCTTGCCCGCTGGGGCGTAGGTCGGATCGACGAGGGAGTTACAGGCGCCATTGCCCATGGGGCGCGTGGGAAACTCTCCCCGGTCAAGCTCGGCCATGTTCTCATCAAATTCCGCTGTGGTCTCGGGGCCCATGAAGACGTTGAAAGCGCGGCTGACGTCCGGGTCGAAGGACGAGGAGGCATAGCGCGGTGGCTCGTTCAGGGCGAGGTGAATGGTGCAAAGTGTGTGCTCCCCCCATCTCCACGCCCGCAGCTTCTTGACAATATTCTCCGAGAAGGCCTCTTCTCCCGCCAGGTCCAGGGTTTGGGGCGCATCGATGGCGCTCACAATGCATCGGCGGGCCTCCCACCGGGCGCCGTCGTCCAGGACGACCTCGCGCGCCCCGCCCGATTTGAGGACGATGTCTTTCACGGTCTTGCCCCGCACGATGGTTCCGCCGCCCTCCTCTACGATGCGGGCCAGCGACCGCGGGAGTTCGAGAGAGCCGCCCATGGCGAGGGCCGTGCGGTGCAGGCCCGAGAAAATGGCGGGGAAGAATCCTCCGGCTCCCGGCGTGTCGAAGTCGACCGTGCGCGCATGGATGATGAGCCTGAACCAGTTGCGGACCTTTTCGTGTTCGAACGTGCGTTCAATAGCCTCGTTGATTGAGAGTTTTCCGTAAGAAATCAGATCATCCGCCTCCGGACCTTTCAAGCGGTTCAAAATCTCATCAGAAGGGAGTTGGGGAGAGAAAGCAAGGGAGAGGATCAAGGGCCGCATCTGGACCGAGTATCTGTCATAAAGCGCGCGGAAGGTTTCGGCGTCCTGCTTAGAGATCTTGGCGATGGAAGCGGCGGTTTTCTTCGGGTCCTGATGAAAGGTCGCGCAGGTCCCGTCCATAAATGTCATGGCCAGCATGACCGTGGGCAGGATATAGGAAAAGCCGTACCGGTAAAGCTCGAGATCCCGGAACCAGGGGGAATCCACGGTGCCGAAGTGAAAGTTCGCGTGGAGGTTGTGCCGAAACCCTGGAAGCGTGACTTCATCGGTGGTCGAGCCGCCGCCGATCTCGGGGTTGCGTTCGATCACGGCCATCTTGAGGCCGGCTCTTGCAAGATAGGCGGCGCAAATCAGGCCGTTGTGGCCGGCGCCGATGACGATGCCATCTGCGGTCTCCATATTTCTCTGCCTTTCGCAGGCTTGGGGGCAAACTCCTATCGCGACGAAGAGCGAACGAATTCTGG
>JBHIBA010000121.1:0-12549 GCA_046758845.1 Nitrospinota bacterium
TGGGGGGTGACAACAGCTTCACCGGGCTCATGAAGAACGGCCATATCAAGATGACGAAGGCATCCATTTCGGCCGTGGCCATCGTCACCCCGGCGATAAAGAAAGGGGTGATGGCCGCCATGAAGTACAATATGAGCAACTCTGTCAATGACCTCGTCCCCCGAGTGCCCGACCCCCTCAGTAACCACTACCGCTTCACGCTGGCGGTGGCAAAGATCAAGAAGATCGGGGAGTCGCCCTACAAGCGATCCCTCGAAGCCATGAGCTTCGCCCGGAGGGACATCGTCTAACTCCGTGGGGTCTGGACAGGACCTGATGGGAGTCGAGAGGAAGGCGATCGGGAGTGATCGCGCAGGAGGATGATATTATGGCAATTCCAGAAAGGGAACTCAGAAGCCCCGTCGCCCTTCAGCCGGACCAGCCCGAGACGCTGAAGCGGCTCAAAAAGTTGATGGCGCCGGTGGAGTTCAAGGTGGCCGTCACGGGCACAAAAGCGGGGGTCGGCGTAAGCACGTTTACATGGAATCTGGCCTTGGCCCTGAGGCATATGAAGTTAGAGGATTCCGACCTCGAGCTCTCGCGTACGCTTACTATTGGAATCCTCGATCTCGGCGGCTCGAACTTCCCCCAGAGGCTGGGTGGGCACACCCACGCGTTAGAGGAGCGGGGTCCCCGCTTTCGTCCGGCTCGCGGCCTTGGGGACGTCAAGGTCGTCACCTTGGAGATGCTCATGGGGGATCGTTTCACCCAGGGAATGGCAGGCCTGGCGGATTGGAACGTCGTGCGGGGGTCACTTGGACAGGTCGATTGGGAGGAGCTCGACCTTCTCCTGATCGAGTTTCCACCCGGGATCGAGGCGGCGGAGGACCTCTCAGAAGTTCTCCCTCCCATCGAGGCTTCGCTCATCGTCACACGTCCCGGAGATGGGGAACGAGAGCGCATCAGAAGCCCCTGGAAGTTCTTTGATGCCAGCTCTGTCCCGCCCATCGGTCTCGTCTCAAACATGGAAGGACGGTACAGGGGCGAGAGCGTGGAGGATCTGGGCCAGGCCTTCGGCATCCCAATCCGCGTCGCGATCCCGTATGAGCCCGGACTGGGAACCTTCCAAACAGGAGGCCCCCCCTATCTCCTGGCCCACAAAGAGAGCAAGGTCAGTAAGACCTTCTTCGACCTTTCAGAGGATCTATTGGATTACCTCATCTGGATCCATGACGAACACGAGGATGAGGAAGAATTTTGACTCCGAGCCCACGCCCATGAAAATCGTGGGGCGAGTTATAGGGCCGAGGGGATACCCCCTCGGCCCTCACCTCTTCAGCGGGGGTGGCGGCAGAGCTGGCGATGGGACATACCCGAACATCGGTCCTCCCCTGGTGCATCTGTGCCCCATGTCTCTCTTCCCTTTGCCGATCGCTAATTAGAAGCGATTTTGATTGAGCAGAAGAAATACGTTGAGGCACGCCTGTCCCGCAGCATAGGGAACCCCCATGGGGGCCATGCGTAAATTCCACTTAGAAACAGATATTTAGCCAACTGCAGAGCTCGTCTCCGTTTCTGGTATAGGGCTTGCTGTGTGTCTAGGGCACCACAGTCAGTGGACTCAACAGGTCCGTTCAGACCATGTGGGAACATCCCGAAACGGAATATGCCTTTCAAGCTCTGATCTTCCTGGCCAACGGGAGAGAAGCATCCAGAAGATGAACAAATTGGGAGGGGTGATTCATGCGAAAAGTCAGCCTGTTAGCAATGCTCGTCTTGCTCCTCATCGGGGGCCCCCTGGGGTGGCCTGTCTTCCACGACGAGGGAGCGACGGCCTTTGAGAGGGATTCCCGGTGGAATACCGCCTACTCGGAAGGTCGATTGCTCTATCTCCAGCACTGTGCTGCCTGCCACGGCACGGACGGTGAGGGCGGCATCGGACACCCCCTGAACCTGCAAAGCTTTCTTACGGTCGCCCCCCCCGGCTACATCCGCCGCTCGATTTTCTACGGGCGCCTGCCCCGGCAGATGATCGCCTACGCCGCCATTCTCAAGAAGGAGGAAATCGAGTCGATCGCCACCTACGTGCGAAGCTGGCAGGTTCAGGATTACAAGGGCATCAATATAAAGCGAGTGGCCGGGTCGGTGTCCAACGGAAAGCTGCTCTTCGATGGGATCTGCTCCGGCTGTCATGGAAGAGACGGCCTAGGCGGGCCCCAGGTGGGTGGCGGCCACGTGACCAGCGCGATCGCCGGCTATGCCGGGCCCTCGCTCAACAACCAAGGTTTCCTGAAGTCCGCCACCGACGGCTACATCAAGGCAACCCTGATGTACGGCCGCGTAGGGACCCCGATGGGTGCCTATCTGAGGGGAAGGCAAGGTTTCGTCGAGCTCCGTGAGGAAGAGATCAACGACATCGTGGCCTATGTCCGCTCGTGGGAAAAGCAAGACGCGGGGCCACCAGATCCTTGGAGGGAATAACAATGCCTAGAGTGAACCGACGCGACTTCCTACAGACTTCCACAGTCGCCTTGGCCACCGGAATGGCCATGGGAGGAAAGCTCGTCCGCGGCAAGGAGCTGTTCCATTTCGTCGGGGAGGCAGAAGCCGCGGCCACCGACACGCGCAAGCTCGTCCCGACGCAGTGCCCGTACTGCGGGGTCGGCTGCCACACCTACTTCGTCGTCGAGAAGGGGAAGATCGTGGCCTCGGTCCCGGACAAGGACTCCCCGGTGAACCAGGGCATGCAGTGCATCAAGGGACTGACCGCCGCGGAAGCCCTCTACGTTGACCGGCTGGACAAAATTCTCATCCGGAAGGACATGTCGAATCCCCTGACGGGCCACGTCTCGAAGACGAAGGGGCGCTTCGACGACGATGTCTTCCGGGTGGGAACGTGGGAAGAGGGGATGGAGATCGTCTCCGACATGGTCACCGCCGTGGTGAAAAAGCACGGTGGCAACGCCGTCGGCGTGTATCAATCCGGCCAGCTCACGATGGAGGAGCAGTGGCTCGACAACGTCTTCTACAAGGGCGTCCTCCAGTCGAACACTATAGAGGCCAATGCTCGGATGTGTATGACCTCCGCCGTCACCGGTTACATCCATAGCCTGGGCAGCGACCACCCGCCCGGCAACTACTCCGACGTCGAGGAGGCGGATTTCATTAATCACTGGGGCCATAACGCCCGCGGCTCACACCCCGTCTTGTTCTGGCGCGTGGCCGCTTCGAAGGAGAAGCGCAACATCCCGACCATGATCGTCGACCCGCGTTACACCGGGACCATGGACGGCTACGCCCAGATCAATTCGAGCAACAGCCTCTCCATCACCATCCGCCCGAACGGCGACATCTCCCTCCAGAACGCCATCGCCCACGTCTTGATGAAGGAGTTCCCCCAGGCCGTGGACGAGGCCTTCATCCGCCAGCACACCGAAGGGTTCGACAAATACCGCGAAGGCATCATGGCACGCTACAGCCCGGAACAGGTCGTCGACCGGACGGGCATCGCCCCCTCGGTCGTCCGGCGGATCGCCCGCATCTGGGCCGAGGCCACCTTGAAAGGCCGCCAGCGGGGCCGGGGCGGCGTGCTTACTTTCTGGGGGATCGGCTACAACCAGTCCATCCACGGCCAACACCGCACCATCAACCTGATCAACCTCCACCTGCTGACCGGCAACATCGGCCGGCCAGGCTGCGGGCCTTTCTCGATGACGGGCCAGCCCAACGCCATGAGTGAGCGCCTCATGGGCGGGCTCACCGGCAGGCTCCCCTTCAACGAAGGGATCAAGAACGCCAAGCACCGGAAATACATAAACGCGATGTGGGGGCTGCCACCGGGCCGGCTCGACGTCACCGCCGCCGCGCCCAACAAGGGCATGGCGGTCGGAATGTTCGAGCGCGCCCTCAAAGGCGAAGTCAAGGTGATGCAGTTCGCGTACGCCACCCACATCGACATGCCCGAGGTGAATACCCTCATCCGGCCGGCGATCACCAAGACCTTCACCTACATGGCGGAGGCGTACCGCCACGCGCCGAATATCCTTTATGCGGATGTGGTCTTCCCTGCGGCCACCCACGGAGAGAAGTGGGGCGTCTACCAGAACAGCGAGCGGCGCATGTACGTCACCGACAAGGCGATGGAGCCGCCCAGGAACTGCGTGCCCGACCTCGACATCATCATCGACGAGGGGAAGAAGATCGCGGCAAAGCTGGGGCTCGATCCGGACAAGGTGTTCCCCTATCAGAAGAAGGCGAACGGCCTGTATGACCCCGAAGACGTCTTCCGCCACATCATCCGTTCGAGCAAGGGTACCGATGCCGATCTGACCGGCATTCTCGCAGTGGAGAAGCGGGACAAGATCTCCCCCTACGAGCAGCTCCGCAAGCTCAAGGGCATCTTCTATCCCGCCCCCACGTACGAGCACGCGAAGAAGGGCGGCATTTCCCGCAAGTACATGGATCAGGAAGTCGGATGGAAGGCCAAGCCCTACGGGGCCTTCCGCCGGAAGGACGGCAAGGCCAAATTCAAGATGACGGAGCAGGACTACTCGCGGGCGAAGGAGATCATCTCCAAGCTCGACAAGGTCGGGAAGGACCCGAATTTCTTCGTGATCGACCATTACGAGGTGCTCGTTGAGATGCGCGACAATGCGCTGACCCCGGAGCTACCCGATTTTGATTTCTACGGAAAATCCATCACGGAAATCAAGAAGGCGGACAAGTATCCCTTCTGGCTCAGCCTCGGCGTGGTCTTCGAGCACTTCCATACGACGAAGACGATCCGGGCGGCCACCACCCGCCGGCTCGTCCCGGAGCAATACGTGGAGATGAATGACCGCGACGCCCGCCAGCTCCGTGTTCAGGACGGCGAGTGGGTTCGCATCGTCACCCCGCGGGGGAGCTACGAGGCACGGGCGAGCATCGGCACCAAGAGCAAGGTCAAGCCGGCCCGAAATAAGGTCATGCCGGGCCAGCTCTTCTCCCCGTGGAATCTCTCCGTGGCCGACAGCGCGGACCCAAAGAAGAACCGCTGGATGGTCAACGCGGTCTCGCACCGCGCCTTTGATCCGGTGTCCGGGCAGGCGGACTTCAAGCACCTGAAGGCGCGGATCGAGAAGATCTGATTCGGGGGAAACGGAGAAATCAGTGGGATTGAATTTGAATCGGCGAACCTTCCTGCGGGCGGGGGCGCTGGGAGGGGTCTTTCTCTGGCTCAACACGGGCGTGCGGGCGTTCGCCCGGGTCGGGTCACGCTTCCGTAGCCTCCTCCGCCCTCCCGGTGCGTTGCCTGAGGCGGAGTTCCTCCAACGATGCATCCGCTGCGCGCGGTGTGCCGCCGTCTGTCCGAACACCGCCATCCGAATGGCCGGCCTCGGCTTCGGCCTTCGCGACCTCAACACCCCTTACATCGTACCGCGCGAGCAGGCGTGCATGCTCTGCATGAAGTGCACCGAGATCTGCCCCACAAACGCCCTGACACCGATACCAGCGGACAATGAAAAAATCGTCACGCGCGTCAAGATGGGGCGCGCCTATGTCGATAAGTCCATGTGCTACTCGTACCAGAAGCGCACCTGCGGGGTGTGCATCCGGGCCTGTCCGTTCCCTGGCGTCGCGATGAAGACGGGCCTCTACGAGCAACCCATCGTGACGGACGCCTGTGTGGGATGCGGCCTCTGCGAGCGTGCCTGCATCCATATCCCCCAGGCTATCCGCATCGCATTGGTGGAGGTCTGAAATCATGCCCCGTTGGCCGCGCCGCGCCGTCCAGTTCTCAGCGCTCGCCTTCCTCCTCGGAGTGCCCGCGCTGAACTACGCCGGCGTCCTCTACCAACAGTACGGTAAGAGCGGCTATCACACCATCGCCCTCATGGGGACGGTCTTCGAGCGGGTCCTCTTCCGGCTCTTCTCGGCCACCGCAGGTGCCCTGCCTGATCCAGCGGCAACGTCAACGGCCATCGTCGGCGGGTTCGGGTCCTTCTCGATATTCGGCGTCACCTTCCTCGACCCCGTGGTCACCCTCGAGACGGCGCTGCGCGCGCCGGGGGCCTGGGCGGCTCTCCTTGCGGGGGTGGCGCTGCCGCTGCTGCTGGCCGTGCTATTGGGGCGGGTCTTCTGCGGCTGGCTCTGTCCCGTGAACACGATACTCGAAGGATTCGACCTACTGCGAAAGCGCGCCCTGCCGCGCTTCGGCCTCCGGCCGCCGGACGTTGTGCTGCCCCGCTGGCTGAAGTGGGGCCTCTTATTCGGGGGGGTGACTGCTGCCGTGCTTGCGGACCTCGCCCTTTGGGCGCACTTTCTCCCCCATCTCCAGATCGGCCGGGACGTCTTTTCTCTTTTCGTCTTCGGCACGACGACGGCGGGCGCCCCGCTTTTCGCGGGGATCATCCTCGCCGAATTATTTTTCTCGCGCCGGGTTTGGTGCCGGTCACTCTGCCCCACCGGGGGGCTGCTCGGTCTGGCGGCTATGGCGGCCCCCCTGCGCGTGCGGAAGGCCAAGGATCCCTGCCTCAACGGCTGCGCGGCCTGCGTCCAGGCCTGCCCGATGGGGCTGAAGCCGGCGGAACCCTTCCCGCTGGCCGAGTGCTACAACTGCGGGCTCTGCGTTTCCGTCTGTCCGTCCAGTCTGCTCACTCTTGGCTTCCCGCGTCGCCGGAGCGCCGCCATCGCGGAGGTTCTTCCCATGTTCAAGTCCATCACATTCCTTGTCCTCGCGGGCACCCTGCTGCTCGCCACCCCCGCGGTGGCCCACCACATGCGCGGCCAGCCGCACTACGGCTACGCCGAGAACTATCCGCAGGTACCCACGAATGAAACGCGCGCGCGCATCGGGAACTTCGACGTCACGATCGTCAGCTATTTTTTTGAAGGGCTGCGCCGCAACCTCTCGGACACGCCGCACGATGTGCAGTTTTATGTCAGTCTCAGCGACAGCCGGACTCACCAGAGTTACACCGGGCGGCTCTCTATCGAGATATGGCGTGAGGGGCGACGCATCGCGGCCTTTGATCACCCGCGCCCCTTCGAGGAAGCAGTCTACCGCATCCGTCAGGCGGTGCCCGGACCAGGGGAGTACGAGGTCCGCCTTGCAGCGGTCGAGATTCGCGGTAGCCTCTTCGTAGATGTGGAAGGGGAGTCCGCCGCAGTGACGCCCTACATTGTGACGGGAGCCGCCGTCCTGCTCGGTCTTCTCATCTTGTTGAATCGGCGCCGCGTCCGGCTGCGGCGTGGAGGAAGGGTCCGTGTGGCACCTGGCGCGTAAGAGGTATGCCCCGTCCCAACGAAGGTGATTCACGTTCTCCCATACGGTGTCGAGGATCGGCCAGCGCGCCGCCTTCTCTGAGGGGGAAGTTCCAGCGGAGAAAGAAATGACTGAGAAGTCCATGGACCGCAAGACCTTTCTGCGTGAGGCGCCGCTGGTGATCTTGCGCAGTGTCGCCCAAGGCGTTCGCGAGGCGCGTCCGCTCCCTCCGGAGCCCCCCTTGCCCCTCCTTCGCCCGCCCGGGGCAGCCCCCGAAGAGGAATTCCTCGACCTGTGCTGCGGGATTGGTGCCTGCGCGGAGGCCTGCCCGGCGGACGCCATCCAGCTTCGCCCACGTGAGGACGATCCCAACCGCCTCGCCCCGATCATCGTGCCGGACGAAGCGCCCTGCCTCGCGTGCGAAGAGCTTGCCTGCATGGCGGCCTGCCCGAGCGGGGCGCTTACGTCTGTCTCCCGGGAGGCGATCCGCATCGGCCACGCCCGGGTCAGCGCCGCGACATGCCTAGCCTGGGGGGGGGTGGATCTGAGCTGCAATTATTGCGTCGACCGCTGTCCGCTCGGAACGGCCGCCATCTCGATGGAAAAAACGGCGCATGGCAAGGGGCCTGCCGTGAAAGAGGGGTGCATCGGCTGCGGGGTGTGCGAGTACTTTTGCCCCACCCACCCGGCCGCAATACGGGTGTTCGAGGGGAAGTAGAGGAAAACACAGCCAGTAGACTCAATAGGTGGAAGGTATGCGGCTACATCGGGAAACGGAATACGCCCTTCGGGCTCTGATCTTCCTGGCCCAGAGGCCAAACGGGGTAGTCTGTTCGGCACCGGAGATCGCGGAGGCGCTGGGCATCCCTGCAGGTTTTCTCTCTAAGATCTTTCAGAGGCTCTTGGGCCAGGGCCTGGTGAGATCCCACCGCGGCCGTCACCGAGGGTACACGTTGGCCAGGCCAGGCGGCAAGATCGTCCTGCGCGAGATCCTCGAGAGTATTGAGGGAGAGGATCTATTTGAGCGCTGTCTCTTCTGGGGGGACCGATGCGGTGACAGGGATCCCTGTCTCCTACATCGGGACTGGAGTCAGATAAAGCCCCGGCTCTTAGCGCGGTTCCAACGAAAGACCTTGGCTGATCTAGCAAAAGAGGCGGGGCCACGAATATGAAGACCTGCCCCGAACAGGTTGCAGGAGGTCTATGCTATGCAAGGTAAAACCCACCATCAAGTCGTCATCGTCGGCGGAGACAACGGTGGCATCAGCGTCGCAGCCCAACTGTGCAAGGCCCTGAAGAACCCGGACGTTGCGGTCATCGAGCCCTGCCGCAAACATTACTACCAGACCTTGTGGACGCTGATCGGCGCCGGCGTTTTTCCCAAGGAGGTCACCGAACGAGACGAGGCATCGTACATTCCGGACGGGACCACGTGGATTCAGCATGCGGTAATCGACTTCGAGCCGAATGATAATACCATCCTCACCCGTGACGGGAAAAGGGTAGGGTATGACTTCCTGGTGGTCGCGCCCGGCATTCAAATTGATTGGGACAAGATTAGCGGGCTCAAGGGAAACATCGGACGATACGGCATCTGCAGCAATTACGCCTACGAGTACGTCGACACAACATGGGAGTACATCAGGAACTTCAAAGGGGGGGACGCCATCTTCAACTTCCCCAACACGCCGATCAAGTGCGCGGGCGCGCCCCAAAAGATCATGTATCTGGCCGACGATTACTTCCGAAAGTCAGGCGTCCGCGATCGGGCGAATGTCATCTATGCCTCGGCAGGTAAGGCGATTTTCGGGGTCAAGAAGTACGCCAATGCGCTCGATGAAATTGTCGCCCGCAAAGGCATCGAGACCAGGTATAACCACAACCTCATTGAGATTCGGGCCGACGCGAAAGAAGCTGTCTTCGAGCGGTTGGACACCGGCGAAAACGTCGTTTTGCCGTTTGAGATGATCCATGTAACACCCCCCATGAGTGCCCCCGACTTTGTGAAGCAGAGCCCCTTGGCTAATGCCGCCGGGTGGGTGGACGTTGACAAATACACTCTCCAACATGCTCGCTACCCCAACATTTTTGGGCTAGGGGACGTCAGTAGCCTGCCCACCTCCCGAACGGGCGCTGCGATTCGCAAACAAGCCCCCGTCCTGGTGAAGAATCTCGTCGCGGCGATGCAGGGGAAACCGCTTACCGATCGTTATGACGGCTACGCCGCCTGCCCGATAGTCACAGGTTACGGACGCCTGATCATGGCGGAGTTTGACTATCATGGTAACCCAAAGGAATCGTTCCCCTTCGACCAGTCGAAGGAACGATACAGCATGTATCTGCTGAAGGCCTATGGTCTGCCATTGATGTACTGGCATGGCATCTTGAGAGGGCGCCTCTAGCTGGAAGAGATGAACACATACACCTACTTCGCCAATGTATCCGAGTTGCTGCCAGATATTCCGGCGGATAGCATCATGAGTCGCACCCTGTACACCGATGACCGGCTCAAGGCAGTCCTCTTTGGCTTTGCGGCGGGACAGGAGCTGACCGAGCACAGTGCTCCGCAGCCCGCGATTCTCCACATCCTGCGAGGGGAAGCGCTTTTGACGCTGGGAGACGAGACGATGACGGCCTGTGCGGGGACGTGGGTACACATGGATCCGCACCTTCGACACAGTGTTCTTGCGAAAACGTCCGTCCTGATGCTCCTCCTCTTGGTCAAGACAGGAGCATGGTGCACTGGAAGAGGGTATGGACGAGGGTCAGCCCTGTCCCTCGGGAGGAAAGTTACGCGAGCGTTACTGAAGTTGTGAATGTCTTGTGCGTGCAGAACGTCTTTGTTATAGATAATAGAGGTTGGTCACAGTGGGGTTCGATACTCGTGTAGTCCTTTTAAATTTCAATTAAAAAGGAGGAGGAGCATGAAAAGAAACGCTGGAAGACGGTTGACGTCTCTGGTGTTGTTCGTTTGCCTCGTCATGGCTGCCCCGAGGAGTTTTGCCGGTCAAGAGGGTGATCCAAAGGCTGGGAAGAAGACGTACGGTGTCCTGTGCGCCTCGTGTCACGGGAATTCGGGGAAGGGAGATGGCCCGGCGGCCGCCACCTTGCCGACGAAGCCGGCGGATCATACCGACGGGAAACGCATGCACGCCCTATCGGACCAGTTCTTGTTCGATATCATTAAGGGGGGCGGGGCCAGCTTAGGGAAATCCCCGCTTATGCCCCCCTGGGGTGCCCAACTCAAGGACCAAGAGATCCGGAACGTGGTGGCGTACATCAGAACTCTTGCGAAGACTGGCAAGTAACCATTAAACGGGATGATGGTGCTCCGCATTACAGGAGCTACGACGGTACTTCTCGCCGTGGTAGCCATGGGTTTTTTTGTGGCGGCCTCCGGCCGCCAGGCGGCCCGGCAACAGCCCATCACCTTCAGTCATAAGGCGCACGCCGGGCAGAACCAGATCCCGTGCCTCTACTGCCATGTCAACGCCCGACGGTCATCGGTCGCTGGCATCCCCTCGGTGGAGCGGTGTATGGGCTGCCACAAGATCACAGCGGCCGGCAAACCCGAAGTGCAAAAGCTCAAGGGATACTGGGACCGCAAAGAGCCGATCCCCTGGTCGAAGGTCACCTGGATGCCCGACTTTGTCTTCTTTCAGCATTGGCCCCATGTCCGGGCTGAAATCGAGTGTCGGACCTGTCACGGCCCTGTGGAAACCATGGATCGGATGCAGCAGGTCAAGGCGCTCACCATGAAGTTCTGCGTAAGATGCCATCGACAGAAGAAGGCGAGCATCGACTGTGCTATTTGCCACCGGTAACAGGCTAGAATGCTAGTAGGCAGGGAAGCTAGAATGCTAGAAGAGTCATATCTTAATGTGGTTGAGCGTCATAGCATGCTAGCGTTCCAGCGTTCCAGCGTTCCGAAGGAACAGTGATGGAGGTGAATCGGCGAGATTTCTTCAAGATAGTCGGGATCGGGGGGGCCACGGCCGCCATGGTAGGCTGCTCGGCTCAGCCGCCCGAGACGCTCATCCCGTATGTGGTCCCCCCGGAAGAGATTATCCCGGGTCAGGCCACCTGGTACGCCACGGTCTGCCGGGAATGCCCTGCTGGCTGCGGGATGCTGGTGAAGACCATGGATGGACGGGCCATCAAGGTCGAGGGAAACCCCGATCACCCGGTGAACCATGGGCGCCTCTGCGCCCGGGGCCAGGCCAGCCTTCAAGGGCTTTATGACCCGGACCGGATCCGGCACCCCCTGAGGAAGGGGAGGGATGGCACATGGCGTCCGATCTCGTGGGAGGAAGGCGAAGGACTGCTCGCCAGCCGCCTCGCCGAACTCAAAGGACAGGGAAATCGGATCGCCTGTGTCACCCCACTCCTCACAGGTAGTCTGGACCAGCTCGTCGATACGTGGCTCCAGGTCCTGGGAGGAGGCCGCCGTCTTCGGTACGAGGCAATAAGCTACGAGCCGCTCCGAGAGGCGAATCGGGCCGCATTCGGTATCGCAGCCATCCCCTTCTACGATCTTGAACGGGCGGAGCTGCTCCTTTCCTTCGGGGCCGACTTCCTCGAGACGTGGCTCTCACCGGTAGAGTATGCGCGTCAATTTGCCTCCATGCGGACCTACCGGCAGGGGCACATGGGACGCTTCGCTTACATCGGCCCCCGCCTCTCTCTGACCGGGGCCAACGCCGACGAGTGGATCGCCGTTCGACCTGGAACCGAAGGTCTCTTAGCCTTAGGTATGATGCATGTCATTATCGCAGAGGGCCTGGCAACGTCCTTGTCCACTCACGAGGAGACGGCGCTCCTGAAGCTCGTCACGCCTTTTACACCGAACGCTGTGGCAGAGCAGACTGGAGTGTCACCCGATAAGGTCCGCGCCCTGGCCCGCGCCTTTGTCAGGTCTCGCCCCAGCCTGGCCGTGGCAGACGCCAAGACATCAAATGCAACCGAAACCTGCGTGGCGGTTAATCTGCTCAATTATGTTGTCGGCAACGTGGGCGAGACGATCCACTTTGGTCCCACCGCGGCGGTCGGGCAGGCCTCGACATACGGCGAGATGCGGAACCTCCTGGAGGCGATGGAGGCAGGGGAGATCTCCCTTCTCCTTTTGTCCGGCGTGAATCCGGTCTTCACTCTCCCGGAGGGTGAGCGCTTTCAGAAGGCACTCGAAAAGGTCTCCCTGGTGGTCAGCTTTGCCAGCTTTCTGGATGAAACGGCGAACGCATCACACCTGATCCTGCCGGATCACACCTTTCTAGAGAGCTGGGGGGACCACGAGCCCTGGGAGGGGGTCCGCGGTCTGCAACAGCCAG
>JBHIBA010000122.1:0-12475 GCA_046758845.1 Nitrospinota bacterium
CAACCGCAGCTCGGCCGGCACGCAAGTGCCCAAAAAGCGCCCCCCGCAAAGAAGTCTCCTCTCAAATCTCCCTCGCGCCAGTGGGCGGGCTCACCGTCCGTGTCTCATATGTCTTGAGCCAGTACAGCCCCTTGACAGGTCGGCAAAATTGTCTTATTGTCTGATAATCATTCAATCGTGCGGCAACCTGGCCGCAGAGGTCCTTGCCGTTTTGGAAATGAGGATGGAGCGCCTTGAAGTCTCTCATTGACGAGCTGCGGGAACGAGCCCAGAAAGCCCTTTTGGGCGGCGGCCGCGAGGCCGCCGAAAAGCAGCACGCTCGAGGGAAGATGACCGCCCGGGAGCGGATCGAGTTTCTCCTGGACGAAGGCTCCTTCGTGGAGCTGGACGCCTTCGCTGAATCCCGAAGCACCGACTTCGGGATGGACCGCCGCCGGACCGCAGGCGACGGCGTCGTGACCGGAGCCGGTAAGATCGACGGGAACCAGGTCTATCTCTCTTCGCAAGATTTCACCGCCCTCGGCGGTTCGCTGGGCGAGATGCACGCTGAGAAGATTTGCCGGGCCATGGACCTGGCGCTGCAAACCGGCTGCCCGTTCATCCAGATCAACGACTCGGGCGGGGCGCGGATTCACGAGGGCGTCAGCTCCCTGAACGGCTACGGGAATATTTTCCGCCGCAACACCCTGGCCTCGGGCGTCATCCCGCAAATCGCCGTCATCCTGGGTCCCTGCGCCGGGGGAGCGGTTTACTCGCCGGCAATCTGTGACTTTATCTTTATGGTGACGGGCATCAGCAACATGTTCGTGACGGGTCCCGACGTGATCAAAGCCGTTACGGGCGAAGACATCACCTTCGAGGATTTGGGCGGCCCCGCCGTCCACGGCAGCCTCAGCGGAGTTACGCACTTCACCCTGTCCAGCGAGCGGGAATGCCTGTCGATGGTGAAGAAGCTTCTGAGCTTCCTTCCCTCCAACAACGTGGATGATCCCCCCAGGAGCGAGCCCGCGGACTATCCACCCATGGAGAACGAGGCCCTCGACCGTCTCATCCCCGAACGGCAGACAGAACCCTACGATGTCCACGACCTTATCGAAGGGGTCTTCGATAACGGCGATTTTCTCCAGGTCCACCCCGATTTCGCCAAGAACGTGGTGGTGGGGTTTGCCCGGCTCGGCGGCTTTGCCGTCGGCGTCATCGGCAACCAGCCCTCGGTCCTGGCTGGGGTCATGGACATCGACTCTTCGGACAAAGTGGCGCGGATGGTGCGCTTCTGCGACTCTTTCAACTTACCCATTATCACCTTTGTGGACGTCCCGGGTTATCTTCCGGGGTCGCAGCAGGAGTTCGGCGGAATCATCCGGCATGGCGCCAAGGTCCTCTACGCTTACTCGGAGGCGACGGTTCCCAAGATCAGTCTCATCGTTCGCAAGGCGTATGGGGGGGCCTACATCGCCTTCAGCAACCGGGACATGGGATTCGACCGGGTGCTGGCGTATCCGACGGCGGAGATCGCCGTGATGGGCCCTGAGGGAGCGGCCAACATCATCTTCCGGCGGGAGATCGCCAACGCCGAGGACCCCGAGGTGAAACGGCAAGAGCTGGTCGAAGAGTTTCGCAAAAAATTCTGCACGCCTTATTCAGCGGCGGCCCTGGGCTTTGTGGACTCCATCATCGAGCCGCGCTACACGCGCCGGGAGCTTCTCCGCGCCCTCGAGATGCTCCAGGGAAAACGGGAGAATCGGCCCCGCAAAAAGCACGGGAATATCCCCTTGTGACCGGACCCGTGCAACCGCGGCCCCGGTCCGACTCCCCAGACGGATGGGAGAGTGAGCCGTGAACTTGATGGGCCAGGGCATCTTGTTGACGGTCATCGGCATGGGAACGGTGTTTGTCGCCCTGGGGGCCCTGGCCGCTCTCATCCAGCTGATCGACTGGCTTGTAGGACGCTGGGAGGGCGGCAGCGCCTTCAAGAAACCGCAGAATGTTGGGAAGTCGGCGGTCGGGCGCGCCGAGGCCGGCGGTGAGGAATACCTCCTGCCCGTCATCGCTGCGGCCGTCGGCGCCTACGTGGAAGCCGAAGCCGCCCAGGTGTTTCTCCTACCTGTTGAGCGGCCCGACCGGTCTCGATGGGTCATGGAAGGCCGGGTCGCCGCCCTCTCCAGAAGGGAAGGGTCTTGAGAAAGTTCACGATTACTCACAAAAACGTCACGTACGAGGTCGCCGTTGAGGAGGCCGGCGGTCCCGAGCATTTGCGGGTGGTCGTAGACGGGGTGGAGCACCTCGTGGACGTAGTGGTCGAGGAGTCCGAGGCCAGCCGGGGCGCTCCGGCCCCGCCGGTGCGCCGGCGTCCGGGAATCGCCGCCGGGCGGGCGGGCGAGGTCACTTCGCCTCTTCCGGGCAATATCCTCAAGGTTCTCGTCAAAGAAGGGGATGCGGTCAAGCCCGACACGGTGGTCTGCATCCTGGAGGCCATGAAGATGGAGACCCGAATCCAGGCGAACCAAGAGGGCAAGGTGGCCGAGGTGCTCGTGAACCCGGGTGACAAGGTGGAAGGGGGTCAGCTCCTCGCCCGCCTTGAACAGGCTTGACTCGAAACGGGAGAAGGTGAACGGTGGACGTCCTGGGCTCCGCCCTCATTCGTTTTCTGGGACAAACGGGGATTTGGAACTTGGCGTGGCCTCACGCCACGATGCTCCTCATCGGCGGGATCCTCGTCTATCTGGCGATCCGCAAGGGGTTCGAGCCGCTCCTGCTCCTGCCCATCGGGATCGGCGCCGTGCTTTCCAACCTCCCCATGGGCGGCATGTTCGCAGAGGGCGGACTGCTGTACTACTTCTATTTCGGCGTCAAGCTCGGCATCTTCCCGCCTCTCATCTTTCTGGGGATCGGCGCCCTCACCGATTTCGGACCCCTTCTGGCGAACCCCAAGACGATCTTCCTGGGCGCCGCCGCCCAGTTCGGGATCTTTGGAACTCTCCTCGGGGCGCTGGCGTTGGGATTCAACCCCGCAGAAGCAAGCTCCATCGGAATCATCGGGGGGGCGGACGGCCCGACAGCCATCTACCTGACCTCCAAGCTCGCCCCCCATCTCCTGGGCCCGGTGGCTGTCGCGGCCTATTCCTACATGGCCCTGGTTCCGATCATCCAACCCCCCATCATGAAGGCCCTGACGACGCCCGCGGAGCGGAGGGTGGTGATGGTCCAGCGCAAGCCGGTGTCCAAACCGGCCCGGATCCTGTTCCCCATCGTCAGCCTGTTCTTCACCGGGCTGGTTCTCCCCTCCGCTGCGCCCCTTGTGGGAATGTTGATGCTCGGCAACCTGTTCCGCGAATGCGGTGTGGTGGACCGCCTGCTGAGGACGACGGAGAACGAGCTGTTGAACATCGTCACGATTCTCCTCGGCCTTTCGGTCGGCGCGTCGATGACGGCGGAGCGGTTCGTGAACATGGAAACCCTCTTCATCATCGTTTTGGGATTCGTCGCCTTCTCCATCGGGACGGCGACGGGCGTCGTCTTCGGAAAGATCATGGCGGCCCTTTCGAAGGACGCCATCAATCCCCTCATCGGGGCGGCGGGCGTGTCGGCCGTTCCCATGGCGGCCAGGGTCGTGCAGAAGGTCGGCCAGGAAGCGGACCGTCACAACTTCCTTCTCATGCACGCCATGGGCCCCAACGTGGCCGGGGTGATCGGTTCGGCCATCGCCGCCGGCGTGCTGCTGTCGTTGGTGGGGGGAGGCTGAGCGGACGGACGGAGGTAATTTTATGGCTGGCGCCCTGGACGGAATCCGCGTCCTGGACCTCACCCGCATCCTGGCGGGCCCCTACGCGACGATGATGCTGGCGGATCTGGGGGCGGAGGTCATCAAGATCGAGATGCCCGGAACGGGGGACGACACGCGGGGCTGGGGTCCGCCCTTCGTGGAGGGCGAGAGCACGTACTTCTTCAGCATCAACCGAAACAAGAAAAGCCTCACCCTGGACCTGAAAAGCGGGAAGGGGAAGGAGATCCTTACGAACCTCATCGAACGGTCGGACGTCGTGGCCGAAAACTTCCGGCCCGGGACGATGGAGAAGCTGGGGTTCGGCTACGAGCGCATCCGGGAGATCAACCCGCGCGTTGTCTACGCCTCAGTGTCCGGCTTCGGCCATACAGGCCCGCTGGCGAAGCGCCCGGGATACGACGTCGTGGCCCAGGGAGAGGGGGGCGTGATGAGCCTCACCGGCGCGCCGGAGGGTCCGCCCGCGAAGGTCGGGGTCTCCATGGCCGACATCACGGCGGGCATGCTGGCCGTCCACGGCATCCTGGCGGCCCTGATCGCAAGGGAGCGGACGGGCGCCGGGCAGAAGGTGGACATCGGTCTGTTGGACGGCCAGGTCGCCCTGCTGACCTACCAGGCGGGAATCTATTTCGCCACCGGGAAGGCGCCGAAACGGCTCGGCAACGCCCACCCCAGCATCGTGCCCTACGAGACCTTCGAGTGCGCCGACGGATTCATCAACCTCGGCGTGGGCAACGACGCCCTGTGGGAGAAGTTCTGCGAGGTCGTCCAGCGGCCGGAACTGGCTCACGACCCCCGCTATGAGAAGAACGCCGACCGGGTGCGCCACCACGGCGACCTGAAAGCGATCCTGGACGAGATGTTCATCGCCCACCCGAGGGGGTACTGGCTGGAGAAGCTGGACGCGGCCGGGGTCCCCTGCGGCTCCATCAACACGCTGGACCGCGTCCTGACGCATCCCCAGGTGTTGGCCAGAGAGATGGTGGTGGAGGTGGAGCATCCGGTGGCCGGCCGCACGAAGCTCACCGGCGCGCCCGTCAAGCTCTCAGAGACGCCGGCGCGCATCCGCACGCCCCCGCCGCTACTCGGCCAGCACAACGAGGAGATCCTCTCGGACGTCCTCGGGCTTTCTCCTTCGGAGATCGGGGCGCTTAAATCGGAAGGGGTGGTGTAAGGGTATGCCTGAGAATTCGGGCGCCCAGCCGAGCCTTCCGGGCTTCCAGCGGGTCCGCCCCCGGCCGGTGAGCCGGGCGGTAGCGGCCGAGATCCGAAAGGCCATCTTGGAGGGACGCCTCGGCGCAGGCCAGCGGCTGGTTGAGAAGGTCCTGACGGCCACCTTCGGCGTTAGCCGGACTTCCGTTCGCGAAGCGCTGAAGGAGTTGGAGGCGCAGGGATATATCTCCCTCGTTCCCCACAAGGGCGCCTTCGTGAGCCAGCCGACGGAGGAAGAGATCCGGGACCTGTACGCCGTCGCGTCCGTTCTGGAAGGGCTGGCGGCCCGTCTGGCAGCCGTCCGGATGACGGACGAAGAGCTGGAGCGGCTTCGCGGGATCACCGTCTCTTTGGAGAAGTGCCGGCTCAAGGGCGACATCGACGGCTACTACCACCACAACCACCTGTTCCACCGGACTTTCGTTGCGGCCTGCGGCAACGCGAGTCTTCTGGAGTTGGCGGAGTGGGTCAGGTCCCAGATCGTCAAGACGCGCATTCTCTCCCATGAGGTCCCGGACCGCCTGGATCAGTCCATGCGGGAACACCGGGGGATCCTCTCCGCCTTTCTCCGCCGGGACCCCGTCCGAGCGGAGAAGCGCGTCGTCCGCCACCTGGAAAATCAGGAGCGGGCCTTTCTTTCCCTGATGACGCCCCAGTCCAGACAGCGGCGCGCAAAAAGAAACCGCTCGTTCTGACCGGCGGTTGCGGTGCATACCGAACCCATCGAAAATCCGCTTGTCTCGGGACCAAATGATCCTCCTGGGGTCCTGCGAATCAATAGATCCGATGTAGAATGCCCGATGGGCCCGGCGCTGTTGCAAGAACCGGCTTACGGATTGACACTTCCCATCCGGCTCCCCGCGATGTAAAATTACTGTATTGGTGAAGCAGCTTGGCGCATGCGGGCAATCGACCGGGGGGGAGAGGTGTTGAAAGGATCGGCGAAGAGGGCAATCGCCGGAATCGTGGCCATCCTGTGCCTTGCCGGGGCAATCAGGTTCGCCCCTTGGCTTCCCCATGATCACCCCCGTCCCGCCGTAGATCCCCATTTTCACAAGCTCACCTTCAAGGATCAGGAGTGGTTCATCGTCCTCATCCCCGTTGGCAACTGGAACGAAATGATTTTGGTTTCAGCGAAAAGCCGTCTGACTTCCGATCCGGGCCAATTGACCGTGCATGGGCACGAGGTTCCAGGGATCGTCCAATCACTCACAAGCCTTTGGCCCCCTGAGCAGCGGGGGGCTGTTTCGACCGCCCCCATTGTTCTTGCCCTTCCCCTCGTGAACGACCTCCGAGAAAGACCCTCCTGACCCATCCTGGCTGTGCAGCTCGGACATTCCGAGATTTCGCACATCAGGCGAGGATGGTTACCCTCTTAGGCCGCGGCAAGGCTGACCTTCTGCCGCCTTCGGAAGATCGTCTATAGCGTCCTCGCCTGGCGCGGTTCACTGCCATTTGGATGGGTCTATTTGCCGATCCAACGCCAGGAGGGATTTCCAGTGAAATTCGTCCGTGGATTGAAATTCGAATCAAAACTAACGGGACTGCTGGCCGCTCTCGTTGCGACGCTCGTCCTGGCCACCAGTACCGCGGCTTCTGCCCATGGTATCGTCGGGCCCCGGTTGTTCCCGGAGCCCTTCGCCACAGAGGATGCCAATCCGGCCAACGAGTTCGTCATCGCGAAGCCCTCGTATCTCCCGACCGAGGAAGGTCACGAGTTCGAGTACGAGTTTCTCGTCGAGAAAACCATCTTCGAGAGGACGAGCATCGGGTTTGAGAGCGGCTACGTTCGGGAAAAGGAGGAAGAGGAGAGCGAGAGTGGGTTCGAGAACCTGGAGGTCTTCATCAAGCAGGCCTTCTTCAAGAGCCCGATGCACGAGTTTATCTTCTCAGGGATCCTTGCAGGTGAGATTAATACGGGGGACGAAGACATCGGGGCGGAAGAACTGCCCGCCGTGGAGGTGAGGTTCTCCGTGGGGAAGGGCCTCGGCGACATCCCCGACAACCTGAAATACCTGCGGCCCATTTCTATTCAGGCGGACTCGGGCATCACGATCCCCATCGGAAGCGGCACAGAGGAGGAAACCGCCGACGTCCTTTCGTACAATTTCACCCTTGTCTACAGCATGCTCTATCTGGCAACCATGGTGAAGGACCTCGGTCTTCCCTACTTTTTCAACCGTCTCTTTCCCGTCGTTGAGTTCAATTTCCAGACCACCCTCCAGGGTCCCGAAAGGGAAGGCACGTCGGGGTTCATCCGGCCGGGGTTCTTCTGGGTGGGGAAGTTCTTCGAGGCCGGTTTAGCGGCGAACGTGCCCATCGACAATGAGGAGAGTGACGGCACCGGATTCGTGGGTATTTTCACCATCTTTCTAGACGACGTGTTTCCCGCGCTGAGAAAGCCCCTTTTCAAGTGGATACGGTGAGGGCGCCAAAGCTGGGCAGTTGTTTTGGGTCACTCGGGCTGACGCTTATCTTGGTTCTGAGCGTGTGCCTCTCCCCGGTGGAGGTACGCGCCCACGTATTCCCCGTAGGTTCAAATCCGCGGGTCGGCTCGACAGTGAAAAGGGCCCCGACAGTCGTCCGAATCCAGTACGACGGAGAGGTCGAGCGGGCCTTCAGCATCATCTCTGTGTTCACGAGTGACGGAATACAGGTTGACAAGAAAAACACTCATGTTTCCCCCGAGGACCGGACGGTTTTGGAGGTGAACCTGCTTCCCCTTCAGCCTGGGATGTACACGGTTCGCTGGACCGCCCTGGCGACCGACGGCCATGTGACCCAAGGCAGTTATCACTTCACCGTCAAGCAGTAGGCCGATGGAGCTCTGGCTGCCTCGCGCCGCGCAATACGTCGGGCTTGTCCTCCTCATGTCGTGGCCCGTTTTTTGCCTCCTGGTGGTGCGGCCATCTGTCTTTGCGGCCGGGGTCCGCCCTGAATCCTTTGAGCGGCCAATGCTCGCTCTTTGGCGCCGGCTATGGTTGCCTGCAGCGTTATTGCTTTGCGCCGGGGGCGTGGCGGATATCGTCGCGAATACACTGACCGTGCGCTTTCCGGAGCAGCCGCTGGCCGGTGCTGGGTGGCTTTACCTCACCGCGACGCGCTATGGCCGATTTGCAGGCCTCCGGGTCTTCATCGCGATTTGCATGGCGTGGGGAGCGTTTTCTTTTCTCCGCCACGGACGGTTCCGGACGGGTCTCGTCTCTTTGTTGCTCGGCCTCGCCGGGATCGCGACGTTCAGCCTCTCCGGCCATGCCGCAAGCCAGGGCACGGGATTCACGCGGGCGCTCGACTTGATCCACGGAGGAGCCGTTTCGCTTTGGGCGGGCGGCTTGATTTCGTTCGCCCTTAACAGGCACGACAGTCTGCAGGGCCAGGATGATGGAGAACAGCGGAGAATCCTCGCCGGCTTAACGCGCCGATTTTCTTGGATGGCGGTCGCCACAGTCGCGGCCCTTCTAACCACAGGCGTGCTTCTTGCGCGAAACAACCTCTACGGCCCGGAAGCCCTCCTGGAAAGTCCTTATGGCCGCCCGCTCGGGCTCAAGCTCTTGCTGACGGCGGTTGCGTTGACGGCCGCCGGCGTCAATTTGCTCGTCCTCCGCCCGCTGCTCGCAGACGAAACGAAATCTCCGACCGCCCGATTTTCAATCACCGCGTCGCATCTAAGAACATTAGTCCGGGTGGAGGCCGTCTGCGTGCTCGCGGCCTTGGTGGCGGCCGGGTTTCTGACTGCCCAGTCACCCACCCCTGCGTGGGGAGAGCTTCGCACGCGCGTAACGCGGGTTGTCGATTTCCCTTCGATGCGCGCCACCGTTGCACTGCAACCTGCCGCTCCCCGCACGGTCCGGATCTCAATCTTCCCACAACCCAAAGAGGCGGGCAGTCTGCCGAATGCCTTTGATCTGGATGCCACGATGCCGGGCCACGACATGGGAGAATACCGCGCCCGCGCAATGCGGCGGCCGGGATGGCGATACGTGGCCGATATGCCGCTCCCGATGCCGGGGCTCTGGGAGATTGCCGTGAACCCACAAGGCGCCGAAGGCCAAGCGCGAGTGCGATTTGTCGCGGAGGGTGGAAGCGGCTATATCCCGAATTATCGTTTCGCACCGAGGGCGGCCCTCGACAACGCAGGTGCGGTTGCCCAGGCAGTATTGAGTCTGTTACTGGCCCTTGCCGGGGGGATCCTGATTTGGGCGGGCCAAAGTCGCTGGTGGCCTCTCGTCGCCTCTGTAGTGGGAGCAGGATTGGCCCTTTTCGGCGCTTTCGGTTTTCTCTCTCTGACTTATGTGAGAGCGTACCCCACGACGTACGTCCGCAACCCGGTGCCTGACGCGCCTCGTGAGGTTGAGGCTGGAGCGAAACTTTTTTCCGCCGCCTGTATGGATTGCCACGGCCCTCTAGGCCGCGGTGACGGGCCTTCGGCCGCGTCCCTTAGGGCGCTTCCCGATTTTGCCGATCCCCACATGGAGAGTCATCGCGACGGAGAGCTTTACTGGTGGATCCGCTACGGAGTCTCGGAGACCCAAATGCCGGCCTATGAAGATGCGCTGAGCGAAATCCAGACTTGGCAAGTCGTTCGTTTCCTCCGGACGCTCCCTTCACGCGCGCGATAGGAAAAGCAAAGGCCCCATACTCCCGGCCAAGACCCGCCAAAGTTGAACCGGGCCAAGTCATCTTCGCGAAGGTGGAGTCAAGCGCCCCGGTCCTGCGCCCCTGGCGGGAATTGTGCACCCAATTTCTGTGTACAAAGACCTCTCCCCGACCCTGGAAAGCGCCGACGAGTCCGGAAACCGCCCGCTCTCGGTCTTGACTCTGGTATGCTGGGTGAATTCACCTGCGAAATCTTGACTTTGGGGACAAGTGGAAGCCGCCCGGCAAAGGCCCGACCAGTGGGTTCGCGAACTGGAGGGGGCGGAGGCCCTTGCCCGCGGGCGAATCCGCAAGGTTTTGCTTTCGACTTACGGACGCGCGACGCGAGTTTACCTGCCCTCGATCCGGTTGTAGGATGAGATAAGGCCCAATAAATTGCGGGAGATTCAGCGTTCCATGAAAAGTCGAGCGACCTTAGCGGGATCCGGTCTATCGGGGAATTCGGACACCCTGCGTGCAGCCTCCGAGGCGGCCGATCAGGCCATGGCCCGAATGGGCGTCAACCGGGTCGACTGGGCGGTGGTCTTCGCAACGGTGCACCACTTTGCCGCATACCGGAAGATGATGGAAGCGGTCGCCGAAAGCACGGGGGCGGCGAAGCTCGTGGGGTGCAGCGGTTCCGGCGTCCTCACGGAGGAGGGGGAGATCGAAGGCGCCCCGGGGATCGCCGTCCTGGCCGTAGTGTCTCCTTCGCTTCAAGCCTACCCCTTCCTGGAACGCCCTATTGAGAGCCGTCCCGACGACGCCGCTCTGGCCATCGCCGAAGAAGTTCGGCCTCACGTATCGGCGCGCTCGGCCTTGGTTCTTTTCCCCGACACGTACCACCTGAATCCCCAGCCGTTTCTCTCTTCCCTGGAAGAGGAGCTGGGGCCCGTTCAGCTTATAGGCGGCGGCGCCTCCGAGGACGGATCGCAGGGCCGGACTTACCAATTCTATGGGAGCCGAATCGAGTCGAACGCTGTGGTGGGCATGCTCCTGACGGGAACCGCCTCCGTGGACGTCCGGATGACCCAGGCCTGCCGGCCCCTGGGACCAACCCTGGTGGTGACGGGTGCAGAGAGGAACGTCATCTATGAATTGGGAGGCCGCCCGGCGTTTGAGGTGTTTCAAGATGCCGCCGGGGAGGAGCTGATGCGCGACCTGCGCAAAGCGGTCACAACCGTATTCGTGGGCCTGCCGATGGATTTGGACCAGGAAGAGATCGATCGGGGACAATACCTGATCCGAAACGTCGTGGGCGTCGACCCCGAATCGGGGGCCATCGCCATCGCCGACGAGGTCCGTACCGGGCAGATCCTCACCTTCGCCCTTCGCGAGCCGGTCGGCGCCAGGGAAGACCTGATGCGGATGGCATCCGGCCTCCGGAAAGATCGCCCGCCGGTCGCCTTTGGGATGTACTTCAATTGCATGGCGCGCGGGCGGGGTCTCTACGGAGAGGCGGGCGTCGACTCCCGCACGCTGCGAGAGAGCCTCGAAGGAGCCCCCGTGGCCGGGTTCTTCACGGGCTCGGAGATCGCCTCCATCGGTGGGAAAACCCGCCTTCACCAATATTCGGGGGTTTTGCTTCTGGTTTCGAACCCAGCGTAGGCCCTAGCCAATGACTTCCCCCGACCAGACGGTCAGATCTTCCGAAACCGACACACCCCGGGATTAAAATCATTTCTCGCAGGGTTTGCTGATCAGGGATCGCTCCGTAGACTCACCAGAAGAGAGAGGCGGTGGATTGCCCATCGCCGTATGCGCCTCCGCAAACTCGAAAGGAGGTCCACATGGACCGGCGAATTCTCGATCTGTTCAACAACTATCGCCACACGACGATGGATCGGCGCGTGTTTTTGGAACGGCTGGCGAAGCTCGCAGGGGGCGCTGCGGCGGCTGTCGCTCTTCTACCGCTCTTGGAAGGGAATCCCGAAGCCGCGATCATTTCTCCGGAAGACCCCCGGCTTAGCACGGAGACCGTCCGTCTCCGAGGCCCGGCGGGCGAGATCAGCGCGTACCAGGCCCGGCCGAAGGACAAGGCGGCCACCAGACTCCCCGGCGTCCTGGTGATTCACGAAAACCGCGGCCTGAACCCCCATATCCGTGACGTCGCGCGCCGCGCGGCGCTGGCGGGCTACAACGCCCTGGCGCCCGACCTCCTTTCCCGCAAGGGCGGAACGCCGCCTGTGCAGCAGGAGGCTATCGCCGCCATTCGATCCCTCAATCCCTCGGACACCATCGCCGACCTGAAGGCCGCGCTCACTTACCTGAAGGGGCGGGCGGACGTGCGCGGGGACCGCCTGGGGGTTGTGGGATTCTGCTGGGGTGGGGGGATGACCAACCGGCTGGCGACGGCCGCGCCCGAGCTGAGGGCCGCTGCGGCCTTCTACGGTCCGGTCCCGCCGCTCTCCGACGTACGGAAGATCAAGGCCCACATGCTCCTCATCTACGGCGGAAACGATCGGTGGGTCAACAAGGGCATCCCGGGTTACAAAGAGGCGCTGGACGAGGCGGGCGTGAGTTACGAAATGAAGACGTACCCGGGCGCTGAACACGCTTTCCACAACGACACGGGCCCGGCCCGCTACAACGCCGAGGCCGCCAAGGACGCCTGGGCGCGCACGTTGGCCCTCTTCGCCAAACAGCTGAGTTGATTAAACCTTCTGGGGGGCCTTTTTGAAAACCGGCCCCCCAGACCCCCTGGAAAACTTTTATTTCGCGAAAGAGGACGGCCCTGTAAGGCCGCCCTCTTTCGCATAAAAGTGGCTTCTTGGCCGCATGCGGGAGCTGCGTAAGGGGGTCCCTTGCGGGCCCCCAGGGGAGGCCACAAGGGCCTCCCCTATAATT
>JBHIBA010000123.1:0-12445 GCA_046758845.1 Nitrospinota bacterium
AAAAGTTTTCCGGGGGGTCCAGGGGGGCCGGTTTTCAAAAAGGCCCCCCTGGAAAGAATTCGGGCGCGTTTCTTAAGACGCTCCCTTACCCTCTGCCCAACAACCGAATCCGCCGATATGTCTCAGGCTCGGTTTTGTTCCAGTTAAGTGCACCTCTTTCCGCTTGAGCATCCCTGCTGCATTTCTCCCACCCAGCGTTCTCATGGTTTCCGACACAGTTTTTTGGAACTTTGAATTTACCGTCCCAAAGGGGTTTGGGATTTCGTGTAACGCGACTAAATAGCTTTCAAGGGAACTGGCGGCGAGCGAACCGTTTCCAGCCGGCACGATCTCGGGGAGGCACTGACGGCATGACCAGAAGAATCGGCATCCTGACCGGAGGCGGCGATGCGCCGGGACTGAACCCGGCCATCAAATGGGCCGTGCGGGGCGCGCAGGCGCCCACCCTGGTCGAGGAGCGCGGTGAGGCGTACGAGGTCTGGGGCATTCGGTATGGATGGAAAGGACTGGTCGCCGAGGAATTTCAGCCCGGTCCGCAGCCCCCGGCGGAGTGGGTGACACCTCTGAACATGAAGATCGTGCGGACCTGGGACCGGGACGGAGGCACCCACCTCTCTTCCTCCCGGACCAACCCTTATCATCCCGAAGACGACCGCTCCGAGCTTTTGCTGAAAAACATCGAGGCGCTGGGGCTCGACGCCCTCATCGTCATGGGCGGAGAGGACACCCAACAGGTCGCCTTCCGCCTGCATCAGGAAGGCGTCCCCGTGGTCGGCATCCCCAAGACCATCGACAAAGACGTCCTGGGGACCGACTACACCCTGGGCTTTTGGAGCGCGGTCGAGGAGAACCACCGGATCATCAACAATCTCCGCAACCCGGCGGGGTCTCATGAATTCATCTACTTGGTGGAGACCATGGGGCGGCACGCCGGGCATCTCGCCCTGGAAAGCGGCAAGGCCGCAGGGGCGGTCATGATGCTCATCCCCGAGTACGACTTCGACCTGGACCACGTCTGCCATCTGCTGGTGAAGCGGAAGGAAGAAGGGGCGCGCTACGACATCGTCGTTATCGCGGAGGGCGCCAAGCCTGGGGGCAATTGCGAGATGACGCAGGACATCACCCGAGACGACTTCGGACACGTCCACTTGGGGGGAGTCGGGGAGTTTCTGGGCACGGAAATTCACCGCCGGACGGGTTTGGAGACCCGAAGCTGCCGGCCGGGACACATCCAGCGCGGCCCGCGCCCGAATTTCTACGACGTGATCATAGGACGCCACTTCGGTCTGGCCGCTGTGGAGATGGTGACCCGCCGGCAGTTCGGCCGCATGGTGGCCCTGTGCGAGGGGGAAGTCACCTCAACGCCCCTGGAGGAGGTTGTCGGCGGCCTCAATCTCGTGGACGTGGGGTCGCAGTACGACACGGAGTGGCTGACGGCTTTGCAGAAGGTCTTCTCCAAGGACGGCAATCCCCTCGTCCGCATGTGGTAAATTCGGAAAAGCTGGGTTATCCCCGGCCCTCCACCCCCACCTGACACCCCTTCAGGAGGAGATCGCATGGACAGATGGACAAAATCCGTCCTTGTCCAAACACCTCGCCCGCTTCCCTGAATCCGCCGGGCTCCTCCAGCGGCGGCCGGGCAACCCCTTCGCAAAGACCGGCGGTTGTGGGGACATCTGGGAAGCCAGTGCTGTTCCGTCCGAGAAGAAGGGAAGGTCAAGATGAAACGCAACTACCCTCGGGACCCCCAGGTGGTCCCCCGGTTCGCGGGCGTGACAACCTTTTTCCGGCTCCCGCCCGTGGAGGACTGGAGGACGCTGGACGTGGCGTTGACGGGACTGCCCTTCGACAGCGGCGCCTCCTACCGCCCCGGCGCGCGCTACGGCCCCAGGGCCATCCGAGACGCCAGCTCCCTCCTTCGCCCTTACAACCCGGTCCTGGACGTTGACCCCTACAAGGTCCTGAATTTCGGCGACGCAGGGGATCTCTCCCTCAGCCCCATGGACCTCAACCGCACCTTCGCCATCGTGGAGGAGCGATTCCGGCAGGTATACCAGGCCGGCGTCACGCCGGTGAGCTTCGGCGGGGATCACAGTCTCACCCTGCCCGTCTTGCGCGGTGTGAGCGAGCGGTATCCCCGCGTGTCTTTGCTCCAGATGGACGCGCACCTGGACACCTGGGACAGCTACTTCGGCAGCAAGTTCACCCACGGGTCGTTCATGATCCGGGCCGTCGAGGAAGGCGTCATCGACCCGGAGCGCTCCCTCCAGGTAGGCATCCGGGGTCCCCTCTTCGGGCCGGAGGACCTCCAGCGCAACCGGGACTGGGGCCTCGACATCATTCACGCCGAGGAGGCGCACTCAAGCGCCCCGTCCGACGTAATCAAGAAAATCCGCGAAAAGGTCGGCGACCGGCCCCTTTACGTCTCCTTCGACGTGGACGCTCTGGACCCCGCCTTCACCCCCGGAACCGGTACGCCGGAGGTCGGGGGGCTCACCAGCGCCCAGGCCATTGAGATCCTGCGCGGGCTTCAGGGATTGAACGTCGTGGGGGCCGACGTGGTGGAGGTCTCTCCCCCTTACGATCAGGGGCAGATCACCGCCTTTCTCGCGGCGCGCGTGGGCTTCGAGCTCAACTGCCTCATCGCGCTCGCCCGAAGGGGGTAGTGTCCTGATTCGAAAAGATGCAGTGCTGAGCAAATTGGATTAGGGGCCGGGTCGACATCCGGCCTTCAATCCTGCGCTCCAGGGGGGTCTCTCGGAATACTGCCGGGCCGTCCGCTTCCTCACCAGAAGGTCGAACTTTCTGAGCAGCGACGGGTCGAGGTCCTCGATCTTCCGAACTTTTTCAAGAAAAGCGCTGCCGCCCTCAAAGGCCATCTGGCTCAGCTCGGGGGCGATCCGGTAAGCCCGGGTGAGCTTGGACTCGAAGGCCCTTCGAATGAGCGGGGCAATCCATCCGAAGATCTTCCCGAGGACCGGGTTCTCGACGAAGAGATAAGCGCGGATGGAAAGCTGAAGGTCGTGGGACCCCGCCTCCGCGCCGGGAGAGGACGCCCTTTCGAAGCTTTCGATGACGTAGGAACGGGCGCGAAGGAGAATTCCGATCCACCGGAAGGCCGGGTGGTCGTAGACACCCCTTGCCAGATAGACCGCGCGGCCCGCCTTGCGTTCGACCGTCCAGAAAGTGCCCCTGGCGTAACCGTGGAAGACGCGGTAGCGTCCGTCCTCCCATTGGACGCGGAAGGTGTCGTGGCCGAGACCCCGGCTCACGGCCGCCGCAAAGTCAGGGTGATCGATGAAGTAGCGCAAGACGTCCGGGTCGGCGCGGAAGGTCATCCGGTTCTCCGCCTGGAAAGTGGTGTTTTTTAGAATTCCCTCGGCCATCCTCCGGTCTTCGGGCGAGTAGCCCTCGAGAGAATGGACCGATCCGGATTCCTCTGCGAGGCCCGAAGGACCGAGAAGGAACACCGCCGTCAAAATCAGGAACCCCCGGAGGGCCGTCCCGCCTTTGCCATCACGTTTTCCTCGGCATTTCACTGAGAGTCCGCCCCTCCAAAGTGACAAGCCGCCGCATACCGGGGATCTTCAGGGGATGCCCCCCTGGTTCCTCAGTATGCCTGCAAAGGGGTCCCTCCTAACTCATGGATCTTGAAATCTATATGGAGATGCTTATTTTCCTGTGCCGGTTTTTGGGATAGTTTTCCCCGGAGATAAGTCATCGAACACCTGGAGAGCCGCCTTGAGGTAGCCCGGCTCCAGAGACGTATACCGCATCGCCATCCGGACCGGTGAACACGCACGGGCCATCAATCCGGTGAACCATGGCGCTCAAGACCTCCCGCACACGCCTTGACATTGGGACCATCCGGCTCTCGCCCGTCTTGGAGCGCAGAACGCGAAAGAACCCCGTGTGGAAATCTACCTCGGGCGGTTGAAGCTTCGCAAGCTCCCCCTTACGGCGCCCGGACTCCGCGGCCACTGCCACCCACGGCCGATACCAAGGGAGAAGGGGCATGGCCGGGCGTTTTCTCCCGGAAGGAGTCAAAGGAAGGGACAAGCTGCCCTTTTGCGCCAGCTTCTTCAACGCCGTCGAGGGGTGACTTCCCCTTTTCCACCGCCCCGCATCGTCCGGGGTCTCGAAGGGCTGGGCCGAGAAACGCCAGGTAGTGGGTCAGTTTGGAACGGATTAAGCCCCGTACGCGGCTTCGCGCACGGCTCTGTCATCATTTGGTGTAGCCTCGATCTGAGCGAGGACCCAGGTCCGAGCGGAGATCGGGGCGCGCCCGGCCGCGATTTCCGCGTGGGTCGGTGACCCCCGCTCAAATCGCGGCTACAACGCAGGAAGGCAGGGGTCATTCGGCAAACTGACCCACGACCAAACGCCGGGATGCTTCGCCTTCACTGCCGGGGCGTGATAGATTGAGGCCTTTCTCGTCATTGCCCGAAGGAAGGAGCGCCTCGATGCCTGACCCCAACGCCAAATGCGACCTTTTCAGGAGTTTGATCCGGGACCCGGAAATCCTGGTGATGCCCGGAGCCCACGACGCCCTGACCGCCCAGATCCTGGAAGCGGAAGGCTTTCAGGCCATTCAGGCCTCGAGCTGGGGAATCGCCGCCAGCTACGGTCTCCCCGATGGCGGCTACATGAGTTTTGCAGAAAGCTTGGAGGCCGTTCGCCGGATGGTGAGGGCAGTCGATGTCCCCGTGAACGCGGATGGAGAAGGCGGATTCGGAAATTCATCCAACGTCTACCGTGCGGCTTGCGAGTACATCCAAGTCGGCGCAGTCGGGATGAACCTGGAGGACAAGGCGATTCGCCCGGGCGAGAGAGGATGGCGGATTATCCAGTTAGAGGGAATGCTGGAGAAGATCGACGCCTTCATGGAAGCCAAGCGAGCCAGTGGTTCGACGTTTGTTCTGAATGCGCGCACTGACGCCTTGATGGCCTATGCGGACGACCCGTCGAAAGGTCTGGCCGAGGCCATAGAGCGCGGAAACACCTTTGCTGAGAAAGGGGCGGATTTGATATTTGTTTTCGGAAATCGTCCGCGGGAAACCATCCGGACCCTCACCCAAGAGATCCAGGCCCCGGTTTCCATCACCTGCTATCCGGACCACCTCACGGTTCAGGAACTTCAAGACCTGGGGGTCGCCCGAACCAGTCTCGGCACCGACTCGATTCGTTTCGCGGCCGGAGCCGTGCAACGCTTCGCCCGGGCGCTGAGGGACCAAGGCACCCAGGGGGGAGTCGAAGGACCCCTCTCCACAAAGGAGATCAGCGGCCTGGTTCTCAAGCGCCAGAAAAAGGCGAGCGGATAGGCCGAAGTTCCTTTTCCTCGGCGCCTCATCCTGGTCAGCGGAGGGGTGGGAGAAGAGCTTCTACGCATCCGGAATTGCGCCGTCTGACGATTCAGAGAAACAGTTCAGGGCAGATGTCTCCCGTCAGCGCAAGTCGGACAATTGTGGTGCGACCGATTTTGGATGGGTAGGGAAGGATGCCGTAGCCCCAGGGGGCGGTAGAGGTCAACGAGGGACAGCTCGAAATCCCGGACGTCAGAGAACTCGGGTCCTGTTATTTCTTGGAGGAACCGGAGGAGCCATCCTCACCATACCCTGGCGAGACGAAGCGGCCGTCGCCGGGAGCGCCGGTGATCTCCCCATCGCGCATCACCACCTTCCCGCGCAGGATGGTCATCACCGGGACTCCTCGGACGGTCCAGCCGTCGAAAGGAGACCAGCCGCACTTGGAGTGAAGTTTCTTCTGGTCAATGACCTCCTCCACGGGATAATCGACGATGGTCAGATCCGCGTCGCTCCCCACCCGGATGGCCCCCTTGCGAGGGTAGAGCCCCAGGAGCTTGGCGGGTCCGGCGGACATCAATTCCGCCAAGCGGGTCAGGGTCAAGCCCCCCTCGGCGCACTTTGTCAAGGTGAGAGGGAGCGAGGTCTCCACGGCGGGGAACCCCGGGGGACAGGACCACACATCCTTCCTGCCGGGTTCCTTTTCCTGAATCGTATGGGGGGCGTGATCGGTGCCGATACCGTCGATGTCGCCGTTGGCCAGCGCAGACCAGTAGGCTTCGATTTCCGATGGCGGCAAGGCGAAGGGGAGGGCATAGGGGCCCAAACGCTCGTGATCCTCGTAGCTCAGGAAGGGCTGAACGGATTCGCAGGTGATGGGCAGCCCCCTGGCCCGGGCCGCCCGGATGGAGTCCAGGCAGTCCAGAGTACAAAGGGAGATGTGGACGAAGTGGAGGCGAACGCCGGTCTTTTCGGCGAACAGGATGGCCTTGTCCACGGCCTCCCGCGTGGCGACAGAATTCCGCAATTCATGATAATCCAATTGCGCGCAGCGCCCCTGTTCTTGCAGCCGGGCGCGGAGTGGATTGATGATGTGAGGGTTGTCGGCATGCAGGAAGACCCGGAGGCCGGCCTGAGCCGCCCCCTGAAAGGTGTCGTAGAGCTGGCCCTCGTTCATGACGCAAAGCTGATCGAGGTAGGGCGAGCCTTTCACGCTGGACCGGAACTGAAAGAGCTTCAGCCCGCAGGCCCCGGCCTTCGCCAATGCAGGAAATTCCGCCGTCTCCATGCCCCCTGCGAAGAGGGCAAAATCTACGTAGGATTTGGCGCCGACCACGTCCAGTTTGCCCGCGAAAGTCTCCGCCGTGGTCGGGGGAGGAATTTGGTTGGGCATGTCGGCCACCGTCGTCACCCCCCCTGCCACGGCGGCCAGGCTCCCGGTGGTGAAGTCCTCCTTATGGGTCATCCCCGGATCGCGAAAGTGGACGTGCATATCGATGACACCGGGCAGGACAGTCTTTCCAGGGATGTCGATCACCTCCCGCGCCTCCGGCAACAAGGACTCCTCCGCCACGGCGACGATCCGTTCTCCCTTGACGCCGATTCCCACCCTGGCCGGCCCCTCCGATAGGATCACCGTCCCTGACTTGATGACAATATCCACCGGTTCCATGAGGCTTCTCTCTCCTCCCCTGTAAGTCCGAATTCAGATGATGTCTTTCCGGGTATTAAGCCGTGTTGGGCTCTTCGGTGTAGAAGGTCTTCCACGTCTCTCCTGAGTGAAACCCCTCGGGGATCTCCTCCCGAGGAGAGTCCATCTGAAACGAAACCTGACCCGCGTGACTCCTCCAAGCGTGGCAGGGCTTGCCAAGGGCGATGGTGATCCGGGATCTCTGTGGCTGGTCCCGAGGCACTTCCATGACTGCGGCCGAAAGGCTGCTCTCCTCCTCGAAGCGGCGTGCGTGGCGGCAAATGGAGTGGGCCCCGGGTCCATTGGCGTGGTCGGCGGAAAAGTCGATCATCTTCTGTCGGTCGATCGCACCGAAATTGCCATCCAGAAGTTCCCGGGCCCTCTGGTAGCGGGCGTACCCCGCCTCGTCGGCGTTCCCGTTGAGGTCCTTGAGGAGGATGAAATGATTGGCCCGAGCGGCCACCTGTCCCTCTCTCACAACTTCCACGCCGAACCCGTTGTAAAAGCCCTCGATGATGAACCCCTGCCGCCCGTCCACGAACTCGATGCTTCCGGGCGTGCTCATGGGCGCGGAGGCGATTTTCCCCACCACCAGGCGCATGGCCGCCTCGGCGTCGTTTTGGGTCAGGCCATCGCGAAGAAGCTGGGCCCGGTCGATGGCCCGCATTCCCGTCAGATCCACCCGCTTCTCTTCAAGGTCTTTCGTCCGAGCCAGGTTGCTCCCGGCCACCACCCCTCTGTCGTTGAGGCCCATCTTCAGACCGGTGGAGCCGGCCGCCGCCACACCCACGATTCGCGGTTCCCCGTCGATCTGGACGTCGACAACCACGTTGATCTCTTTGTTCCTGTGGTACCCCGGGCCTTCCAGGGTTTTTGACCCCAGCTTGTCGCTATTCTTGAGGAAGATGGTCTCCCCCGTCGCGCTGGCCTCACCCAGGGCCACGAGGGAGGTACAGCCCGCCGGATGGATTGCGTCCTCATAACGGTTGTAGGCCAACACATCCTCGAAGGGTATCCGGGCTCCCCGGGCCAATCCCTCCAGCTCTTCGAGGATCCCTCCCGACAGCAGCCCCGAGCCCCGGACGGCTTGACTCAACACCTCACTCCGCGAAAGACCCTGGGTCTTGCATCCCTTCCAAAAGAGGCCGAGGTTCATACGGACGGCCCCGCCGAGGAGTTCTCCCCGGGCGCGGCCAAACTCTTTTGACTGACCTCGGAATACAAGTATCCCTGCTATCATCTCTTCGCTCCTAGTACTCCTGGCCGGAATTACGGTGACGTATTGCGATGTCCTCCGGCTCAGGCAACGCGTTGATCCACAGGGCACTCTTGCACAAGAGGCGTAGCCGCGATTTGAGCACAGCGGAAATCGCGGCGTGTGAATCCACCCCGATCTCCGCTACGGGCTGTGCCCGCGGGGTCTGCGACCCCTCGCTCAGATCGGGGCTACGACCTTAAGATTTGTATGCGAATTTATGAACAGCAACACTATTGATTCCTGCATTACTAATGGCCTATCGACGGCAACGGGCGGGTACGGAGCCCCGCCCCTTGTATCTTGGATTGTGGCTCATGGTTCATTGTCTGGTGCTTTGGGTGCGAGAATGCGGGGTCTTTCCCTTTGGGGTGAGGGGAGGACGGCGGACGGGAGACCGTCCCGCCCCTGGACCGAAGGTTGTCAAAAGAAGGGGCTATTGACTGGGCGCCTTGGGGAAGATCTTGGGCACAAATTCATTTGTATAGATCTCCTCCAGCTTCGGGAGCCGCTTGAGCTTGAAATACTTCGCAACGACATCCCGGGTTAGCTTCATCTTCTCCTTGGTCATGAAGCCGATTCCTGTCTTCTTCGTGGTAGGCGTGAGGAGATGCCGGTTCATGATGTCCAGGTGCTGCCGGGCGACCCGCGGGGCGAACGTCGGATAAGACTTCAAGAAAATCTTCACCGCCTCATCGGGATGCTCCACCGCAAAAGCCAGTCCCCGCATCGACGCCCGGACGAATCGCCGCACCTGTTCGGGATTCCCCTTGATCCGGTCGTCCCGTGTGATGATCCCGTTCGAGTAGAGGTCCACGCCATAGTCGCTGAACAGATACTCCAACACGGGCTTCCCCGACTTCCTGGCGGCTTCGAAGTAGGTTGGCCCGATGGTCGCATAGGTTACGATCGCGTCCACCCTTTCGCCAAAAAGGCTTGGGGCCTGGGAGGGGGGCGGCATGTCTATCCACTTCACGGTGTCGGGGTTCAAGCCCGTGGCCTTGGCCAGTGCCGGGAAGGTGACCCGAGCGGCGTTTCCGACGGCCGAGCCAATGGTCTTGCCCGACAAGTCCTTAGGGCCCCGGACCCCCGTTTTCTTCAAGACATAGATGCAGAACAGGGACTTGTGATGGCCCATGGCCACCTCCTTGACCTGAACCCCGGTATTACCCCGGGCTATGATCAAAGAGGACGCGTCGGCGAAGCCGAATTCGGCGCCCTTCGAGGCGACCACCTTGACGGTGTCCCCCGATCCGTGCCCCCGAATGATATTGACCGTCAGGCCCTCCTCCTTGAAGTAGCCCTTCTCCAGAGCCGCATACCACCCGGCGTGCTTGCCATAGGGGACCCAGTCCAAGGCGAAGGTGACCTTTTCCGCCGCCGCCGGCGCCGCCCCGAACCACAAAAGGGCCAAGGCAAATGCCACCGCAATACTCTCCATCCTCCATCCAGCCTTTTTCATCACCGAATCCCTCCTCTTGAGAATGGGCCATCGCAACCTTGGGGGCTTCTCCCTTCGGCCGGGGCCGCGTTGAGCACCGGCGAGCTTGACCTCTTGGCCGAAATTCTCTCGGCGCCCCTGGCCTTCCCCCTTCGAGACCTTAATCTCTTCACTCCCAGGTTTTTCCTTCATCATGGAAAAGCGCGTTCCCTATAGGCCGGCAGTCGTGCATCTGAGGTGATCCTGCTACCTGGCGGCGATGAAGTCGGGCTTTAAGAAGCAGAAGTCCACGTCCTGGGTCCAGATCCTCACGTCATCTCCGTCCCGGCGGTAGAGGGTGTTCTTGCACCAGTTCTCGTTGTCCATTTCCGGAAAATCGAGGCGGTAATGGGCGCCCCGGCTCTCAGTCCGCATGAGGGCGCCCCTGAGGTGGAGCTCCGCCGTCGTCATAAGGTCTTCGTTCTCCAAGGCCAGCATCAGCTCCTTGCTGTAGGTCCGGCTCTCTTTGCTGAGACGTGGCGCGGGCAAGTCGTTCTCCCTGACCTCTCTCAATGTGTCCAAGGCCTTCTGGATCCAGTCTTCTCGCTTGACCACGCTCGCGTAGTACATGGCTTCACGGATCCTTTCCCGGGTCACATGGGGCGGAGTCCCCTCCTCCCGGCGGTAGATGGCCTCGATTTTCTCTACAAATCCCCGCACCTGCTCCTCGTCCACGGGACCCAGGCCCTCCTGGGCCGCGGCGTATCGTGCGGCCTCGCGCCCGCCCACCTTGCCGAATGCCTGACAGTCGGTCAGGGCGTTTCCGCCGAGGCGGTTGGCGCCTTGGACATTGCCCGCCACCTCTCCGGCGGCGTACAGGCCGGGGATGCCCGTCTCGCAGCGCTCGGTGATCTTGATCCCCCCAAGGTAGAAGTGGGCCATCGGCGCAACTTCCAAGACGCCCTTTTTGAGGTCGATTCCCTCCTCGATGAGGTTCACGTCGCCAAACTTAAACCCCGGGTTGTTCCGGGCGACCCAGTTCTCGATCACCTCCTCAGGGAGATGGGCCACGGAGAGGTAGACGCCTCCGTTGGGAGTGCCCCGGCCCTCGAGGATCTCCATCGCTATCGCCCGCGAGAGCGCGTCCCGTGTAGTCATCTCTAACCGTTGGGGGTCATATCTAGCCATGAAGCGCTCGCCGTCGAAGTTGTACAATCGCCCGCCCAAGTTGTAGCGAATGAGGGTGACGGGCTGCTGGGCGTACATGGTTTTCGGGGTGAGGACGTTGGTGGGATAAAACTGGCAGAGCTCCATGTCAATCAGGGTAGCCCCCGCCCGGTAGGCCCATGCGTAGCCGCTGCCCGTCGCGTCCCGTGCGGCGTCGCTGTTCTTGAAGATCTCCATCCCTCCGCCGCTGGCGATGATGACCGCTTTGGCCCGGAAAAGGAGGGGCTGGGTCCCTACGAGTTTAACGCCCAGGGCGCCAACGCACTTTCCGTCGGAAATCAGTACGTCGGTGATGAAGACATCATTCATCACCTTTATGTTGGGCCGCTTGAAGATCTCCCGCTTCATGACCTGAACCATCTTGCGCCCCGTGGTTCCCCCGGGGAAGGTGTAACAGCCCCGGGGATGCGATTGGGCGGGGTAGTGAAAACAATGGAAGCGGCTGGGGTCGTTGGGTTCGCGGGCGAACTTGCAGCCCCAGGCCTCCAGCTCGTAAATCGTCTGGGGCCCCAGGTCGCACATGACCTTGGTCAGCCGCTGGTCGCTAAGGTAGTGGCCGCCGATGATGGTGTCGCGGGCGTGGATATCGGGAGAGTCGTCGGGATGGACGGCGGCGTTGAAGGTGGCCACCGCGGTGACGGTGACCGCGCTGCGGGCGATGACCTGCTTGCTGATGGCAACGATCCGGCAATCGGCAGAGTTGTCGGCCGCTTCCAAGGCCGCCTTGCCCCCTGTACCCTCGGTGCCGATGACCAGGACGTCCGCCTCGATGACCTTCACGTCAGTTCCGTTGACCCTCTTCGACTCATCAAAGAGCTCCTTGGAGGCAGGCCCGGGAATCAATTCCCTTCGCGGGCGTCATCCACTCCATCGCCCTCGCCTCCGCCCTCCGCGTCCCGCCTCTCCAGCTCCACTAGGTCGCGGACAACCCGATCCTTTTTGATGGGCTCGATCACCATGTTCCTGCTCATCCGGGTGCGGCACGCGACCTTGGACTTGCCATTGACCCTAACGGTACAGATAAGGCAACAGCGGACCCAGCAGGATTCGCGCAGCGCGAGGCCTGGTTCCTGCTGTTCGCGGATGTCGGTCAAGACCTGGAGGACGCTATTGTTGGGATCATAAGGAACCTCGAAGGTATCATAGTAGGGCCTTTCGTCCACCTTCGGCTCGTAGCGGAAAATCTTGACGGTCGCTTTCTCTGCCATGCGTTTAATCCCTCTTATGTGGCAAGGGGCACCCTTCCCCGCCTGAGCGTGAGGCAGGATTAACCGGACTTATTAGGCGATCCCGGCTATCGCCGATGATTTCCGGACCCAGCTGGCACTTTTCTTACGGCGTCGGAGGATTCATCCTCCGCGCTACGTTCACCTCCAGGCCTTCTTGGGCGTAAAACCCTTTTCTATTTCCGCAAGGGAAAAGTGAGCTATCTATCAGGAAACTGCGGGCCAATTCCCAAGGATGTCCCCACGGAAAGCCTCAAGATAAGGGCTTATACTTGGGGAAGAGCTTGGGGAGGAACTCGTTGGTGTAAACGTCCTCCGCCTTCA
>JBHIBA010000124.1:0-12407 GCA_046758845.1 Nitrospinota bacterium
GTCCCATATGCTTCTGAACCTGTTCACATTTGGCCTGACCACCGAAAGCCAAGCCGTCTCCAGAAATTCGATCTCGGATTCCGTTTCGACATCGCAGAGGAGAGAAGTCTCCCCTTGATTCGCCCCGTGCCCGGCGCGTCTTGAAGCCAATGAGAGGATTCATTTGTTGACGTCCATAGGGATTTAAGATAGCTTACGAAATCCGACGGGACATGAGAGGAATGGAGAAGCTCCTGGCGACGGGCAACCGAGAGAAGAAGCCCCCGCGCGTCGAGGCGCGCAACAGCGATAAGCAGTCGGCAAGCTCAGGCATCAGGAACACCTCTCAAGTCCCAGATACGGTCTTCTGCCGCTGAATTTGCGCCCAGGCCCCTATCCAGCGACGTTCCGGTCGTGGGCCGAGAGATTTCGTGGAGCTGGCCCTCTTGAAGGACGAGATCGCCCAATCATTGCTTGCGGAGATCAAAGCGGCAGGGATTGAACTGGTCGTCTCTGTCCCGGACTCGATTTTTCGACCCCTCTATTTCCTGATCCGAGAGGACCCGGACATCGAGCTTCTCACCGTGGGGAACGAAGGGGCGGGGGCCTGCATTTGTGGGGGCGCTTGGCTTGGAGGAAGGCGCCCTCTCCTCCTCATGGAGAACTCGGGCCTCCGAGTGGCGAGCGAATTTCTCGCCCGTCTGGGGATGTCCTTCGGCATCCCGGTCCTTATCGCCATGAGTCACAGGGGAACCATGGGGGATGGGAACTGGTGGGCCATCAACCACGGTGTCACCATGGAACCGGTGCTTCGCGCCCTGCGGATTCCCTCCGTTCACCTGAGCTGCCCGGAGGACATCCCGGGGTCATTCCGAAAGGCCCGCAAAACCCAGCAGGCATCTCTCTTTCCGGTTGCGGTGGTTGTTTCCGGAGAACTGCTGTGGTGACCCGGTACGAGTGCCTGGAAGCGGTGGCGGGTGTGGCGGCAGACGCCCTCGTCCTCCACACGGGGGGCGGAACCGCGGCGGAATTCAACCACCTCCGTCCAGGCCCCGCCAATCTCGACTGCGCGGTCGGCTCGGTCACTCCCATGGCCCTGGGTTTATCGCTGGCCCTTCCGCGCCGCAGAGTTGTTGCCCTTGAGACCGACGGCGGCATCCTCCTGAACCTCTCCGTTCTGCCCGACCTGGGGAATCTCCGGCCGCCGCGCCTCACCGTCGTGGTCTTCGACAACGAAGTTTACGAGAGCACAGGGGGCCAGCCTTCTGCCACCTCGGGGAGGGCCGACCTGGCGGCCCTGGCCGGCGCGGCGGGCGTGGAGAAGACGGCGACGGCCCGATCGCGCGAGGAATTCGAACGCACCGTGAAGGAGGCCCTGGAAGATTCTTCCTGTCACTTCATCGTGGCCAAGGTAGAGGTGGGCGCGAAACGGGTTCCTCCGCTGGAGATCAGCGGGGTCGAGATGAAGTTCCGTTTCGTCCGGCACATCGAGGAGACGGAAGGCGTGCGAGTTCTCTCTCCGCCGGAACAGCGAATCCCCGAATACCTCGTCCGGGATTAAAACCGCCACTATTCTGGAGGGGAACGTGAAAAGACTACTGAGTTCTGGGGGGACATGAAAACTGTCCGGATTTGCCAGGGGGCGCTTTTTGGGCACTCGCGTGCCGGCCGAACTGCGGTTGAAGGCGTGTCTGCTTAAGCCGCACGTCTTTGGCGCACACCCTTCGAGAGGTCATTGACCAGGCGCGCCAGTGCGGAAACCTGACGCGGTGCGTCCGCCCCCCTGGACCCCCCGGAAAACTTTTGACGGCCCGGGATGCGGGTCATCGACCCGCATCCCGGGCCTGCTTGGGTTGGGTGTGGGGTTGGCTCCCTCGGTTGTCTGTAGCCTTCCGATAGCTTCATTCTTGGGCCAAATGATGTAGGGGGGTCCCTTGTGGGCCCCCGCGGGAGGGGGCAAGCCCCTCCCCTTGTGTCTTGGGTTGAGCGAGTTTCGAGTCTGCAAAGGCGCAAGCACTTCGACGAAAGAGGGTTTTTCAGCGGCCTGTTAGAGGGCGGAGCGATAATCGGGCTTGGACGCTCGCTAATGGAAGCGGAAATTAACCTGAAACGTTCTCAAACGACTGGGCGGCCTCTCGCCCGTTCTTCACCGCGCTGGAAAAGGCCAAAATGAGTTCGATCAAAGAGTCTGTCTGGGGAAAGGTCGACGAGCTTCAAGGTGAGGCCATCCAGCTCTTTCAGGACCTGGTTCGCATCCCGAGCTTCAACCCGCCGGGGAACGAAAAGGAGATTGCCGACTACTGCGCCGACTTCATGCGCCGCTTAGGGATGGAGGTTGAACAGATCGAGCCCTATCCCCTCAGAGTGAGCAACCTCGGCCGGCTTCGTGGAACGGAGGGAAAGCCGGTCCTCCTCTTCAACTCCCACCTCGACACCATCCCCCCCGGCGATGAGGCGAACTGGAAGCATCCCCCCTTCTCTGCCGAGATCCACGACGGGTGCGTCTGGGGCATCGGCTCCAACAACATGAAGGTGGGGATCGCGGCGGCGCTTTTCGCCGTGCGAGCGCTGCAAGCATGCGACGTCAGGCTGCCCGGGGACATCGTCCTGACGCAGACGGCCGACGAGCTTCAGTTCGGATACAAGGGGATCAAGGTCATGGTGGGCCGGGGGATGATCGAGGCCGATTTCGGCGTTTACACCGAGTCGGACAGGCCGACCAAGGTGGAGGTCGGACACCGGGGGATTGTCATCTTCGACGTGACCCTCTTTGGGATCGGGGCCCACACCACCCGACAAGAGAGAGGGGTGAACACCATCCACCAGGCCCTGAAGCTGGTCGAAAGACTGCGGCGGATGGAGTTCACCGGATGGGAACCCCACGCCATCGTTCCGGGGGCTCCACTTCTGAGCGTCAACCGGATCAACGGCGGGTTCTCGGACACCATCTGCGCCGACCGGTGCGTCGTTCGCTGCGACTGCCGGACGCTGCCGGGCCAGACGACGGAGATGGTTCTTGCTGACGTGAACCGCCTCATCGACGACCTCAAGGCCGAGGACGCGACCTTCCGGGCGGAGGCTTCCGTCCGCATCGAAGGCGTCCCCTCCTGGATCAGCCCTGAGGAGCCCATCGTCAAATCGGTCCAACAGGCATACCAGGAGGTGATGGGCGAACACTTAAGCGTGGGCGGCGTGATGACAACGAGCGATGCTCGCTTCCTGCGAATCGATGCCGGCATCCCAACGGCGAAATTCTGCCTGAAGAGTTACGACAGCGGCCCAAATGAGCACGAAAGCATCGAGGACTATCTCAACACCATCAAGATTTACTGTGCGCTGTGTTTTAACCTTCTCTCCTGAGGGCGGACGATCCGGAAGGCGCGCGGGGAATCGGCACCCTTTTTTGGCACACTCGGCCGAATGGATAAATCGGCGTTAAGGCTCTGGGAGGATCCCCCGCGGGATCTGGCGTACAAGCCCTCGGCGCAGAATTTCCCCACCTTCTTGGGTGGAGTTGAACTTTGGAAACAAAACTGGCTACGGAGAGAAAATCGGAGGGGGTCGGATCATCGCTCCTGCGTGTGGATGCCAGGGACAAGGCCACAGGGGATCTCGTCTACGGGGCGGATTTCAGCCTGCCCGGGATGCTGGTCGGCCGGGCGTTGAGAAGCCCTTGCCCGCACGCCCGCATTGTGGGGATCGACGTTTCCGCGGCCCGGAAGGTTCGCGGCGTGACTTCCGTCCTGACGGGTGAGGACCACCCGGGCCTTTACGGTTCCTCTATCCGAGACCGTCCCACCCTGGCCATCGACAAGGTCCGCTTCCAAGGGGAGGCCGTGGCGGCCGTTGCGGCGGAGGACGACGACACGGCGGCCGAGGCCCTGGAGCGAATCGAGGTGGAGTACGACGAATTGCCCGGCGCGTTCGACCCCGAAAGGGCCGCCTCTCCCGATGCGCCCATCGTCCACGAGCAGATGATGGACTACACCCGGGACAGGGCCAGCCACCCGGTCGCCGGCACGAACATCTGCAACCATTTCAAGCTGCGTCGCGGCGACACCGGGCGGGTCTTCGCCTCGGCCCACCGCGTGTTCACCGATCGCTTCCACACTCATCCCGTCCAACACGCTCAGATGGAAGTCCACGCGGCCGTGGCGCAGAAAGTCGGAAGCAAGGCCACCCTGTGGACGCATAACGACTCGCCCTATCGGTGCCGGCGAGATCTAGCGGACGCCTTCCGCCTCTCCATGGCGAATCTGAGGGTGATCTCCCTGCCGGCGGGGGGAGGATTCGGCGGCAAGGGCGGCCTGAACGCGGAGCCGCTGGCCCTTGCCCTGGCGTTCCATACCCGCGGTCGGCCCGTCCGGGCGGCGTTTTCCCGGGAGGAGGTCTTCACCTCCACACTGCTCCGGCACCCCACCATCGTCGACATCAAAACGGCGGTGACCCGAGACGGTCTCCTTCTGGGTCGAGAGATCCGCATCTTCTGGGATACGGGCGCGTATGCAGAAAAGGGTCCCACCATCTCGATGAACTCCGGTTATTCGGGCGCGGGCCCCTACCGTGTTCCCAACGTGAAGATCGACAGCCTGTGCGTCTATACCAACAACCCGGTGGCGGGCGCGTTTCGGGGATACGGCATTCCCCAGGTGACGTGGGCCTCGGAAGGCCAGATGGACATCATCGCCCACGAGCTGGGGATCGACCCCCTGGAGCTGCGCATGCGCAACGCCGTCGTCGAGGGCGACCTCTCGGCCACCGGAGAGACCCTGCGCAGCGTCGGCCTGCGAGAGAGCCTGAGCGCGGTGGCGGAGTCCATCGGCTGGAATGCGCCGAAGCCCCCCGGCCGGGGCCGGGGCATCGCCGCCATGCACAAAGGAGGCGCCACCGCCTACGCGGCCTCTTCCGCCTTCCTCAAGGTCAACGAGGACGGCACGGTTCACGTCCTGTCCAGCAGTCTGGAAGTGGGACAGGGGGCCCATACCGTCCTGACGCAGATCGCGGCCGAAGAGCTGGGCGTCCAACCGGAGGACGTCTGTTTGGTCTCGCCCGATACGGACCTGACGCCTTACGACCGCTCCACGACCTCCAGCCGCACCACTTTCGCCATGGGCCTGGCGGTCCAGCGGGCGGCCGCCGACGCCAAGGCGCAGCTCCTTCAACTGGGCGCGGAGGTCCTGGAGGCGCCCGTGGAGGACATCGAGGTGAAAGAGGACGTCGTCTCGGTACGCGGCCTGCCGGAACGGAGCCTGCCGGTGGGGCGTCTCACGTTCGGGGCCCACGGAGAGCGCCCCATCGTCGGAAGGGGCGAGTACCACATGGAAGACGCCACGCCCTTGGATCCGGAAACGGGTCAGGGGGCGCGGCCCGTCCCCTTCTGGATGTACGGGGCGCAAGCGGCGGAGGTCGAAGTGGACGAAGAGACCGGACAGGTCCGCGTCCTCCGGCTGGCCGCGGCGCACGACGTGGGCAGGGCCATCAACCCCAAAGGGTGTGAGCAGCAACTCGACGGGGCCCTGGCCATGGGACTGAGTTGCTCCTTGATCGAGGAAGTGGTTCTGGACAACGGCCGCTTTGTAAATCCGAACTTCCTCGATTACCGCATCTGCGCCTCCCTGGACGTGCCCCCCCTGACCTCCCGGATCGTCGAGGCCCCGCACCCCGACGGCCCGTTCGGGGCCAAGGGGATCGGGGAGCCGGCCCTCGCGCCCACGGCCGCGGCCATCGCCAACGCCGTCTACGATGCCGTGGGAATTCGCCTCAAGAATTCGGCCATCCATCCCGAGGCGGTCCTGGCGGCATTGAAAGAAGCGACGCCCGGCCCGTGAAAGGATTCGAGACCCTTCCATGACTCATCGGGAGTCGTCCATGGACCTCATCGTCCGGAACGCGAAGGTTCGTGGCGAGGCGGGGCTGCGGGACATCGGCGTCCGGGAAGGCCGGATCGCCGCCCTCGCGGAGCGCCTTCCAGAAAAGGGCGAGCGTGAGATCGACGCCGGCGGGCGTCTGGCGACCCCTTCCTTCGCAAATCCGCACATTCATCTCGACAAGGCCCTCCTGGGAGAGCGAAAGGGCCTGAATCGCTCCGGGCTTTTTGACGAAGCGCTGGAGGCCACCTGGGAATTCAAGCGCAACTACACCTTGGAGGACCTCCTGGACCGCGGGGGGCGGGTTATCGAGATGGCGGCCTCTTTGGGGACCACGCTCCTGCGGAACTTTGTGGACGTCGACACCATCGGGGGCCTCCGGCCCCTGGAAGCCGGGTTGGAGCTCAAGAAGCGATATGCGGATGTCATGGACGTCCAGGTGTGCGCCTTCCCGCAGGAGGCGATCCTGCGAAACCCGGGAACGGAGGACCTCCTGCGGAAAGCCATGGAGATGGGCGCGGACGTCGTTGGCGGCCTCCCGTGGATAGAGCGGACCGATGAGGCCATGCGCAGACACATCGACATCGTGTTCGACATCGCCCGCCGTTTCGATCGCGACGTCCACATGCTCATTGACAACAACAACGATCCCATGTCGAGAAGCATCGAGTTCCTTGCCGATAAGGTTCTGCGAGAGGGTTTCCCGCGGCGGGTGACGGCGGGGCACGTCGAGGCCCTGTGCGTGTACGACGACGTGCACGCCCATCGCGTCATCCGGATGATCCGCGAGGCGGGCATCCACATCGTCTCCAACCCTCACATCAGCCTCAGCAACCGGGGCCGGTTGAACCGCCAGCCTGTCCTGAGAGGAATCACCCGGGTGAAGGAGCTGCTGGAGGCGGGCGTTCCGCTTTCCTGCGCCCAAGACGACGTCATGGACCCTTACTACAACTTCGGCAGGATGGACCAACTGGAAGTGGGGCTGTTCATGGCTCACGCCGCACACCTGACCTCCCCCCCACAGCTTGAAACCGTGTACGACATGCTCACCGTCAACGCCGCGCGGGCGATGGGAGTGGACGATCACGACCTGGCTCCGGGCAACCGCGCGGACTTGACGGTCCTGGACACCGGGTCGCTCTGGGACGCCTTCCGTCTCCAGCCGGACCGTCTCTTCGTGATCAGGGGGGGACGGGTCATCGCCGAGAGCGCGTCGCATCGGCGGGTCCTGCGCGGCGGGGAGCTCCGTCCCTTCCATTTCTCTTCGAGGAGCGGGGAAAAGACCTAGCCTTGTGACGGAGGGCCGACCCTTAACGTACGCAGATCACCCCCTGCTAGGGGGGACCGGCGGCTGGACGTTCCCGCGGTGAACAGGTTCAGAAGCATATGGGACGTTCCCTCCGCAATAAGAGAAAATCCCAGGGGGACCTTTTTGTAAACCGGCCCCCCTGGCCCCCCCGGAAAACTTTCTTCTCGCGAAAGAGTGCGGCCCTGCAGGGCCGCACTCTTTCGCCTAGAACTGGCCCATTGGCCAAATCCACACCCAACCCCAAGCAGGCCCGGCCACGCACTGCCGGTAGGGCGGGCTTCCAGCCCGCCTTCCGCTGGCGGCCAAGATGGCCCTCCTACCAGGTGCGGGGGGGCGGACGCACCGCGTCAAGTTTCCGCACTTGCGTGCCTGCTGAATCACCTATCGGAAGGTGTGCGCCAGAGATGCCCGGTTTGAGCCTACGCGCCTCCAACCGCACTGCGGCCGGCACGCCAGTGCCCAAAAAGAGCCCCCCGCAAAGAAGTCTCCTCTCAAATCTCCCTCGCGCCAGTGGGCGGGTTCACCGTCCGCGTCTCATATGTCTTGAACCACTACACCGCGTTGACACAGCAGCGCGCTTTGGATAACGTGCCCCCATCGAATCTGCCGAAGGGAGCGATAACCTGAGCGACGCCGCACGGGTGCGAACGGGGCCGGCTCCGGGAAGCAGCGCCGGCGGCTCCTTCAGGAAGCCGCCCGGGAGCGGAGGGTTCGATGTCGACGGCGGGGTTGAAGGCGAGGGTATGGCAGGCCATTGACGACGGGCGCGAACAGGCCGTCGAGCTCCTGAGAGAGTTGGTTCGCATACCGAGTTTCAATCCCCCGGGCGACGAAAAGGAAGTGGCAGACCTGTGCGCCCGTCACATGAAGGACCTCGGGATGGAGGTGGAGCAGATCGAGCCCTTCCCCAAACGCGTGAGCAACGTGGGGCGGCTGCGGGGCGCCGAGGGACGCCCCGTCCTCCTGTTCGACTCCCACCTGGACTCCTTTCCCCCGGGCGACCCCGCGACGTGGCAGTTTCCCCCTTTCGAGGCGCGGGTGCACGACGGGAAGGTCTGGGGACCCGGCTCGAAGAACATGAAAATGGGGGTCGCCTCCGTCCTGTTCGCCCTTCGGGTCATGAGGGAACTGGGCATCCAACTTCGGGGGGACGTCCTCGTGAGCCAAACGGCCGACGAGATTCTGATGGGCTACAAGGGCCTGGGGGAGGTCGTCCGCCGGGGCATGCTGAAGGCGGACTACGGGGTCTACACCGAGAGCGATCCCCCCATCAAGATCGAGATCGCCCACCGGGGGCTCGTATGGGTGGCGGTGAAGGTCCGGGGGCGGACCGCCCACACCTCCCGGAAGTGGAAGGGGCTGAATGCCATCCTGAAGGCGGCCGACGTGGTGAAGGCCCTGGAGACGATGGAATTCACCCGCTGGGAACCCCACCCTTATATCCAGGGGCCTCCGATCATCAGCGCGAACCGGATCGAGGCCGGGGTCCACGGCAGCATGGTCCCCGAGCTCTGCACCATCCAGTGCGACGTCCGGACGCTGCCTCCCCAGACCACCCAAACGGTGGTGGAGGACATCCGTAGGCTCCTCGATGGCTTCAAGGCCCGGGACCCCGACTTCAGCGCCGAGGTGGAGGTCCGCCTCGAGGCCGAGCCTTCTTCCATCAGCGCGGAGGAGCCCATCGTCCAGGCCCTCCAGGAGGCCATCCGGGAGGCCACCGGGGTGGAGATGGGGGTCGGGGGAGTCGGCTCGACGAGCGACGCCCGCTGGCTACGCCTCAAGGCGGGCGTTCCGACGGCCAAGTTCACATTCGCCTCTACTGTCAGCGGCGAGGCGAACGAATACCAGGACATCGAAGACTACGTGAAAACCGTTAAGGTCTACGCGACGCTCATCCTGAACCTGCTGAGTTGAAGGGCCGCGGGGCGATAAGGCGAGACCCCACCCGGGAGATTTCTGCGCCCATGGGGGTATTCGGAGCAGGGGGTATGACACATAGCCTAGACGTGCGGACCGCCCCGAAGAGGGCCGCGGACCTCGAGGAGGACTTTACGCGCCTGCGGGAAGGCGCCCGCTCCACGTGGAAGTCCTGGAGGATTCTCTATCCCCTCTTGGCGGTCGCCGCCGGCGTCATCTTGTGGTACGCCCTCATCTACTTCCTGGATATGCCCAATTACATCCTTCCCCCTCCGGAGCGCATTCTGGTCGAGATCTTCCAGCAATATCACCTGATGCTGAGGCACGGTTGGGTGACCATGTACGAAGCGGTGGCGGGCTTCCTCCTGGGAGTGGCGATTGGCGTGCCGTGCGCTTTGCTCATCGTGTGGTCCGAGCCGCTGGGCCGCGCCCTGATGCCGCTGCTGATCTTCTCCCAAACCATGCCCAAGGTGGCCATTGCCCCGCTCTTCCTGCTCTGGTTCGGCTTTGGGATCCTGCCGAAGATCATCGTGGCCTTCCTTATCTGCTTCTTTCCGATTGTCATCTCGATGGCCACGGGTCTGCAGTCCGTGGAGAGGGAGATGGTGGAGCTGGTCCGATCGATGTCGGCGACAAATTTCCAGGTTTTCCTCAAGGCGCGGGTCCCCACCTCTCTTCCCTATCTGTTCAGCGGGCTCAAGGTCTCCATCACCCTCTCGGTCATCGGCGCCATCGTGGGAGAGTTCGTAGGTTCCAACGAGGGTTTGGGCTACCTGGTCCTGGTCGCCAACGGAAACGTCGATACGGCTCTGTTGTTCGCAATCCTCATCGTTCTCGCCTGTATCGGGTTCATCCTGTACGGGATCATTCCCTTCCTCGAGCGGCTGTTCATCCCCTGGCACGCCGGCGTGAAGGCCCACGAGAGGCAGCCCGAGTACACCTACTAAGACCTTCGCGGGGGCCGCCCGGGAGAAGGAACCAGGGCGATGAATAACGTCATCGAGATTCAAGGCCTTCGCAAGATCTATGCCTCCAACGGGGACCTCATCCACGCGCTGGAGGGCGTTGACCTGCACGTGCGGGAGGGGGAATTCGTCTCCATCGTGGGACCGAGCGGCTGCGGCAAAAGCACGCTTTTGAAAATCGTGGCGGGCCTGTATCCCCCGACCCGAGGACGCGTTTCCGTCAACGGAAAGCTCGTCCAAGGCCCCCACGCCGACATCGGCATCGTCTTCCAGAACCCCGTGCTCATGAGCTGGCGCACGGTGTTAAAGAACATCCTGCTTCAGGCCGAGGTCCGGGGCCTCGACCGGGACGTCTACCGCAAGCGTGCGGTAGAGCTTCTGGATCTCGTCGGAATCCAGGGGTTTGAGAACCGGTTTCCCTACCAACTCTCGGGCGGGATGCAACAGCGGGTGGCCATCTGCCGGGCCCTGGTGCATGACCCGACGCTCCTGTTGATGGACGAGCCCTTCGGCGCCCTGGACGCCCTGACCCGGGAGCAGATGAACCTTGAGCTGACGCGCATCTGGAGCAAGAGCGGGAAAACCGTCCTGTTCATCACCCACAGCATCCCCGAGGCGGTTTTCCTCTCCGACCGGGTGATCGTCTTCTCCGAGAGACCGGGTCGCGTCCTCGCCGACCTCCCAATTGGCTTCGGACGACCCCGCGGGCTCAAGACGATGGAGGCCCCGGAGTTCTCCAGAATGGTCGGCCGCATCCGGGAATACATGCAGGCGAGCGGGGGAATCGACTGAACCCGAAGGGAGGCCTGAAACGCCTTCCCGAACAGGGATGAGAGGGTGTCGGCATCCCTCCCCGCTCAGGCATGCGGAGAGGCCGAATCCCCCGCCGTTGCGGTCTTCCGCTCCGCCCGTCCCTTCCCGAACGGCAGAAACCCTACGCCCCCCGCTTCACGGGGCAACATCCTCTCTTTCGATAGCCAACAAAAACGCCGGTCGGGCCAGCTAAAAGAGCAAGGTCGCCGTGCCCGACCGACGCTTCCGTCCTCGACCCTTAACTCCCCTGGACAAAATCGTTGGTGAAGTACCGCCCGATCGGGCTCTTGCTCTTGATCAGCCCGGTCTGATAGAGGTTATCCACCGTGTCCTGCCAGTCCTTGGGCGACATCCAGCCGAGGGGCTTTCCCTGGGTGTTCTTCGTGTGCAGGATCTGCATCATGTTTTCGAGAGTCTTGGTCTGCGTCGACCGCTTTCCCTTCTGCATCCGGGGCATCAGGCTGTCGATGGACTCCTTGATGTGCGTACGGGCGTACTCCCAGGACCGAGCCGTGGCCCGCACGAAACGGCGGACCAGGTCAGGCTGGTTTGCGAGGGTGTCGACATGAGTGATCAGCCCGTTGCTCAGCGTATTCATGCCCCAGTCGTAGTACTTGACCACTTCCACCTCCACCCCGAACTCCTCGAGCTTCGGCTTATTGTCCATCCAGTACCCCAGCATCGCGTCCACCTTCCCTCCCAGAACCAAGGGATGGAAGGGCGGGTTGGTGTTGAACACCTCTACCTTGGAAGGATCGATCCCGTTCCGCTTCAGCAAAGAGGGGAACAGGATGGTGAAGGAGGCTCGAGCCGAGCCGGCGACCTTTTTGCCGATGAGGTCCTTGGGCCCCCGGATCCCTTTGCCCTTGATGGAGAGAACGGCCATGGGGTTTTGCTGATAGTGGAGCCAGAAGATCTTGATCGGAAACCCCTTCTCGATGGACTTGATCACGACCCCGGCGTCGGAGATCCCGAACGCGTCCTTCTTTTGCGCCACGAGCTTGGCCGACAGGGACGAGCCCCTTCCTTCCTGGATGGCGAGGTCGATCCCCTCCGCCTTGTAAAACCCCTTGTCCAATCCCATGTAGAAGGGGGAGAAGATCGCCTGGACGAGCCAGCTCAGACGGAAGCTGACCTTCTCGGCCGCCCTGGCGGAGGGGACCGATACGGCAAGGAGTAGAGCCAATACTGCTATCCCGACAATCATCATTTTCGCCCCAAAGCGTTTTCTATGGATCCGCATGATTTTCCTCCTCCCGCCAACCCGCTTGGGTTTACAGGGTTCCGATGCGGGCGAAAGGTCGCGCCCGCTCCCCTAAGAATCGTGATTCGGAAAGCCCTCCGCAGTTGAAAGCCTTCCCACGCCCAACGTTAAAGCTCCATCACGAGACAAAAGATCGAAACGATTATACCGTCAGTTGCCAGCCGCCCGAAGTCGGCCGCTTGGGCGACTCCCCTCATGCGCCCAACGGAGGTCGGGCCGCCCCCCGCCCCCCGACCCTAGTACCGAGCGTGTCCCCAGAACTTGCGGGGCATCCCCATGAAGGGTCTCGCGCC
>JBHIBA010000125.1:0-12374 GCA_046758845.1 Nitrospinota bacterium
AGGAAAGGGACCACTGCCAACAAAAGAAAACCTGCAAGCCGCCATGACCTCATCGAAGCACCCTCCATTCTGCGGTTATCCGTGGGCCATTGGGGGAAGAAGCCGTGGGCAGCCAACGCCCTCCTTAACGAAGCCCCGTGGACGAGAGCCCCGTCCCTGGAACCCCCCAACGTCCCGTGTTCCCCGTCTCGAGATTCTTCTGATGACCGCGCCCGGCGGCCTCTATGCATCCCCTAACGGACATGCCGGACGCTTCGCTACAACGCTTTGGCGCGTCGCTCCAGACCTGGCGCCAGATCTAGCGGAGGGCCCCGACGACAAATAAGGCGCACCCCCCCTGAGGGCTCTGGAATCCTTCTCCCTGGCGCCCTTTTCCTACAAAATTACCTCACTCACCGGCTAAGGAACCATGATCTAGATCATTGCTTCTCAGTTAAGCGCCGGACTGCGGACGCGCCCCCCAAATGTGGGTCCAGAGCGAAAGAGAGACTTTTCCGGTGGCGATCCCGCCCCGAGGGCGCGGCGGCTTCCTCCCTCTTCCCGAGCTTCTCGTACAGCCTCGCCAGGTTGTTCAGGGTCTTAACGATGTTCGGGCGGTCCGGGGCTAGGTTTTTCTCGACGATGGTCAGCGCCCGCCGAGAGAGGGGTTCAGCCTTGGTATAGCGGGCCTTCACCTGGTAGAGCGAGGCCAGGAAGTGATCGGCGCCTTCTTCCCCGGGTGTGCTGTGGCGTACCCGCTCTCCACGGCTTACAGCAACCGCCTGGGCGGCGTTAACATAGATTTCGCCTTCTAGATGCTCAACCCGCAGCCTGCCCTTGAGGACGCCGGACCCTACCCGGCCCTCAGGTTACCAACGAGCGGGTTCGCCGGAGATTCCTCACACAATTGCAATGATAGCGACACCCGACAGAACCAGCAGCCCTGCACCCGCTCGGCCGACAAGCCGGCCAAACGGCGCCACTTTCTCGACCAGAACGAAGACGGTTATCGCTGCAACCCAGAGCAGGTTCATCACGCCGCCAAAAAAGAGCAATGCCATCAGCACCCAACAGCAGCCAAGGCAATACGCACCGTGCTCCAACCCCATGACAAAAGCCCCCAGTGCGCCGTCTCGCCAATGGGTGGACAGAAACTCGACGGGTGAGCGGCATCGTCTCAGGCAGGCGTCCTTATAGGGCGTCCACTGATACAGGCCGGCGGCGATCAGCACGATCCCGCTGAACAACGGACTCGTGCTGACCATCATCGGTGAAAGCAACGCAGCTCGCTCCAAACCCCACTGCATAGCTGTCGCGACGACGCTAAAGACGGTCCAGACGGTGACATAGCCCGCGAAGAAGGCGCCTGTTGGCGCGAGTGCCCGGCCACCAACTCCTCGCCTCCGACAGACAAGGCCGTAGAGCAGGATCACCGGCGTCGCGCTGGGCACCATCATGCCGATCATCATCACAGCCCACATGACAAACATCAGCACGGCGTCGACCGCAGTCCACGGTCCGAGCCGCCCCATCGCCGACATGACGCCGCCCATGTCGTCCATCCCAGCGGCTAACGACATCAGATAAACCCAGGCGAGCGCCGTCACAACTACGAGTCCGGCGAGTACCACCAGCCGGTCGCGCTTCAGGAATCCTTCGACTGCTCTCCCGGTGGCCATAACGAGCTCACACCTGACCGAGGGGGTAGCTCTGTTCCTCGATGACGCCGTAAGGTCCATAAGCGGCGTAGGTCAAAAAGCCGTAGCAGTCCTTGTGATTCTGGGTGATTGCCCCGGCGCTCCAGAACGTACTGCTGGCCATTTCCGCCTCACGAAATTCGAAGCCCTCCGGCAGCTTGATCAGGGCTCGGTGGGGCGCGCCGGTCACCGGATTACGGATCGATTCGAGTGACGCTTCGAGCACGTTCGGCACCGCCATGCGCCCGGTCCTGCCCTCGAGGTCCCACTCGAACTCGATCCTGGCGAATACCGGGTCGAACTCCCGGTCGACGGTGGACCCATAGATATTGAACACCGTCGTCGGCTCTTGCTCCTCCCCCGACAAGATCTTAAAGAGCGCGTCACGCTGCTCCTCTGTGGAGCGCTCATCAACGATGCCCTGGTAGGCTCCACCCCCTTCGTGCACGGGTCCCGGCCAGCGGTATACCCCGGCGAAACGCAGGGCATCGAGCCGAACGTCACCGAAATACCCTTCGATGATCTCGTAGGCCTCCACACCTTCACAGGGCTTGCGCGTGGGGGGGGCGTTGAATTCGCACGGACACCCGTAATCGCAACTGCACGAGACAAGTCGCTTGACCTTGATCATCCAATCTATATAAGCCATCGGCTCTCCTCGTGACCCGCCGCGCGCAGCAACCGTTGGAACGCCCGTACAACCTCGAACATTCCATTCACCTGGAATTTCTCACTTCAACTCTTGACGGAGGCGCACCGGGCTCTCACCGCTGGTTGGGGCAATAACAAGCCCCTGCGCCCGGCCTGTCAACGGTGGTTTGGAACCGCGAAAACCGCTTCGGGGCGTCCCCTTTTCAGTACGTCTGAAAGGGGGCTTTGTTTCCAGGGAGGCGGTGTCAGGGGTTTGTTGAGACAGGGCACGCCGCGGCCGTTTGTCGGACGATGGGATGACTTCCCGCTATTGACGGGGAAATGGTTGACCGCCCCGCCTGGCGACGCAATTTGCGGCCCGGCGGTAGAGGCTATACGCCCAGGTAATACTTCTTGACCAGTTCGTTTTCGCTCAGTTCCTTCGCGCTTTTCCCCTCGAACGCAATCTTCCCTTCCACAATGATGTAACCCCTGTTAGCGATCTTGATGGCCTGATTGAAGTTTTGCTCCGCCATGAGGACGGTGAGGTTGTGCTCTTCTTTCATCTCTTTGATCTTGGCGATCACCCGGCTGACGAGGATCGGAGCCAACCCCAGGGAAGGCTCGTCCACCAGGAGGATCTTGGGCGCCGACATCACCGCCCGGGCGATGGCCAGCATTTGCTGCTCGCCTCCGCTCAAGCTCCCGGCTTGTTGTCTTCTCCGCTCTTCCAGAACGGGAAAGGCCTCGAAACAAAACTTGATGTTTGCGTTGATGTCTTTCCGGGCGTTTGTCCGGTAGGCGCCGAGAACGAGGTTCTCTTCGACCGTCAATTTTGGGAACAGCCTTCTGCCCTCCGGGACCAGCGTAATGCCCAGGTTCACGACCTCTTCCGGGGCCTTACCGACCAGGTCGATTCGCTCGCCGTCTGATTCGAGATAGATTTCACCCCGGTCGGGCGACACCATGCCCATGATGCACTTCATCAGGGTGCTTTTCCCGTTTCCGTTCGTCCCCATCAGGGCCACCGTCTCTCCGTCTGTCACGTCCATGCAGACCCCGTGAAGGACCCTCACGGCTCCGTAGCCGGCCTCTACGTCTTTGACGACGATGCTATTCGCCAAGGTAGGCCCTCTCCACGTTTTCGTTGTTCACGACCTCCTCGGGCGTGCCTTCGGCGATCTTCTGCCCCGCGTCGAGGACGGAGATTCTCTCGGAGAAGTTCATCACGGCCCGCATGATGTGCTCGATCATGATGATCGTGATCCCGCGCTCGTTGAGGCGGAAGAGCATCTCGATGATCTCGTCCACCTCCGAGCTCGACAGGCCCGCCATGGCCTCATCGAGAATCAGCAATTTCGGACCGGCCGCCAGCGCCCGTGCGAGCTCCAGCTTTCGCATTTCGATCTGGGACAAGCCGCCCGGTTTCACCTCCGCCTTGTCCTCAAGGCCGGTGAGCCGAAGGACCTCCCTGGCCTCCGGCTGGACGTCCACTTTGTGGGAGTCGAAGTGGGCCGCGTACTCCAGGGGGATGCAGAGGTTTTCCAGCACCGTCATGCTCACGAAGGGTTTCGGAATTTGAAAGCTCCGCACCAGGCCCATCCTGGCCCTTTTGTACGCGGGCAGGGACGTGATGTCCTGTCCGTCGAAGAGGACTTTGCCGCCGTCGCACGGCAGGGCACCGGACACGCAGTTGATGAGGGTCGTCTTGCCGGAGCCGTTGGGGCCGATGAGGCCGAACCGCTCCCCGGCGTTGACGTGAAGGCTGACCTGGCTCAGGGCCTGGAAGCCGCCGAAGTGTTTCGACACGTTTTGTACGTCGAGAAGGCGTTCGGATTTCATGCGCGCTTTTTCTAGCACGTCTTCCGAAACAGACCCAGGAGCTTTCTGAACAGACCCACGAGTCCCTCGGGTGCAAGGATGACAAACCCAACCAGCGCCACGCCCACGAAGAACAGAGCCCATTCCGAGCGGATCGTCACGGTCAAGAGCTGTTGAGCGGTCGCCAACAAGACCGCCCCGACGACGGGACCCAGCCACGTCGTGGTCCCGCCGATCAACGGCATGGCCAGGCTGTTCACCGCATAGTCGAGGCTGAAAGCGGAAGAAGGCTCCATGTACGTAATGTAATACGGAAAGGGGGCGCCGGCTACGCCCATCAGGAATCCGCTCACCGTCGTGGCGAACAGCTTCAGCTTCAGGACCGGCACGCCCATGCACTCGGCCGCCTCCTCATTGTCCCGTATGGCCGCCAGCCCCCTTCCGATCCAGGAGTTCTCGATGAACCAGGCGACGGCCACGGACAAAACGGCGAGGACCACCATCATGGCGAAGAGGAATTCCACATAGTTCGAGAAGAAGGGGATGTTCCTCGGCCGGATGATGTAGATCCCTCTCGCCCCCCCGACGTACTCCCAGTTATCGGCAAAGGTTTTCAAGACAATCGCGAGCGCCAGCGTAGCGATGGCGAAAAACACACCCCTGAGCCGGAGCGTGAGATAACCGATGCCCAAGCCCAAGAGGCCGGAGATGATGCCTCCGCAGAGGACCAGAAGGAGGAAGTGGGCCTTGAACGCCTTGATGAGGGCGACGGCCGTGTAGGCCCCTATGGCGAAAAACCCCGCCGTGCCGAAATTCACATAGCCGGTGTATCCCCCGAGGATGTTCCATGCGGTTGCGAGGATGATGTACTGAAGGACGACGTAGGTAGCGAAATAGTAATACTGGTTCTGCATGAAGCCTGTAAGAATGAAGCCCGCCGCGACGATGGCGGCCGCCGCCAGGAGAAGCAATCTGCTTTTCAAGAATTACCTCCCGAACAGGCCGGAGGGCCGAACCGCCAGAACGATCAAGAGGATCCCGAACGAAACGGTTAACGCCCAGGAAGGGCCGTAGAAGCTGGAGGTGAGGCTCTCCGCCACGCCCAGGATGAGAGAAGCCACCAGCGTTCCGCTGACGCTCCCCATCCCGCCGAGGACGACGATGGCGAAAACCCGTCCGATGTACTCCCGGTTGATGGACGGCTCAACGGTTGCAAGGATGATGAGGAGTGCGCCCGCGATGCTCGCCGTGGCGATGCCAATGCCGAAGGCGATGGCCTTGATCCTGACGGGGTTGGCCCCCATGAGACGCAGCGCGCCGAGGTCCTGGGAAACCCCCATGATGGCCTTGCCGAAAAAGGTCCTGGAGAGAAAGAGATACAGGGCCAGCGTGATGACCAATCCTCCCAAGAACGGCACCAACAACCGGGTGGCGATCCCCACGGGGCCGATCTGGAAGGACTTGCCGATGTACCGTGGCTCGAGCAGGCGGTAGTCGACGCCGTACAGGATGACCAGCAAGACCTCGATGATGAACAGGAGCCCAAAGAAGAACACCAGTCCCCGCAGGGACTCCGCCCCCCTCTTCTCGAAGCTGATGTAATAGACCAGGTAAACTGCGACCCCGATGAAAAAGAAGACCGGGGTGAAGATCAGCCCCGCAAGTATGGGGTCGATCCCGAAGTTTTCGTACATGATGAAGGCTACGTAGGAGCCCAGGATGACGAAGACGGGGTGAGCGATGTTCACGACGTCCAGCAGTCCGAAGACCAGGGAAAGCCCCAGGGTGACGGCGGCGTAGAAACCGCCCAGCAGCAGCCCTGCCACCAAGGAGTTCAACAGCAGATCAAGCGTGAGCACAGAACTTCTCCCAACATGGAACAAGGGCGCGCGCCCCATCGGAGCGCGGCCCTTGTTCCATCCAGCGGCTCGTTATCTCACTTGGCTTTGGAATAGGGGTAAATCACCTTGCCGGATTTCCACTCCTCGGGATAGAGCACCACCCTCTTGCCGGGTTTTGTGAATTGATCGACGTCGGAGCCCTTGATCCCCTGGAACTGGACCTGAAGGGTCCGGGTCTTCGCCCACTCTCCGTTCGGGGCAAACTTCACCTTGCCCACGACGGTATTGAACGTCCGGCCGCGGATGTATTCGCAGACTTTCTTCTGGTTCGTGCTCTTCGCGCCCTCGATGGCCTGCCCGAGGAGCTCGACATAGGCGTAGGCCCAGGGCGGCAGGTAGTGGCCCAGGGGATCCGCGCCCACCTTCGCGGCCCGCGCCTGGTATTTCTTCAGGAACGCTTCGATCGCCGGGAACTTCAGGGTAGGCTCGGGCACCCAGAAGTCGTAGTTCACGATGCCGTTCAGCTTGGAGCCGAGCTTCGTGAGGAAGGCGGCGTACTGGAGGCCCACCATCCCGCCCCCCATGATCTTCGGCTCCAGCCCGACTTCATGCGCCGCCCGGGTGAATCCGACCGACCCGGCAGGATAGGAGCCCACGTACACGATATCGGGATTTTTCGCTTTGATGGCCCGGGCGATGGGCGTGAAGTCCGGCGTGCCGGGGGGCCAGGTGTCATCGTAGACGATCTTGAGGCCGAGCCTCTTGGCGTTGTCCCGGGCGCCGGAGACCGCGTTCCGGGCGAACTCGGCGTCCGCCCCCACGAGCGCGATGGTCTTCGGCTTCGGGTTCTGCTGAACCGCGATCTCGAAGAAGCCCCTGGACCAGTCCCTCCTGGGGTCCGGGCCAGCCGGCATGATCTGGAAGTAGCAGTCATACTTGAACTTCTCGTTGGCCGCGAGGCCGAACAGGCCCATGAACACCAGCCCCCGCTCCATCACGAGGGGAATGGCGGGCGCGATGAGGTTCGTTCCATAGCCGGATACGACGAAGTCAACTTTGTCGATATCGAGGAGCTTCGTGTAAATTCCGGGTATGGTGGCCGGTTTCGTCTGGTCGTCGTAATAGACCAGCTCCACCTTTCGGCCGAGCAGCCCGCCCTTCTTGTTCACATCCTCGGCCCAGATCTGCATGGCGACGAGCGCGGCCTTCCCATTGGGGCCGAGCGGCCCCGTGAGCGCCATGCCGAAGCCGATCTTGATGGGCTTCCCCTGGGCCAGGGCGTTGGGCGGCCACGGACCTGCGAGCATCATCACTGCGCAGAGGACCACCCCGACACACAACAGGCGATAACGAGACGTCTTTCTCATCTTCTCCACCCTCCTGCTCATCTTCTCAACCTTCGCGAATGAAAGGAAAACGCTTCTCAGCGTCCTGAGAGCGTGATCGGAAAGGAGGCATTCGCCCGAGTGCCGCCTTCTTCCCGCTCCCGCACTCCTCTCGAAAGGTGACGGCGGGACCCCCCCCTCGAATACAGTCCGAAACCGAAAAATCGTTTGCACGTCGGGCTCTTAGTGGATTTGCTTCGTTAGACTAGCAAAAGACAAAAATGTTTGTCAACACAAAAACCCCGATTTTATTCCCAACTATTTTTATTCTAACTATCGCTCTCGCCTTTGAAATTCCCCTCCGCCCCATCGCCCCAGCCGGGCATCGCATTTCCGGCCGCAGTAAGGGAAACCTCGTCTTCCGCCACCTTACCCGCCCCGGGGAGTCAGACAACGAACCCAAGAACTCAAAACGAGGGGTTAGGGCATTGAGACCCCGAGGAGGAAACCGTCTTGCCGGCCGAGCGCATCAGCGGCGCGTAAGCCGAATAGACGTAATCGCGCACCATCCGATCGGCGCTGAACCGGACCGCGAGGCTCGCCATTGAGGCCTTCATTTTCTGCAGCCATCCGAGGGGAAGGCCCTCCCCCTCGCGCTCGTAGAAAAGAGGGACGATCTCATCTTCCAGGAGGCCATAGGTGGCGTAGGCGTCATGCCGGTCCTGTTCATCTTCAGAGCCGAACTCCCCGCGGCCGCCGATCTCCCAGCCGTTTTGGCCGTCATAGCCCTCGTCCCACCATCCGTCCAGGATGCTACAGTTCACCACACCATTGAGGGCTGCCTTCATCCCGCTGGTGCCCGAGGCCTCCAGGGGCCGCCGGGGGTTGTTCAGCCAAAGGTCCACACCTCCCACCAGAAGCCGCGCCAGTCCCATGGTGTAGTTCTCCAAGACGACGATCCGGCCCGAGAAGGCCGGGTCCTTCGAGTACTGATAGACCCGCTGGAGCATCGCCTGACCGGGTTCATCGGCGGGATGCGACTTTCCGGCGAAAATGATCTGGACCGGGCGGTCCGGCCGCGTCACCAGCGCCCGAAGCCGGTCCGGGTCCGTGAAGAGGAGCCCCCCCCTCTTGTACGTGGCAAAGCGCCGCGCGAACCCGATGGTGAAGAAGTCGGTGGAGAACATCTCCTGGGTCGCTCTCAACTCGCCGGGAGAAAAACCGTGGCGGGCCAACTGGTCCCTCACCTGCTCCCGCACGACACGGAACAGGCGGTCCTTCTGATTCTGGTGAGCCTCCCATAACCCCTCGTCCGGCAGTTCCGCGACGAACTGCCCCCAGGTTCCGTTTTCCTCATGGAACAGCTCCTGCCACTCCACGCCGGAGCGTCGCTCCAGGAGCAGGCGGATGTCCCGGCCGATCCACGTCGGCGCGTGGACGCCGTTGGTGATCCCGGTAATGGGCGCCGTCCCGTCCCCCGAAGCGTCGCGGATCCAACCCCACATCTTCCGGCTGACCTCGGCGTGAAGGGCGCTGACGCCGTTGCAAAACGCCGAGAGGCGAAGCGCCAGAACCGTCAGACTGAAAGGACGGTCTCCGTCGCCGGGCGGCGTCCCCAGCGCCAATAGCTCCTCGCTCCGGACCCCGCTCTCGCTGTCCAGGAGGCGCAGGTACCTCGCCGTGAGTTCCCGGTCGAACTGTTCCTGCCCGGCCGGTACCGGCGTGTGCGTCGTGAAGACGGTTGTGCTCCTTACCCGGTCGGCGGCCTCGGCAAGGGAACCGGCGCCTGAACGGAGGGCCTCCCGAATCCGCTCCAGACAAAGAAGGGCCGAATGTCCCTCGTTGAGGTGCCAAACGGAGGGCCCGATTCCCAAGGCGCGTAGCGCCCGAACGCCCCCGACCCCCAGGACGATCTCTTGGCAAAGGCGCATCGCGCGGCCCGCCACATAGAGCTGTCCGGTAATCGGCCGGTCGGCCGGATCATTGATCCGGATGTTCGTGTCGAGGAGGAGCAGGGGAACGCGCCCGACCTGGACCAGCCAGACCTTGGCATGAACCGTGCGGCCAGGGAACTCGACGGGCACCAGGAGGGGGCCCCCTGTGGGGCTTCTCACCGCGCGCAGGGGAAGCCGCATAAAATCGTAGTCGGGATAGATGTGCTGCTGTCTGCCCCAGGGGCCGATCTCCTGATAGAAATACCCGTGGGCGTAAAGGAGGCCGACCGCCACGAGGGGAACGCCCAGGTCGCCCGCGGCTTTCAGGTGATCGCCCGACAGGACGCCCAGGCCCCCGCTGTAGAGCTGGAGGCAGTCGTGCAGACCGTACTCCATGGAGAAGTAGGCGACCGGCCCTCCCTCCCAGTCGCTGAAGTGGCGAGAGAACCAGGACGAATCCATGCCGGTCATATATTGCCTTAGGTCTTGGACGACGGCCTCATAACTGCTCTGAAAGACCGGGTCTTCGACCAGAGGTTTCCATACGTGCCAGTCGTGCCCGAGGATCTGTTCCACCGGGTTGCGGTAGTGCTGCCACCGCTGCCAGGCCATGTGCCGGAACAGGGCCATGGTTTGGGGAGACCACGTCCAGGCCAGGTTGTAGGCAAGGTCGTCCAGGTCTTGAAGGGAATTGGGAAGCAGGATATTTTCCAGGGGCAAAGTCGGGATGTGTATCGGCTCTTTCGCGCTCATACCATATCCATGTTGGGTTCAGGCTTCACGGAAAGTTTGTGGGACAGCCCGGCGGCAGGGGTTGTTGGCGTGGCCTCCTGGGCGAGGCGCCGCCGGGGCTATTTTATCATTTCCCGATGGCATCCGAAGAAGGGGAAATTTCAGCTCATGCGGGATGAACGTTCGGGGGCAATCTTGTAAATGACCCGCACCTCGCCCGGCCTCGGCCACGGGTAATCGTCAGCCCCCAGGTACTTTTCGGCCAGCTCGCGGATGTGCTCGACGGCTCCTTCCTCGGTGATCTCCACAACGCGGCCCCGGAGTTCCAAATAGCGGAAATCGTCTTCCGGGTCCAGGATGCACAGGGCGACCCGGGGGTCCCGCCTCATGTTCCGATCTTTTTTTCTTCCGCGCGCGGAGTTGACGAGGATGTGGCTCCCGTCATAGTTGAACCAGACTGGTGTGACTTGCGGGGAGCCGTCTTCGTTCAGTGTGACCAGATGGGCACAGACCCTCCTTTCGAGGAGGTCTTTGAAAGTATGGGGTACGGCGTCGGGCATGCGCGCCCTCCTGAGCGACGAAAAATGACACCGGGGAAAGTATAACAGATTTTTGCGTTACAAAGGGCGGGGGCCGTCCGGCCGCTTGGCGATGCGCGTACCAACGACCCCATCCGATGAAGGGGAAGACATGGACGAGATTCAAATCCATTCTCAAAAGCGGAACCAGATGATCGACATCACCGACCGGCTTCGCGCCATCGTGCGCCAATGGAGCGTCCGCGAAGGGGCCGTGGTCCTCCAGAGCCTGCACACCACCGCCGCCTTGACCATCAACGAGAACGCCGATCCCGCCGTCCCCCAAGACATCCTGGCGAAGCTCGAAAACCTTTTCCCTCAAAAAGAGACGTTCTACCGCCACGCCGAAGGAAACAGCGACAGCCACTTGAAGGCCTCCGCCCTCGGGCCTTCCCTCACCGTCTTGATTCACGATGGCGACCTGGTCCTCGGCGCCTGGCAGGGGGTCTTTTTCTGCGAGTTCGACGGGCCGCGCACGCGGCGAGTGGCGGTCCAGGTCCTCCGGGCGCCCCAAGACGGCGCGTGACCTGCAATCGCCGCCCATCCGGGCGCGGAAGTTCCTTGTTTAATCGGTGGAGTTTTGGCTGTAGAATTCGCCTGTAGGGAATAAGAGGAATTCAGCCCGACGTTTACCGCCTTCGGAGGAGAGGGGGCTCCCGCCATCTTTCTGCGAAAGCGGGCCGAAACCAAGGGCCCCCATCGGGCATTTGGCGTGGGGGGGGGTCGCAAGCCAAAGGAGACGGCCGATGGCTATCAAGATCCGATTCACGAACGAGGGGACGGTTTTCACGCTGCCGTGGGACGTTGCCGCCGAGAAAGGTTACTTCCGGGAAGAAGGCATCGAGGTCGAGGTCTTCGACCCAGACCCCGCCCTGAAGCCGGCGCCGGTCTTCGAGCGGCCCGTCACCCTCGATTTCGAGGTGGGGGGGCTGGAGGCTTACAACAAGTGCGAATGGGGGGTCATCAAACGGGCCGCAGACGGACAGCGGGGCGGTTGGATCCTCGGAAAGCGTGAGAGCGTAACCTCCATGGCCATCGCCGTTCGGGGAGACGCTCCCCATTATCGGTTGGACGATCTCGCAGGTGTGCCCGTCGCCATCCAGGACCAGACGGGGTCTCACTATACGGCCTTGAAGATGTTGGAAGGGCATGTGCCCGACGGGGAGATCTCCCTCGACCACATCGGCGGCCCGGCGCTGCGCACGCGCGCCTTGCTCTCAGGGGAGGTTCCGGCGGCCAACCTGATGGAGCCTTTCATCAGCCTGGTCGAGAGCCGGGGGTGCCGCGTCCTCGCCGAAACCAAGTACCGGGGCCTCCTCTATACGGCCGAGGAGTGCGGCGCGGCCGGCCGGGATGCGCTTTTCCGGGCCCTGCGCAAGGCCGTGGACGAGATAAACCGCGACCTGAAAAAGTATAGCGCCTCTCTTCTCCGGGACATCCCCGAAGACCTGCGGGAAAATTTCTCGGCGGAAGGTCTCACCTTCAGAAGGTTGACCTACGTCTACCCTGAGGCGTACACCGAAAAGGAATTCAACTGGGCGGCCAGTTGGATGATGAAGCACGGTCTGAAGCCCGAGCGGAACCCCACCTACGCAGAGCTGGTCAAGACGTAGTGTCGCGCGCCAGAAATTCCTTTGCTCAGCGGCTTAATTCTTCGGAGGGTTGTAGCGCGGGGCGCCGGTCGGTGACCCTTAGCCCCCGCTTGACGGACCCTCAATCCGCACCGCGTTTGGTTTGGGGCCGGGCAAATGCCTCCGCGTCACATTGCTTTCTGCGGGGGGGGCTTTATGCGTACTGACGCGCCGGCTTTTTTGTGGGGGGCGCTTTTTGAAAGGCG
>JBHIBA010000126.1:0-12293 GCA_046758845.1 Nitrospinota bacterium
TTCGAAGGAGGAAAAGTGATGCGCGGTAAACCCGGATCGTTAACCAAAGCCATCAAAGTTCTCGCCATCCCCCTGGCAGTTTTGGTTGGGGCGGTCGTCTTCCTTGGTATCCTTCATTCGCCCGTGCAAGCCGAGGGACTTAAAAAGGTCACGCTAAGACTCTCTTGGCTCAAGGAGGTGGGCGACCACGTCCCCTATTATGTTGCGATAGACAAGGGTTACTACGCAAAGGAGGGACTGGACCTCAAGCTCTTCGCCGGCAAGGGTTCGCCTGGCACCATCAAACTTTTGGGGGGCTCGGCTGCGGGGGTATTCGGACTGGCGGGCTACGAGAGTATGGCCACGGCGGTACACCAGGGCGTTCCCGTCAAGGGAATCTTTTCCATCATGCAGCAGAACCCCATGGCCGTCATCTCGCATTCGGATAAGCCGATCAAATCCGTAAAGGATCTCGTTGGAAAGAAGTATGCCGTTTCGCCTCAATCGAACCAAGAGATCATGTTCTACGCTGTCCTGGCAGCGCAGAATATCCCAAGAGAACGGGTGAAGATCGTCCACGCCGCCTTCAATCTGGCCAATACGCTTCTGCTGGAGAGAAAGGTGGACGCGATGCTTCAGTGGTTTCCCACGGCTGTTCCCATCCTTGAGAGCAAGGGCGCAAAAGTCCACTATCTGAAGTACGCAGATATGGGTGTTAACGTCCCTGCAAACGGCTTGAACGCAAATCTGAAAACAATAAAAGAGCAGCCGGAGCTCATCAGAAAATTTCTTGCAGCTACGGCCAAGGGGTTTCAGTTGACCCGCGTGAATCCTGAGGCGGCCGTGGCCATGATGGCGAAGCACCTCCCCAGGGCGGCCGGGAAGGAGAAGGCAATCACCAAGAATCTGAAACTTGCTCTAGAACTCTGGTACACGCCGAACACGAAAGACAAGCCAATCGGTTGGATCCTCGATAAAGATTGGGACGACGCGCTCAATGTTCTTGTAAAGGTCAAGCGGATAGATAAGAAATTCCCGCATGATAAGTATTACACGAATGAGTTCAACCCAGGCGTTAAATGGAAGTGGTAGAAGAAGTGTGATGGTAACCTAAGCTTCGCGCATCACGGGCTGATGCCACAGCTGCCTTGATTCCAACGCCGGTAAGGGTTCTGCGGGCCCGTGAAAGGAGGCCCGGGTTTGCTTTCTGGCTGACCGAGAAACCTTTGCGCGGCGGTCGAGCAGATGGGAGAGGCCATGGAAGAAATGAAACCTCGGGCGCTGGAGTGGATCGACGAGCGGGCCGAGTGGCTGAGCAGTATCGCAAAAGACATCTGGTTGCACCCGGAGCTCGCCATGGAAGAGCATTACTGCTCGGCGCTCGTAGCTGACACCCTTGAGCGAGAGGGCTTCGTTGTCGAGCGGGGCGTGGCCGGCATGCCGACGGCGTTCGTGGCGACGTGGGGGAGCGGCTCACCCACCGTCGGTTTCCTTTGCGAGTATGATGCCCTCCCCGGCCTCTCCAACGACACAGTAGCTGAGCGTAAACCCCTTGTGGAAGAAGGACCGGGACACGGCTGCGGCCATAACCTGATCGGGGCCGGGACCGCGGGCGCCGGGATGGCGGTCCGGTCTGTCCTGGCGGAGAAGAAGCTTCCGGGTACGGTCAAGGTGTACGGCACGCCCGCCGAGGAGACCTTGGCCGGAAAGGTCTTCATGGCCCGGGAAGGTATCTTCGACGGCATGGATGCCTGTCTTACCTGGCATCCCAGTTGGTTCAATGAGATTAACTACGAGACCTGCCTCGCCCTCTACTCCATCAAATTCACCTTTCGCGGACAGACATGCCATATCCCTTCGCGTCCCCAGGATGGGAAGAATGCAATTGATTCCGTAGAGCTGATGAACGTTGCGGCCAACATGCGGCGCAAGCACCTCCCGCCGGGGATGACCTTCGAGTATGTGGTCCTTCGAGGAGGCGCATTCCCGAACGTGGTTCCCGACCTGGCCGAGGTCTGGTACTTCGTGAGAGCCCACGAGGTCGGGCAGGTCAAGGCGGGGGTGGAGGAGCTCCAGAACGCTGCCCGAGGGGCCGCCTTGGCGCTGGGGACGGAGGTGACGTGGCGCATCTTGACCGGGTGCTATCCATTGCTTCCGAATCGGACCTTTTCCGAGCTTCTTTACGAGAACTTCCAGCAGGTGGGCCCCCCCCAATTCTCTCAGGAGGAACAAGCATTTGCCGAAGAACTGCGCAAGACCTTTGAAATGCGAGAGGGGGAGCCGCTCCACACCGGCCTGAGGTTCATCGGGGACCGCGTGGGGCCATTCAGTCAGGACGCTGGGGATGTCTCCCGCCTTTGCCCCTTGGCGCTCGTCCACGCATCCAGTTGGCTGCGGGGCGTCTCCAATCACACGTGGCCGGTCACTGTCACCTCTGGGATGTCTATCGGCTTTAAGGCTATGATCACCGCGACCCAGGTGATGGCCTTGGGCGCGCTGGACCTCTTCACAAAGCCCGAGAGGCTCCGGGCCATCCGGCAGGAATTCCGTGAGAGAACGGGGAGCTTTCAATACGAGTGCCTGGCCCCGGCGGAGGTTCAGCCTTTAGAGTTTGGAGAAAAAGCCGCTTCCCTACAGATTGGCTCGCTGAGCTGATGCGACTTGGACCTACTTGTCGGGGAGGAAACTTCCAAGAAAAGGGCGGATGAAATCGGCCAGAGAGGAAGGGAGAGCCTCCCGGGGGAGGGTTTCTGCGTTCATGCCGTGGCCCTCGCGCCGAGGTCGAATTTCGGTTCAGCGCAGTGTTAGGCACCATGTTTCGCGGCTACGCCAACTGTCCTCCCATCGAGCTTTGCCTGGGGCTTGGGGTTCGGATCCTCCCTAGGCGCGAATCTGACGAACGGTCTCGATGATCGCTGCCTCCGGAAGTTGATGAGGTCATCGACGGCCTGTTTGGACCGCGCAATCAGCGACACGGGGAACTAGGAGGGTGGATCTTGTTTTGCTGGGGCTGCAGGGGGCTCGGGGAACCCTTTTGGATTGCCGCCAGGCTAGTTTCCGAGAATGGGACAGGCGGATGCGGAGGCATTCCATTTGTCTCCTAATCTACATCCCAGCTTCAGGCTGACGTTTTTTTCCTTCTTGCACGTGGTGTTTTCATGAGGGATACAATTCGCCGGGCCCATTCCCGCGGCTCGTTCTATCCGATATTTGGAGTCGTCTCAGCACTTCTCGCCTGGCAGGTCGCCATTGTGGCTCTCGGGGTGCCGGGACATCTGCTTCCTTCCCCTTTGCGCGTCATCGTAAAGTTGGTTACGGACATGCCCTTACTGGTCACCGATATAACCGCAACCGCCAACGAGATGCTTTCTGGCTTCGTTATCTGTATCCTGGTCACTGTTCCCTTATCGATCCTTATTGTTTGGTCACAGGTGTTAGAGCGAGCCTTCATGCCCCTTCTCATCTTTTCGCAGACGGTTCCCCTGATCGCAATTGTCCCGGTTCTCATCATTTGGTTCGGCGTTGGGATTTTACCGAAGGTGATCATTGTTTTCCTTCTCGGCTTCTTTCAGCTCATGATCCTGACGATCAGTGGGCTAAAATCTGTCGAGCCTGAGATGCTCGACCTCATGCGATCGATGTCGGCCAGCACTTTCGATACTTTTCGCAAGGTAAGACTACCGGCGTCGTTGCCGTACATCTTTGATGGGATGAAACTCGCGGCCCTCCTTTCCGTTATCGGTGCAGTGGTGGCGGAGATCGTCGCGGCGGATTTTGGGCTGGGGCACGTTATTGTCTATGCGATCAGCGATATGAACACAGAGCTGCTTTTTGCAGCGCTCTTTTTGTTAAGTGCGATGGGAGGAATCCTTTTCTATTTTCTCGTTTACTTAGAAAGAATCTTCCTCCACTGGCATATTGCGATGCGGAAGGAGGAGACCCTCCGGGACGTGGGGTGAGGAACTGAGGGAAGGGTTTTGGACTGGTGAGGTGCGCAATTGAGGTCAGTGATCTCGACATGACTTTTCGCACGGACGAAGGCCCTGTGCCGGCCCTCGAAGGTGTTCGGTTTGAGGCCGGGGAGGGCGAATTTGTTTCCATCCTCGGCCCGAGTGGTTGTGGAAAATCAACGCTTCTGAAGTTGATAGCAGGTCTTATGCCGCCGTCCAGGGGCTCGATCAAAGTGAGTGGCACGCCAGTGGACGGTCCGAACCGGAACATCGGTATCGTTTTTCAAAATCCAATCCTCATGAATTGGCGAACCTCCTTGGAAAATATCATGATCCAAGCCGAGGTGCGGGGCCTGGACAGGAACAAGCATCTGGAAGTGGCTCGAGACTTGATCAAGCTGGTGGGACTCTCGGGCTTCGAAAACAAGTATCCGTTCCAGCTCTCGGGCGGGATGGCCCAGCGGGTATCCCTGTGTCGGGCGCTGATCCACGACCCCCCACTTCTTCTTATGGATGAACCGTTCGCAGCCCTGGACGCCCTGACCCGTGAGAAAATGAACCTTGAACTTCAACGGATTTGGCTCGAGCGAAAGAAGACGGTGCTCTTCATCACTCATAGCATTCCGGAGGCTCTCTTCCTCTCGGATAGAGTTCTGCTCATGTCTCCCAGACCGGGTTCCATCATAGAAGTGATTTCCATCGACTTCTCGCGGCCGCGGGAATTGAGCACCATGCAGGCGACCGGTTTCAATGCGATTGTCGGGAAGCTACGCCTGCTCATGCACTCGGCGGAGATGGAGGGTGACTCGACCTAGCACTGCCGCCGGTTCCGAAAGGATATGTCGAACGTTGGCTGCATGCGCTCTCCATCGTCGCGTGGCTGTGATCGTGGTTTCCGCTCCCTGGACGAGGGTCTAGAAGTGACCAGTATTTCATCAATTGCCAACCGGCGCGCCCGATTAAGTCCATGGATTTCCCCCATTGCATCCGTTTTCCTCTTGCTTTTTCTCTGGCAGGCCACAGTCTCATTTTTCAATGTGCCTACCTACCTCCTTCCGAAACCACTCGAAATCCTTTCAACCTTCGCCCGGAATCCGGGTCTTCTTTTATCCAACGCCACACCCTCGCTCTACGAGTCCATCTCCGGTTTTCTGCTAAGCGTTGCCATCGGCATCCCGCTGGCCTTCTTGACGGTCTGGTCCACGTCGTTCGGCCGGACGGTGATGCCCTTTCTCGTTTTCTCCCAGGTTGTGCCCAAGGTAGCCATTGCGCCGCTCCTTCTGATTTGGTTCGGCATCGGGCTAACCTCTAAAGTTCTCATCGTCTTTATGATGGCGTTTTTTCCCATTTTCATCTCTACGATTAGTGGACTTCGCGCGGTCGATCAGGACATGCTGAACATGATGAATAGCATGCGGCCGAGTAAGTTCCAGCTGTTTCTCAAGCTACGCATTCCGAATTCCCTCCCTTTCCTGCTGGATGGCCTTAAGCTGGCTGTGACTCGGTCCGTTATTGCCGCAGTTGTCGCGGAGTGGATAAGCTCGGACAAGGGGCTTGGTTACCTCATAATCTATGCTGACGCTGCAAGCGATTCTCCTCTCATGTTTGGGGCGATCGCATTACTCGCGGCGATGGGCCTCGGATTCTTCATGTGCATAACCGCCGTGGGCAGGCTGATGATCCCATGGTACTTTGCAATGCGCAAGACGGAGGTCGTCAGAGACCAGAAATACTAATTGCCTCGCTGCCGGCGTTCGAGACGGGTGAGTGGCGCGGCTCCGGGGAGGATTTGCGGACGTTGAGTCGGTGACGGTTGGGGGTCTTTCTTCATTGAGCTCGGAGGAGGCTGCTGGGATGAAAGAAAACAATAAGATATTCGACTACATTGATGCTCACTTCGAGGATCACCTGGAGCGAACAAGAAGGTTTCTTCAGCAGCCGGGCGTCTCTCTGACTGAAGGGCACAATCCGGATGTCGATCGGTCGGCGGAAATGCTGGCCGAGATTATTCGGGAAGCGGGCGCGGCGGATGCCAAAGTGTTTCCCCTTAAGGGCGGACCGCTCAAGGGGGGCTATCCGGTCGTTTGCGGAAACATAAAATCGAAAAACCCGAGCGCAAAGACACTGATCGTCTACTGTCTCTATGATTTGATGCCTGTAGAGGAGCCGGAGTGGATTGTTCCCCCTCACTCGGCGACGATCATGAACGCGGAAGCGAATGCTCTCCCTGCGGATTGGGGGAAGGTTGTCGTGGCGAGGGGCGCGCGCAATCACCGGGGTCCTCTGCTCGGCATCATCAATGCAATCAGGTCCACCCGCGAGGTCACGGGCGACATCCCGGTGAATATTATGTTTGTCCTCGAGGGGGAAGAGGAGATCATGAGCCCGAACATCCACCAATTTGTGGATAAACACCTCGAGGAGCTAAAAAAAGCGGATGGAGTTATCCTCCCGAACTTTGGCCAGGTGGGTGGCAGGGGGAACCACTACATCCGGCTCGGTACGAAGGGAGTCATCACGTTCGAGCTCAGGGTCACAGGGGGAGACTGGGGGGGGCCCATCAAACAGGATTTATTCTCCGCCGACGAGGCTTGGGTGGACGCTCCAGCCTGGCGGCTGGTGTGGGCGCTCAGTGGCCTGCAGAGTCCGGACGGGAAGATTCTGATCGACGGTTTCTACGATGATGTCCGACCGCTGACGGCTGAAGAGACCAGCCTAATCGCCGAAATTCACGCCGACTTCGACGAGCAGGCCGCAATGGCGGAGTTAGGGATCGCAAGATTCAAGCGGGGTAAGTCAGGCAAGGACTTTTTGGAGGACTATTATCTTCGTCCAATCCTGAACATCGACGGCTTTAATTCCGGGTGGACCGGAGCGTACGTAAAGACCATCCTTCCGCACGCTGCATTTGCCAAGCTGGATATCCGGCTGGTGCCGAACCAGGATCATGAGGACATCACAAAAAAACTCCGCAAACACCTCGATACCCGCGGATTCACAGATATTGAAATCAATAAGCTCGGTGGGTACAACGCGGAGCGCTGTAGCGTCGAAACCCCGCTCGCCAAAGCGGCGATCAGAACGACGGAGAAGTTCAACCTGAAGACAATCGTCCTGCCATCGAGTCCCTCGGTCAACGGCACCCACGCAGCGCTTGCCGGCCCGAAGTTGGGCCTTCCGGTCATCTACGCAGGTCTCGGCCGCGGTGACAGAACCCACCAGCCGAATGAATACTTCACGATTGAAGGGCTTCGACTCCACGAGAAGTGGATGGTGTCCTTCTTCGACGAATATGCAAAGGTTTGATGCGAGGGCCGAATCAGGGCCCTCTCCGGAGTATGTCGCGGAAGAGGGATGATGGCCCGTCTCCCGCAAACTCGGTCGTGCCTTTGGAAGGGAGGCCGTCATGGATAAGATTTTTGCTCACATCGAAAAAAACTTCGATTTCTATGTCAGCCAAATTCAGCGTTACCTCAGACAACCGGGCGTTTCAACAACGGGAGAAGGAATCCGTGAAAGCGCCGAGCTTTCCCTTGACTTCATCAAGAGTGCTGGCGCCATCGATGCTCACTTGGTCGAAACCACAGGCAATCCCGTCGTCTTTGGACAGTGGAATTCCAAGAATCCGAAGGCAAAGACGCTTATTGTCTACACGCTGTACGACGTCGTCCCCGTTAATCCTGAGGAGTGGATATCTCCTCCGTTCTCCGCAGAAATTGTAGACTCTTCCAAATTTGAGGCCCTCGGTTGTCCCCCTGGGACAGGAAACGCCATTGTCGCAAGGGCTTCCGCTAACCAGCGGGCCCCATTCCTAACCTTTATGTACGCGTTAAAAGCCATCGAGGACGTGACCGGGGATATTCCGGTAAACGTTATCTTCACCCTGGATGGAGAGGAGGAGTTGTCCTCGCCTAGTTGGACGCAATTTCTCAAGAAATATGAAAACGACCTGAAGAAGGCTAACGCAGCTTACATTCACGGCTTTCGCCAGGACGAATCCGGCAGGCACTACATAAATTGCGGGTTCAAGGGTTATTCGCTCTTTGAACTGACGGTCCGCGGAGGAGAGTGGGGAGGAACCTTAAACGCCGAAGACCTCTGGGCTGCGGACATGATCTGGATCGATTCTCCCTTGCTCAAACTTCTCGAAGCGCTACGGTGCATTCTCAACGACGATGGCAGGTGTCTCATTGCGGGCTTTACCGAAAACGTCGACAAGCCATCTCCGGAAGAGCAAAAGCTCTATCAACAAATTCAGGAGGAATTCAACGAAGACGGAGTCAAGAAATCGCGAAATATCAGACACTTCAGGGGCAAGAAGAAAGGCAAGGATTTGGTCCTCGATTTCATCGCAGGTCCAATACTAAATATTGACGGTCTCGTTAGTGGGTACACGGGACCGTTTACCACCCTGATGCCGATGTCTGCGACGGCAAAATGCGATGTTCGGATTGTGCCTAGCATGACAATGGATGAGTTTTATACAAAGCTGAGGAGACACTTGGACAAACTTGGTTTCGACATGGTCGAGATCAAACGGATCGGAGGGTTCGAGCCGGGCAAAACACCCCCGTCACACCCACTGATCCAGGCAGCGATAAGAGCGACGAAAAAGCACAACGTGAAATACCAAGTGTGGCCTATATCAGCCGCAGGTGATCCGGTTGCGATGTATGCCCGCCCCCCGTTTAATTTACCGATATTATTCGCGGGACTGGGCCGAAGCGATAAGTATCATGTCGCGAACGAATGGTGCTCGGTAGAGGGAATCCGAGACAGCATGAAATGGTCGGTCACGTTCTTGAACGAATGGATATCGGGAGATTGATGTGCCGCTGTGAAAGCGGTCCAGGGTGAATGTAGGGAGTCCTCAAGAGAATAGCTATGTGGAGTCGTTCATCGGCAAGCTCAGGCACAAGATTCTCGATGCGAGAGTTCTATACGGTGATCGAAATGGCGTTCCTGGTTGAGCGCTGGAGGTAGAACGACAACCGAGTCAGCCGCCACGTCGCCCAGGACTCCCGGCCTCCCGCGCCCGAAGCCAAAGAGCTGTTGCCTCCGGGTGTTCACAGGGTCAATAATCTTCCTTTCAACCGCATGCGAAGAGGGCGGTCAAGGCGTAAACCTGGGAGGCAGAGACCAAATCTTCGATTGTGAAATAGGTCCCTCCCCCGCCGGCCCCGGTTCCCGGCCCATACGTGATGGACGGGATGCCGGCGCCGTTAAATACGTTTACGTCCCTCCACATGCTGGTCACCGGCGGGATGACGCCCCCGGGTTTTGTCCCAAACACCTGCTGGTGGGCCGATTCCAAGGCCTCTCTCAAGTGCTCGACGTTCTTGCCAATGTATCCCGGCCGGTGGAGATAGATTTCAAACTCAGCCGCCACCCCAAGCTTACCGGCGAGAGCCCGCAATTCTTCGAGGATTGCCTTGGGTTCCGCGCCCGGGACGATGCGGACGTCGAGGTAGATGGAGCAAACTGCAGGGCAACAGGACGGACGGAAGGGAAGGCCCGAGCGGATGGCCCCCACATCGATCTTCGGGCGGATCTCGCCGACTTCGATCGGCATGACATTCTTCTTCTCATATTCTACGGCCCATTCTTCAAGACCCAGGACCAGCTTTGCCATTTGGACGATGGCGTTCGGGCTATCTTCCGGCGGCTGGGGGCGCTCAATGTAAGGGGTATAGAGCCTGTTACCGTGGGTTGTGATCTTGATGTATAGGGCGCCGCATTCCGCCCACGTGAGCCCGAAGTTGGTCGCTTCGGCCACGAGGGCGCAATCCGCGAAGATCCCGTGATTGATCAGATGACTTGTCCCCAGCCCCTTTCCGAAATACCGAGGTCCCTGGTACTCATCAATGGGAGCCCCTCCGATTTCACCCACCACCATGGTCAGGCTCACGTCTCCCCGCAAGTGCGCTCCGCTTTCCCGCAGCGCCCTGGCAGCGATAAGAAAGGCCGCCATCGAACCCTTATCGTTCACGACGCCATGTCCATAAACCTTCCCGTCAGCCGCCCACGCGCCGTTGAAGCAGGGCTTTTCTACGCCTTCCACCCAGACGTCATGGGGGGCCCAGAGGAAGGTGTCCATATGGGCATTGAAAATGAGGCTCTTCCCCCCACCTTTCCCCGGAAGGCGGGCGACGACGTTTTCCCTCCCCTCAGCCACCCACTGTTTGATAGGGTGAAAACCCTCTTCCTTCAGCCACCTTAACAGGTAGTCCCCAACCGCCTTCTCTTCCCCCGTTGGGCTTGCGATGTTTCCTAGTGCGACGGCCAATTCGACTACATCATTTGGACGGATCAATGATAGGAGCTGATCGTAAGTGGAGGTTTTTTCCATGACTCCTCCTTCCCTCGGGGATTTCCCGGATCACCACTGTCTAGCTATCCTGCTGTCCTCGTGTGGCATCAAGGCGCCCCATTTTACCACTGATTTAGGGTCTCTTAGCATAAACACCCGCTCAGTCGAGAGGCTACGGCCGTCTTAAAGCCGCAATCCCTAGCAAACCAAGCTCTACCAGCAGACCGACGGGAGATCGGCACAGCCACGTCCGCCATTTGGAAGGAGAGAACTTCTGAGATTACTGGTGTGGACAATTCGGGGGAGAATGAAATCCGTCCCGTAAACCGCCGACCCGCTCGCCTCGTCGTAACCGCCTCCCCCCTCGGAGGAGGCACGAACCCAGCCCGATTTCGCCATCCGCCCCCCTCTGAACCCTACGTGGGGATCATTCTCCACGGTCTCTCCAGAAGCGGCAGTAGGCATGGTAAAGGAGGAGCCGGGTGTTTTTCCGCCAACACCGAAGGGAATCCTTTCCTTCGTGCAAGAGACAAAGGTTGCACGAGGTGCAATTGACCAGTCCGCGCCGCCCATTCTGAATCTGATTCACGATGTCGGGCTCCCGGATATACGGCCGGGCCATGGCCAGAAAATCGGCATCGCCCGAAGCCAGGATCCGTTCCATGGTTTCCGTCGTCCGGAGACCGCCGACGAGAATCACAGGGATTTTCAGCCGCTTCTTCATGGCCTGGGCGAATGGCAGAAAATACGCCTCCGGACCGGGAGAGGAACCCAGGCGGTGGAAAAGCCAGTCTTGCATCGCCCGCTTGGGGCCCACTCCGGCGTATTCTCCGCAACTGTCGCTTCCCTTTTTCATCACGCCGCATGACACCTCGATGGCGTTCAGCCCCATCGCCTCCAGCCTGGCCGCCCGCTCAACGCTCTCCTCAACGGTTAGGCCCCCATCAACGGTATCCGCCACACCCAGTTTCAGCGCCACGGGGAAATCCGGCCCCGCGACGTCGCGGACCCTCCGGTAGATGGAAAACAGACACCGGCTGCGGCGCTCGGCGTCGCCGCCCCATTCGTCCTCCCGGCGGTTGGCGTGGGGCGAGTTGAACTCGCTGGCCAAGTACCCGTTCGCGCTGTGGATGTGGATCCCGTCGAAACCGGCTTCGACGGCCCGCCGGGCCGCATCCCCAAAGGCTTCGATCATCTCCTCGATTTGCCGGGGCGAGATCTCATTCGGCATACGATCCGTCAGGGCATTGGGCACCACGGACGGAGCGAGCGGTTCGACGGAGGGAACGCGGCACTGGCTTCCCGCGTGGGCGAGTTGGGCGAAGATCTTCCCGCCCGCCTCATGAACGGTCCGGGCCAGCTCAGTGAGGCCGGCGATGAGGGAGTCAGCGTAGATTCCGGTTTGCCGGAAATAGTACTGGCCGGTGGGATGAACGTAGAGGTGGCCGGTAAAGATGAGTCCCACACCACCTCGCGCCAGGTCTCGGTAAAGCGTTTTCAGAGGCTCGGTGACCTCTCCACGCTCGGACGCCATGGTCTCCGAGGTGGCCGATCGGATGAAACGGTTTTTCAGGGTAAGGGAGCCGATGCGACCCGGCTCGAAAAATGGGAGTCCTGCCATCCGTTTTCCTCCCTCCAGGAGTCCCCACGACCTAGACCCTCCGGATGAGTTGCGATCAATCGGGGTCACTCCCATTCAAGGGCCATGGCGAAAATGTGAGGCCGGCCTTCCTGACGGAGGGGCACAGTGTTCCGGGAAGACTGCCGGGCAGATCGGTTCAGGGCTACTGGAAAAGATTCGCTCCCATCTGGATCGCCAAACCCTCTGGATTATACTACGAACCAAAAGAGACATTTTTTGTTGATGTTAGAAATATACTTATGGTACGCTCACCCTGAAATCAGAAGGCTCTAGTTCGACAACCAGTTTTTTTCCAGGGGGATTTCCCATGGGGAAGGAGTCTGTTCACGCGGATTCCGTCCACAAATCTCTACTCCATGCGCCCCATGCGATTCGGGCGGATTCATTCTTTTTTGTCTCCGGCCTCTATGCG
>JBHIBA010000127.1:0-12173 GCA_046758845.1 Nitrospinota bacterium
CACTTGTTCCTCAAAAAGCTCCCTCGCCTCTGATTGAGCTTTTTCTGTGAGTTTTATTGCCTCTGCCGAAGTCTTCTCGGTGAGCGACATGCGGTCTTCGAGACCTCGTGCCACGCGAGGTAGGATTCGGTAGCCAACGAAGCCAGCAACGACTCCCAACGCAATCAGATTCAAGATATTCAACGGGGTATCGGCGAGATTTAAGGCCTTAAGCCAAATGGATGCCAGAAGTACCGCAAAGCCCCCTCCTACCCCTATTAGGATGGAAATCCCGAGGCGGATGAGAACCAGAACTAGGCTGGATTCAGTCCCCGGTGATTTTGGCTGGCCTGTCTCCTCTAGCCACCATGGAGTCTGAAAGAGTCCCTGTAGGAAACCACCAAAGGCGGATGAGGAGATAACGATAACCAATCCCTGCGAAAAGGAAAGTGATGTGGAATCCAAAATCCAGCCTCCATCGGTGGAACAGTTCTTAATGAAAATACTTCTTGGCCAGAATGTTCCATCGAATTTTTCGGAGCATTCTCTTGACCGCCCCTCTTAATTGAAACGGGGCTCTCACAGTCAAATTGTGGCTTCGACTGCCATTGCTCCTCGGTTGGCACATAAACAATCATTAATAGAATACCAGAGTCCGTGCGTATTCCAAGCACTTACAACCCCTTTTTTCCGGTTGCCTGCTCATCGGCAAACTCGTAAATTGGAAAAGGGCGTGGGGGGGCAAACGGGTCGGAGGAAAATTTGGGGGAGATCGTGACGGGGCAGCCTTTCCGCAAGCGTGCGTGGTCAAGAAGCATTCTTTGTGTCATCCTTCTGGGTCTCATTCTCGCGGCCGGGGGTTGCGGTTTCTTCAGCGGTCTCTTCGGAAAGAAGAAGGCAGAGGAAGATTCGGACGTAAAGGGCAAAGTTGCCGTTAAGGTGACCATCATCGCGCGGCGGTATTCGTTCCAGCCGAACCTCATCCGCGTCAAGCAAGGAGTGCCCCTGGAGATCACGCTGAAGAGCGAGGACGTCCCTCACGGTTTTGGGATTCGCCGTCCGGGCCGGACCCAGAACTTCGGCGCCTTCGAGCCGGACAAACCCCTTCACGTGGTCATACGGACGGACAAGAAAGAAGTCATCGAGTTCTTCAGCACCGTGTATAGCGGAGTGGGTTACTACAAGATGAAAGGGCAGATCATTGTCGAGTGAGGCCGACGCCCTGCTCGCTCGCCAAGGAGAGGGATCCCCTCGAAGGGCCACCCGGGGGGAGCGGCGGTTGCTGCGCCTGCTTGTGGCCGTGCCGCTGGCCTTCCTTCTGGCTTTGGGGGGATACGCCTACTTCGGGCGTGTGACGTCGCCGCCGCAGCCCAAAACCTCTCCCCTGCGCGCGGGCGACGAGGCCCCGCACTTCACCTTCCCCGACCTGGAAGGCCAACGGGTTTCCCTCAAGGATTACCGCGGAAAAATCGTCTTCTTGAACATCTGGGCGACGTGGTGTCCCACCTGCACCTGGGAGATGCCCTCCATGGAGGCCATCCACCGGAAATACCGCGATCAGGGCCTGGCCATCCTGGCCGTCAGCATCGACGCGCTGGGAAAAGAGGTCGTGGTCCCGTATATGGAGAAATACGGGCTCACCTTCCCGGCTCTGCTCGATCCCAAGGGGACCGTTAAGGGCCTTTATCAGACGACGGGGGTTCCCGAGACCTTCCTCATCGACCGGCAGGGCCGCCTCTTCCGAAAGATCATCGGGCCGCGGAAATGGACGGACCGGCAGATGATGGATCTGATCGAGATCGCCCTGCGGTCTTCCTGAGGAGCGCCGCCCGTGGTGTCGTCGCATTTCCTCATTCCCTCTCGCGGGGTCCCGTTCGACATATTCGTATGAGACGGCGTCTGACCTCCTGAGAACTCGGTCCGGGTCGAACTCTTCCAAGCGACTTGTGGAAGGAGAGAATTCATGGGCCAAGAGCCGTTGGAGATCCTGGCTTACCACGATTACTGCTGACCGTGGTGCTACAATTCCGCCGTTCGGCTGGAAAAGGTGAAAGAGAAGTACGGAGATCGCATAGCCGTCCGCCACCGCTCTTTCCTGTTGCGTACGGAGCCTGACCCGACGGTCGTCTTCAACGACTACCGCCGCCAGCACTGGCTTCGCGCCAACGAGCAGGGCGAAGGAGGAGAATTCCGGCCCTGGCAAAGCCAAGAGCCTTTTCCCAATCATAGCCTCCCCTCCTCGGAAGCCGCCCAGTGCGCCGCTCTTCAGGGAGAGGAGTCCTTCCGCAGGTACCACTTCGCCTTGCTGAAGGCCATCTTCGAGGAGAGCCGGAACATCAGCGACCCGCAAGTCCTCATCCGGATCGCCGAGGAGCAGGGATTGGACGCGCCCCGTTTCCAAGAAGACCTGCTGAGCGGCTCTCAGAAGGACAAGGTCCTCCGGGAATTTTGGGAAGGGGTGGAGAACTTCGGCGTTCAGGCCATCCCGACCGTCATCATCGGCCGCGAGCGGGCCCTGGTGGGCGCCGTTTCCCGAACAGAGTACGAACGGCTGATCGATCGGCTGCTGGGGACCCAGGAACCGGCTTCGCGGTGAATCTTGGGGATTGAGCCTTGCCCAGCCCCAGCCCAAGTTCGAGCCCGAACCTGAGCGATGTCCCCGGAGTGCGGCTCGGCCACGCCGAGGACCTGGACGCCCTGACGGGTTGTACGGTGCTCCTCTTTGAAAAGGGCGCCGTCGCCGGGCTCGACTTGCGGGGGACCGCCACCGGCACGCGGCAGATGGACGCCCTCAGGCCCCTGCATGTCGTCGGCCGGATCGACGCCGTCCTCTTCGCGGGGGGGAGCGCCTTCGGCCTCGATGCCGCGGCCGGGGTCATGAGTTACTTGGAGGAAATGGGAGTGGGCTTCCCGACCCGCGAGACCCGGGTGCCCATCGTCCCCGCCGCCATCCTCTACGACCTGGCACTCGGCAGCAGCGCCGTCCGGCCGACCCCCGAAATGGCGCGGCAGGCCTGCGAAGCCGCGAATGGTCCGCAGGGAAATTCCGCACTGGAAGGCTCAGTGGGGGCCGGGGCGGGCGCCAGCGTCGGAAAGCTCTTCGGCCCAAAGCGGGCGATGAAGGCAGGGGTCGGGACTTGGTCCGTCCGGTCGCCGCAGGGCGCGACCGTGGGCGCCCTGGCCGTCGTCAATGCCTTCGGGGACGTGGTTTGCGTCAAAACGGGGCGGATCCTGGCAGGCGCGCGAACGGCCGAGGATTCTGTGGAGCTGGCGGACACGGCGGAGATGATGCGCCGGGGGGTCAGCCGATCCGGTCTCGATGTGGAAAACACCACTCTCTGTTGTGTCGCCACCGACGCCCGGCTGGATCGGGCCGGCGCTGAGAAATTGGCGCAGATGGCGGCCGGGGGACTGGTGAGGACCCTTCGGCCCGCCTTCAGCACCTTCGACGGAGACCTGGTGATCGCCGCCTCCACCGGGCAGTTGGAGGAAGACCTGAACGTCCTGGGGATCCTGGCCGAGGAGGCGTTGGCCTTCTCCATCAACCGGGCCGTTACGGAGACGGAAGCTTTGGGCGGACTGCCGGCCGCGAGAGACCTGGACCGAATGTGATAATTCCTGTGAGAACCCTCCTTAAGCGGCCCCCTCTTTTAGTTTGATTTCCTTGACATCCCCGAATCGCGGGACCTATGGTCTAAATAAGGGGGAGTGTATGCGGGGCGCCTTGCCCAGCGGGAGCTCCCCTGCGTTGAAGGGCGGGCCAGGCAATTGTTCGGCATCGGAATATTTGAGATTCTCCTGTTGATCGGGATCGTCATTCTCTTGGCGGGGGGTAAACGGCTGCCGCAAGTTGGCTCCGGCCTGGCGAAGGCCATCAAGGGGTTCAGAAGGTCCATGCGCGAGTCTGATGAAATCAACGTGACTCCGTCTGGGGATGGCGGCAAAGAGCCCTCCGCATCGCCTCGCCAGGATACGACAGCCGAGAATGGCCGGCGGGAGGAGCGATCGGCCCCCGGATCGCGAGGTCCTTCCGCAACGTAGAAGTGTCCGGCCCTTCTGAGAGCAGCCAGGAGGGAGGGGAGAGCCACCGTAGGGTTGGAAGCAGCGTGATTCGCCTCGAAGACATCATCAACGAACTTGAGACTTATCTCCCCGAGAAGGATCTGAACCTCATCCGGAAGGCATACGTCTACTCCGCCAAGGTTCACCGGGGCCAGGTCCGCCTTTCGGGAGAGCCGTATCTTTCTCATCCCCTTGAGGTGGCGGGCATCCTCGCGGGCCTTCGTCTGGACGCCAGGAGCGTGGCGGCGGGGCTTCTGCACGACACGGTGGAGGACACCCTCGCCCAAGTAGACGAGGTCCGCCGGCTGTTCGGAAACACAATGGCCGAACTGGTGGGCGCCGTCACGAAAATCAGCCGCATCGAGGCGACCAGTTCTCAGGAAAGACAGGCCGACAGCTTCCGCAAGATGCTCATGGCGATGTCCCGGGACATCCGGGTGATTTTCGTCAAGCTGGCCGACCGCCTCCACAACATGCGGACCCTCCAGTACCAGCCGCCCGAGAAGCGCCTGGCCATCGCCCAGGAGACGATGGACATCTATGCGCCCCTGGGCAACCGGCTGGGAATGGGATGGATGAAGGAAGAGCTGGAAGAGTCGGCGTTCTGCTACCTTCACTCGAAGGAGTATGAAGACATCACCCGACGCCTCGCCGCCAGCCACAAGGACCGTCAGGACTATCTGCAAGAGGTCACCCGGGCCCTGAAGTCCGAGCTGAAGAAGTCCTCTTTGCAGGTCCAGATAATGGGCCGCACCAAGAGCGTGCCCAGCATCCACAAGAAACTGCTCGCACAGAACGTCACCCTCGACCAGATTTACGACCTCACGGCCCTTCGGATCCTCACGCACTCCGTCCGGGACTGTTACGCCGTGTTAGGGGCCATCCACTCGCTCTGGAAGCCCATCCCCGGCCGCTTCAAGGACTTCATCGCCATTCCCAAGGCCAACCGATATCAGTCTTTGCACACCAGCGTCATCGGTCCGGGGGGCCATCGGGTGGAGTTCCAGATCCGCACCGAGGAGATGCATCAGGTGGCCGAGGTGGGAATTGCCGCCCATTGGCGCTACAAGGAAGGGCGCCCGCTCTCTCAGAAGGACGACGAGCGGTTCAACTGGCTGAGGCAGCTTCTGGATTGGCAGCGGGAGGTCGAGGACCCGCGCGAATACCTGCAAACGTTGCGGATCGACCTCTTCCCCGACGAGGTCTACGTCTTTACGCCCAATGGCGACGTGCGGGAACTGCTGAGGGGCGCCACGCCGGTGGATTTCGCCTATGTCATTCATACAGAGGTGGGCAACCACTGCTCCGGCGCCAAGGTCAACGGGAAGATGGTCCCCCTCAAGCAGATCCTCCAGAACGGAGACATCGTGGAAATTCTCACCTCCCCCCACCAAAAACCCAACCGGGATTGGCTGAAGTTCGTCAAGACGGCGCGTGCCCGGTCCAAGATCCGCAATTTTTTGCGCTCCCAGGAGAAGGAACGGGCCCTCAAGCTGGGGCGGGAAATCCTGGAAAAGGAGTTGGCTCGGTGCGGACAGAGCGTCGCCGATGGCCTCCTCAAGGAGAAAAGGCTGGAGACCGCAGCCAAAGAGCTCGACCTCTCATCGGCAAAAGACCTGATGCTGGCCGTGGGCTTTGGCAGGCTCCCCCCGAGGCAGGTGCTATCGAAGCTCCTGCCGTCGGAGGTGATTCAGGCCCAGTGGAAACAGGAAGCGCAGGAGGCGGAACCTTGGCCCACGCGCCCCGCGGGGACGAGCGGCGTCAAGGTCAAGGACGTTCAAGACCTGTTGATCCGCCTTGCGGGATGCTGCAACCCCGTTCCCGGAGACCCCATCGTGGGGTTCATCACGCGCGGCCGGGGGGTAACCATCCATTCGACCGACTGCCCCAACATCAACGTCCTGGATTACGAGCCCGATCGGCGCATTGAGGTGCAGTGGGACAGGGAGGCGGTGGGGCAGCACACGGTGGAAATTCACCTGGAGACAGTCGATGAGCCGGGCATGCTCGCCAAGATCAGCGGTGTCATCGCTGAGAACGACGCCAACATCGGCCACATGCAGGCGGATACCGTTCAGGGCGACCAGCAGGCCGTCATTCACGTCAGGGTTCAGATCAGGGACGTGGGTCACCTCGAAAAGGTACTCGGGGGCCTGCGGGGTGTCCGGGGCGTGCAGAAAGTGGAACGGATCAAGGGGGCGCCGGTTCGCCCTTAGCCGGGAGGTATTCGGCGGGCAGGCGATGTAGAGGAGGAGACGTCTTTTCCGCGGGGTGCGAGCGGGGCGTGAAAGCGCCCACCTGTTTCGCGGAAAGAAAGTGAGCCTGAGAGAGAGACTTCAGGAGGATGCGGCCGCTTCGGTCTTTTCGCCTGAGCCGCCGCGCATGGCTTTTTTGACCTTGCCGGAGCGGATGCATTGAGTGCAAACCCTCATCCGGCGCGTGCCACCGTTTGCCTGGACGCGAATCTTTTGAAGGTTCGGTTCCCAGCGTCTTTTTGAAACTTTGTGCGCATGGCTGATCCGGTTGCCGACGACCGGGGCCTTTCTGCAGATCTCGCAACGCTTTGCCACAATCCGGTTCCTCCGAAAGGCCTGAAAGGGCGGTTTGCTGAACCGTATCGAACAGAACAGTTTCCGTAAGATATCCCTCGGCCCCGATTCGTGCAAATCTTTTGTGGCCCCTTTCCCGCCGCCGGATTTCTCCCTGGCGCATGGCCGCCTGAATCAACCGATTTCATTTCATCCCCGATAATGGTGAAAGCGGACGCCCTCGAAAAGCTCCGAAAACCGCTGGAATTTGTCTCCCGCAACCACTTCGCGAACCTTGACTCGGTCTCCGGTCTGGGGCGCTCGCTCTCGGCCTGGATGCGCGAGCTCGAAGCCGCCGGACCCCCTCAAGCCGCCCGGATGGCGTTGGAAGAACTCCGCGTCGCCTTTCAGGATTTTGACGCCTTGGCCTCCGACGAAAAGCAGGTTCGGGTGGAAGCGGCGCTGAAAGCCTTGAACCACATCCAGAGAGTCTGGGCCAACCCCCCTTCCAGAAGTCACCCTCCCGGAGGCCGCCGGCACAAGGGTCACCTAAACCGGGGACGCCAAACGGCGAGTCCAAGGCGGAAAAAAAGTCAAGAGGATGGCCCGGAGGGTCAGGAATCTTTTCTTATCGACTCGATCCAGAGAGTTCGGGGGATGGGGGCGCGGCGGGCGGAGACGTTTGCCCGTCTCGGGATCCAGACGATCGGAGACGCCCTTTTTTTTCTCCCGCGCAAGTACGTGGACAGGTCGCGCCTTCAACCCATCTCCGCTCTGCGGCCCGGATGGGAAGAAACCTTCCTCGCCAGGGTGTTGGGGGGCGGCGTGGCTTACATCGGTCGGGGCCGCAGAGTTTATGAGGTGACGCTGAGCGATTCCACGGGGCTCGTGACGTGCGTGTGGTTTGCCTTTCGAGCGGCCTATCTGAAAGAGCGCTACCGGTTGGGCCGGCGGTTTCTGCTCAGCGGCGTCGTCCGCGCCAACCCGCACAGGGGCGGGCGGCTGGAGGTGCATCACCCGGAAGTGGAAGAGGTGGAAGGCGAAGAAGGCGGCCGAGAAACCGTCCACACGGGGCGCATTGTCCCCTTTTACCCCGCGACGGAGGGCCTGAGTCAACGCGCTCTCCGCTCCTTTATGAAGAGGGTGGTCGATGATTTCTCCGGCCGGGTCGCCGATGTCGTCCCGCGTGAGGTCGCGACAAAGCGGGCCCTTGTCTCTTTGCCGGAGGCCCTGCGTGGAGTTCACTTCCCCCCGGAGGGCGCCGATGTAGAAACCCTCAATTCCGGCCGATCCCGGTGGCACCGCCGCCTTATCTTTGACGAGCTTTTCTGTCTTCAAACGGGCCTGGCCCTGCGAAAGGGTCGTTGGAAGGGTCGCTTCCGCCGCCTGTCCTATCGTTTGAAGGGCCCCTTTACGAGCTCTCTCATACGGGCCTTGCCGTTTGAGTTGACCGCGGCTCAGAAAAGGGCGCTTCGGGAAATCGGTGATGACCTTTCGTCCCCCTCGCCCATGAACCGCCTCCTTCAGGGGGACGTCGGGAGCGGGAAGACCGTGGTGGCCGTGTGGGCCGCGCTCGCGGCCATCCAGAGCGGCCATCAGGCGGCCATTATGGCCCCCACGGAGGTTCTGGCCGAGCAGCATGCGGCAAGGGTCCGGCGCTGGACCGACCCTTTGGGCGTCCGCTCCTGCCTCCTCACGGGGCGGTTGAAGGGAAAGGACAGGGAGGGGGCGCTGAACGGAATCGCCGCCGGTTCACTCTCCCTCGCGGTGGGCACGCAGGCCCTCATTCAGGAAGAGGTGCGGTTCAAGTCCCTGGGGCTTGCCGTCGTGGACGAGCAGCAGCGCTTCGGGGTCATGCAGCGCCAGGCCCTGCGGGGGAAGGGAGACGACCCGGACGTGCTGGTGATGACGGCGACGCCGATACCCCGAAGTCTGACGTTGACCCTTTACGGGGATCTGGACCTTTCCATCCTCGACGAGATGCCGCCGCGGCGCACCCCCGCCGAGACCTGGGTCAATGTGGGCGAAGAGGCGGCTGACGCGCGGCGGCTGCTTCAGCGCGAGCTGGGCGCCGGCCGGCAGGCGTATTATGTCCTGCCCCTGGTGGAAGAGACCGAGCGCTCCGACCTGAAAGCCGCCGTGGAGACAGCCGGTCGCCTTCGCCGTGAGCTACATCCTTTTCAGGTGGAGCTTCTTCACGGCCGGATGAAGAGCGAGGAAAAAGAGGCCGTCATGCGCGCCTTCCGCGAGGGGAACATCCGTCTGCTGGTCACGACCACGGTCATTGAGGTGGGGGTGGACGTTCCCAACGCCACGCTCATGTGGGTGGAGCACGCGGACCGGTACGGCCTGGCTCAGCTTCATCAGCTCAGGGGACGAGTCGGACGGGGAGGGGAGAAGTCTTACTGCGTCCTGCGGGCCCGGCCGCCAATGACCGATGACGCCCGGGCGCGCCTCGCCGTGATGGCCGAAACGTCCGACGGCTTCCAGATTGCCGACCGGGATCTGGAGATCCGGGGACCGGGAGAAATGTTCGGAACAAAACAGGCGGGCGCGCCGGAGTTACGCTTCACCCGTCTGCTGCGTCACACGGACCTGCTGGCCCAGGCCAGAGAAGAGGCGTTCCATCTGGTTGCAGCGGACCCGGGCCTTTCCGCTCCGGAGCACAAGGATCTTCGTTCCTGGGTCCAGGAGCGTTGGGGCGAGCGACTCGATCTGGCGGAGGTGGGCTGACCCGGCGCGCTCTTGTCGCCTTGCGCGATTTCACTGATGGGGGGACCGATGGCTTTCGGCCGATGCCGCCTACCTGCGGATAATGAGCTTGACCCTTTGGCCGCGCTTGAGGGGCAGGTTTTCTTGCAGGTCGTTCAGGAGAGCGATCTCCAGCGCGTAGTTCTGATTTCCGTGAATGTCGCCCGCGACGTTGCGGAGGGTTTCTCCTCCTTTTGCGCGATAGGTGCGGAGCCGCAGACCCTCCTTCCGCTCCCCGTACACGAGTCCTGAGAGCTCGGCCTTGAATCCGTCGCCATTGATGGTCAGCTTTTGCCCCGGCCGGACCAGCGCGCTGGCCATCTCATCCAGCCTGAGGATTCGCATGGTGGTCTCCGGGTGGGTCGCTCCGAATCCGTGGTATCCGATGCCCCGCAGGCGCTCGAGCTGCCGGAGGCGCCGCATGAATTTGGCAGCCTGGCGCGGGTCGTATCCCGCCTTCGTGGCATAGTAGAGGCCCTTTTCGTCGGCTTCGAACTCGAATGCTCTTCCGTGGCCCAGAAGGATGTTGTTCGTGATGGCCTGGGTCAGGGTTATGGCCGGCGCGACTGACCCGCCGCCGGCCATCGCCCCTCCGGCCGCAGCCGCCAAAGTCAGGAACTGGGCGCCCAGCGCCTTGGTCATCTGCCGGGCCCCGTGCCGTTGGGTGACGTGGGCGATCTCGTGGCCCAGGACGCCGGCCAGCTCCGCCTCGCTGTTCAACGCCGCAAGCATCCCCCGGGTGATGTAGATGTATCCGCCCGGTAGGGCCAGGGCGTTCTCGCGGTACTCGTCCACCACCTTGAACTCGTACTGAATGGCCCGCCGGTCGGCGACGGCGGCTATTCTCTGACCCACACGTTTGACGTACTGCTGCAAGAAGGGATCGGCGTAATAGCCCATTTTCTTGAGGATGACCGGGTCCATCTTCTTCCCGATCTTTTTCTCGGTTTGCTCGCTGATGACAGAGATGCCCTGTGCGGTCGCGACGGCGGGCAAGGCGGAAAACAGCCCGGAAAGGAGAAAGACGGCGGCTCCGGCCGCGAAAATCGGTCGAAACCCTGCAATCTGACTCATCTGACACAACTTTCTCATGGATTCTCCACAGGCCGGGGATTTCGACTTCTGCCAGGCTCCACTTGCGCAGCCCACCTGAACTCGTCTATGAAAGATAGCGCCCGGTGGTCCTTCTTGCGAGAAAAAAAGGGGTCCGCCGGATCATTGTTTATAATCCCCGCAGATCCAAGATATTCCGTGATTTCTGCTCCTGGCAATCAAATGGCCCGCCGGAATCGCATTCCCGTCCTTCCTATGAGGCTCGATCTGCGCCAGCTGAAAGGCTTGTCGCCGCGTGCGGCGCACCTCCAGGGCACGATCCTGGATGCGGGGGTTCGAGTCAAACCTTTTCTTCAAAGGTAGAACTCTCGGGAAGGGCCACCCAACGGGCAAGGCCTCGCGTTTCTTCCATCGCGGCGGGCGCACTGCGCCCGATTGTGTGGGTTTCAAGAATCGGTTGACAGGGCCATTGGAGTGGGGGCCAAATGGCTTCAAGCAGCACATGGGACCGGACGGACGTTCTTGCAGGTTGAAATGGGAAATTCCCGCTGGACTTATTTTCATCATGAGTCTCGTTTCCCTGTCGTGAGATCGACTCTTTCGGACGTTTTGAAAGGAGGGCATTCCAATGAACCGATGGCAAGTTCGGGTCTTCTCAATGTTGGTCCTTGGTTGGTTCCTCTTAGGCCCCACAGCGGGGCTCGGCTGGGCCCAGCCCCGAGGCCCCATCAAAAAGGTGAAAGCTGCCCTCGTCCTGCCCGGTCCCGTGGGGGATGCGGGCTGGAACCTTGCCCACATGACGGATTTCAAAGCCATGAAGAAGGTCCTTCCCTCTGTCGAGATCCGTTCCACGGAAATGGTGCCTGTGGGCAGCGAAGCCGAGCGCGTCTTCATGGCGTACGCCCGGAGGGGTTTCCACGTCATCTTCGCCGGCAGCACCAGCTACACGGATTCGGCCGTGGCCGTGGCGAAACGGTTTCCAGAACTGGTGATTATGGTCCCCTTTGGCTATCGGTCCGCCCCCAACGTGGGGAACTATTACGTCCGCGACTACCAGGTAGGCTACCTCGCGGGCGTCCTCGCCGGCCGGATGACCAAGAAGAATATCGTCGGTGTGGTGGGGACTTACCCCATTCCCAACATCATTATGGACCTCAACGCCTTTGCCATTGGAATGAGGTCCGTAAACCCGAAGGCGAAGCTGCACCTGGTCTGGATACAGTCCTGGTATGACCCGGCCAGAGAACGAGAAGCGGCTGACAGTGTCATGGATGTCGGCGCGGATGTGGTGGCCCAGTTGACGGATTCCCCGGCCGTCCAGCAGGCGGCGGAAAGGCGCGGCAGGTATGCCATTGGCATGTACTCGGATATGAGCGCTTTTGCGCCCAAGTACCACCTGACCTCCCGAGTCTGGAAGTGGGACGGCATCTTCATTGACGTGGTAAAGCGACTGAACGAGGGCACCTGGAAGAATGATAAATACCTATGGGGACTTAAGGAAGACGCCGTGGCCCTCACCCCCTTCAACAAAGTAGTTCCCGTCTCGGTTCGCCAACTCGTCGAGGAGCGAAGGGCGGCCCTCAAAGAAGGCCGCCTCAAGATCTTCGCCGGACTCATCCGAGATCAGAAGGGGGCGGTAAGGGTTCCCGCCGGGAAGCAGCTCTCTTATTCGGAGGCGTGGAACCTGGGATTCCTGGTCGAAGGCATCGTCGGCAATATTCCCAAGTAACGCAAAGACCAGTGTCCTGTCCCGTAAATTCGGGACATAAATTCCCGGCTTCCAAACGGGCGGGTGCCACT
>JBHIBA010000128.1:0-12057 GCA_046758845.1 Nitrospinota bacterium
CCCTGCTCGCTGGCCGAGGGGTCGAGGATGGCCCCGAGGGCCCCGCCGATGATCACCAGGTCCCGATCGGCCTGAACCCGGGTCGCGATGGCCCAAAGGACGTCCGATTCGTCGAAAACGTCCACGTCGTCGTCCACTATCACGACGAATTTCAGATAATGGTCCACGCCCAGGGCGATGGAGACGGCGTGTTTGGCCTCCCCGGGTCGGGTTTGGCGCAGGGAGATGAAGGCCGTGAAGGCGGAGCACCCGGAGATGGGAACGTGGACGTCCTTGACGCCGGGGATGGATTTCCGAAGGGCGTTGCACACCTCCACCTCCCGGAGGACGCCCACGGTGGTGATGTGGTCTCCCGCCCGTCCGGAGGCGATGCTCTGAAACCAGGCGTCTTCCCTCATGGAGATGGCCTTGACCTGGAAGACGTGCTCGGTGCTTCGGGCGGAGAAGTACCCGGTAAATTCGCCGAAGGGTCCCTCCGGCTCGCGCACCCCCGAGAGGAACTCCCCCTCGATGACGATTTCGCTCCACGCCGGAACGAGAAGGTCGATGGTGGAGCACCGGGCGACCTCCATGGGTTCGCCGATCAACCCCCCGCAGACCTGGAACTTGCTCACCTCCGGCGGCGGATAAGCGAGGGAACCCATGGCGATCACAGGATGCAGGCCCAGGCAGATCGCCGCCGGCATGTTCTCTCCGCGCTCCTCGTACAGGCGCTGGTACTCGAACATCCGCCTGCGCGAATGCAGGCTGCACCCCATCTTCCGAGGCCCTTTGACCTCGAAGCGGTGGTAACCCTCCGTCACCACTCCCGTGTCCGGGTGCTTGGCTACCACCATCCCCGCCGTGAGGTAGGGCCCGGCGTCTCCGGGGAAGTACGTGGGAACGGGGAGCCGGCCCAGGTCCGCGTCCTCGCCTTTGCGAAGGATTTGCCGGAAAGGGGGGTCTTCCACGACCTTCGGGTCGATGTAATCTTTGAGGCGGCGGGCGTACTCGTCCGAGAGTTCGGATTCCGCGACCCTCAGGGCCTTGGCCAGGGAGCGCCGCCCGGCGACGACGTTGCAGACGACCGGGACTTCATGGCCCTTGACGTTGTCGAAGAAGAGGACCGGAAAGCGTCTTCGCCGCTCGAATTCGAGGACCGTGGCCATGATGTCGTATCTTAGATCTACGGGTTCGGCGACCCGGATCACCTCTTCGGGGAATTCTTCCTCAAACTCCCGGATGAAGCTCCGAAGATCCTGGTTCATTGTCTCTCTCCGTTGCGCGGCCAACGCCCTTTCGCGACGGTCGGGGAAAAGCCCTCGGGGGATTTCGCCAGTTCATTTTGCAAAAGCAAGGAATCTATTCTAACAGAGTCTGTCAGAAAAATTCGAGATTCGCGGAGGCCGATCTTTCCGGGGACAGATTATGGTTGAAGCTAAAAACAAAGGGGAAGTAAAATCCATTACACAAAATGGAGATCATGGAAGATGTGCGAGAGGTTCAAAAGCTAGATAATTCCTGCGCCAAGCTACACGTTTACAATCTGAATCCTAGCACCGGGTAGCGACTGCTCCTCAACGGGAGAAACCTTCAAAGACTAACTCAACATGCAAAAATATGATTATACTGGGCGGTCAGCCTTGATAATGCGGCCCGGAAATACCGCTGGTGCGGCTTTAGAATAAATCTTGTATGGCTCCAATGATCTAATCACAAAGCCTGCATTCTGGACGTCTTCCACGGTCCTTCGGTTCCAATTGCAGCCCATTTTGTTTACACGGAGCCAGACTGGGTTAAACAGATCCAGAAGCGGGCCGGCCAGCCAATGTTCGCTGCGGACATGTTCCATCAAGCGGATCTGTCCTCCAGCGCGGAGCACCCGTTTGAACTCTTCCAGGGTCTTCGAGGGTGAGGTGACACTGCAAAGGACCTCCGAAGTGGTGACTGCATCGAATGACGCGTCTTCGAAAGGAAGTTCTTCCCCCACGCCCGGTAAAACACGAATCTCGGCTGCAGCATTTTTCGCGGCCCCTTCGGCCTCAGCCCGAAAGTCATCGTCTGGTTCGATCCCAGTGACCCTGGCCTCCGGTTTGTAATAGGAAAACGTTGCTCCAGTCCCTGTTCCGATTTCAAGAATATCGCCGTCGCGGTCTCCAACCAGGCTCGTCCGAAACTCAGCGAGACCATCAGCATCGAGCTCCTTTGACATTTTTTTCAGGAACTCGACGGGGCCCAATTCCCTCTGAAGTTTTTGGATCCTGGGGCCATGTCGGAAAAAGTAGTAAATTTCTCTGATCATGTCTTTTCTTGCCTAACGGCGATCCTGAACCAACGTCATTCTTTCTTCGAAATAATCTTTTCTAGAGTCTCCGGCCAATAATACACTTTCTTCATTTTCTCAACGCGTTTCTTATCATAACTTCTAAATCCATAAATCCTCGATTGAACAAGCTCACTTCCGTATCCTCTCTCGATTGCTATTCTATCAGCCTCATGTTCTACTCTCTGCTTGGTGGCAACAGAAAATGGGTAGTACCGCACGAACAGCATCCTACTAAAGAATGAGCGTCGCTCATAAGAAACCATATGTGATAATTCATGAGCAAATAAACCGATTACCGCTTCTTTTGGCCATTGATACTTATTGAGTTTGTTAATGTTAATGAATAGATTCAAAGAGAAAGGCGATGCGTAACCAAAAACTTTCATATCTTTGAAAATGAGTTTAGATTTTTTTGGAGTATCAATGAACGATGTTTTCGTAAGTTCATTGTATATTTTTGCGAGATCACTTTTTGAGTAATGTATCATAGTTTTGTGCTGTTTAATTGCTGAAAGAGACTCATCATCATGTGGGTTCGATTTTGTAACAGAATGACAGCCAGTCGTTAAAACAGAAAAAAGAAGAAATGCGATGATAGTATGTTTCATATTTTCCTTTTTGCACCGGGTAGCTCACCGGCCTTGCGGCCGGATGGCCCCTCGGAACCAGGACTTGAGAGTTTCCCCCTCATGCGGCTCAAGGACCGTTAAGGCCTGCCTTGTGGAGAAACCCGTAAGTAAAACTAATAACTTACGTCGCGTTAATAACTGGCTGTCAGTAATATGAACCGGGATTTCCCATTTCAAATCCGGACTGGCTTGGATCGACCACTCGTTGCTGTGTAGCCGGATTAGACCCCTCTCTACCGAGCCTGTCAACCCCATTTTGAGCCAATTGAACCGAGATTTGTGCGGTATCCGGCATTGGGAAACGATGCCACCGCTGTAGGTAAGCGAGCTTTCCCAGCATGTCAACCTGGAAGGGACGGAACATTCACGATTTTGCCCTCGGGTGAGCTGCGCTCATAGCGGTTAGACCGGCACTGGCCGCAATCGGTTGACTCGGTCGAAGATGAAGACGAAAACTTCCCTGGATACGGCTACCTCGGCCAACTGAAAGATGATGCGCCACGCATGACGCATCAACCGGTTGTCTCACGGCTTGACGGCGACGCGAAGCGGATTGCCCTCGCGCTTTCTGAACATCTCCATGGCCTGGCCGATCTCGTCCAAGGGGAACTCGTGCGTCAAAAGCCGCCGGGCGTTCACGGCCCCCTCGGCCACGAGCTGGATCGACCGGGGATAGCAGTTGGGCGAGCCGCGCGCCCCCAAGATGCTGATCTCGTCCAGGACGAGCCGGTCGGTCTTGATGGGGACCTGTTGGCCGCCGTTGATGCCCTCCAGAACGACGCGCCCGCCGCGCTTGACCATCCCGATGGCGTGCTGGACGGCCTCGGGCGAGCCCGCGCACTCCACCACCAGGTCGGCCCCGTAGCCGTTGGTATCGTCCATGACGACGGCGACCGGGTCTTCCTTCGTGACGTCGATGGCCACGTCCACGCCCAGCTCTTTGGCGATCTCCAAGCGGGGGCCGCGCCCGGTGATGTACGTCTTCGACGCCCCGTAATGTTTCGCCAGCTCGAACACCGACAGGCCCAGAAGCCCCGGCCCCGTGATGGCCACCTTGTCGCCGGGCTCCACGCGGCCTCCCCGGTCCAGGGCGTGCATGGCGACGACGACTTGGTTGACGATGACCCCTTCCTGCCATCCTATCGAATCGGGGATCTTGTGCAGGTTCGTCGGGGGCGCAACCCCGTACTCGCTGAAGGCCCCGTCGTAGGTGTGGCCCAGGAGGCGGTAGCCGCCGTCCGGCTTGGTCGCGTTCTCGCAGAGGTGATAGCTGCCGGCGATGCAGCGCGCGCACTGTTTGCACCCGATGGTGGGTTCCACAATGACGCGGTCGCCCACCTTCAGGTCCCGCTTGACGTTCTTGCCCAGCGCCACCACCGCCCCGCACCATTCGTGTCCCTGGATGAACGGATACTGGGGGGGCCAGTGCGGGCGCATGTGGCCCGAAAGGATGTGAATGTCAGTGCCGCAAATGCCGCACGCCTCGACGCGGACCAGAACATCGTCGGGCTCATAGACGGGAAGGGGAACCTGCTCGACCCGGATGTCGTTTGCCCCGTGCGTGACGGCGGCCTTCATCGTTTTCGGAAGGGAAGCCAATTTGTTCTCCTTCTGCTTGAGTTTTGCGATCTTCAGACGAAATAGAACGATGTCTTTTGATTTTAGCTTGATGCCGGGTTTCTGTCACGGCGTTCTCAGGGACGCAAGTGTCTGATTCCTGGGGGGCCTTTTTGGGCACTGGCGTGCCGGCCGAGCGGCGGTTGGGAGCATGTCTGCTTAAGCCGGGCGTCTTTGGCGCACACCTTTCGAGAGGTGATTAAACGGCACGCAAGTGCGGAAACCTGACGCGGTGCGTCCGGCCCCCCCAGACCCCCTGGAAAACTTTTGTTTCGCGAAAGAGGGCGGCCCCTGATGGGGCCGCCCTCTTTCGCCCAAAGAATCAAGCAACCGAGGGGGCACGCGCAACCGACTCGGCCAAGCCCACACTTGACCCAAAGCAGGCCGAGAGTCTAGCTCGGCCGTCAAAAGTTTTGCGGGGGGGTGTGGGGGGGCGCCTTTCAAAAAGCGCCCCCCACAAAAAAGCCAGCACGCCAGTGCCCAAAAAGGCCCCCTGGGTTTTTTCCGACTCCGAGGGATCAACCGAAGCGGTGCGCCGTTTTCGGGAATATTTACGTCTGGCGGGTCGTTATTCTACCCGAAGGGGTTGCGACCGACTGTTTCGGGCACCGCGGCGCGAAGGCCGAGTCTGGCAGGCCGCGGACGGCAACTTTCCGGCCTTGTTCTGGTAAGATAGAAAGGATGAGGAGTCCATGAGCATGCGGACCTCTTTGCAGGCGATTCTTTTCCAGCTCGTTTGGACCGTCGCGGTCCTTTCGCTTCTCACGGCGGCGGGCGTCGCCTTCAGCGCGGAATCGCTGTCCCTCGGGCGGGAAGCGCCGGCTTTTGTCGCGCGGGACGCCCGTGGCAAGACCTTCGACCTCGCGTCTTTTCGGGGAAAGCGGCCTTTGATCCTGGTGTTCTACCGGGGTTATTTCTGACCCTTTTGCGAACAGCAGCTCGTCGGGCTGCAAGGCGTCTACGAAGAAATCAAAATGCTCGGGGGAGAACTGGTCGCCATCAGCTCCGACCCGGCCTCGACGGCTCGGGGAACCCTCAAAGGCTGGCGGTTGAAGTTTCCCCTGATTCCCGATTCCCGGAAAAAAATCATCCACCTGTACGGGGTCTACAACCCCCGCACCCGCCTGGCTCACCCCACCACTTTCATTGTGGATCGGCAGGGGAAGATCCGATGGGTCTATCGTGGTAAGAACTTCACTGACCGGCCGGCCGCTAAATTGGTCCTGGAAGAGTTCCGAAAGCTCGCCACCGGCAAGCTCGCTCCCCCCGCTTCGTAACCCCGGACCGCCCGTAAGGCGCGTCGCCCACAGCAGGGACTTCCATGATCCGCAGGGACTGGGAAGGAGACTGGCTCCTCATCTCTCAGCCGGAGCACGCCCGGCTCTCAGGCCTGTTGGCCGAACACTGGGGATCGGAAGACTTTTTCCGTCCGGAGCCCTGGCAAGAAGTCCGGGTGGCGACGTTCGAGCACGACAACGGGTGGCGCGATTGGGAAAAGCGGCCCGCCCTGAACGCTGATGGCGCTCCCGCGCATTTCACCGAAACCCCGCTGGACGTCAACTTCGACATCTTCCGCCGCGGCGTGAAACGGCTCCACGACCAGGGAAACCCTTACGCCGCGGCCCTCGTCAGCCGACATGCGGCCAACGTGTATGCGAGCGTCCGCAGGGTTCGGCCCGTGAAACCTCAGGAAGAGGCCGAGATCGACGGCTACATCGCCGAGCAGGAAGGATGGCAGGGGGAGATCGGTCGCGAGCTGATCGCACGGCCGGGCTACGAGCGGGCGGCCACGAAGGAAGGCATCTACCGCAACGGCCGGTTTGTGACGACGCTGGATGCATTCTCACTCGTGCTTTGCTGCGGATGGGCACTTCTGGATCGCTTCCAAGAGGTCCCGGTCGGGGAGGACGGATTCACCCCCCTGGGCATTGAGCTCGTAGACGGGGTTGTTCTCCGCGTGAGGCCCTGGCCCTTTGATTGTGCTGCGTTGGAGTTCCCCGCGCGCGGCCGGCGCCTTCCCTCAAGCCCCTTCCGAACCACCAGCGACTTCCACACTGCTCTTGAGCAAACCCCTCCCACGGAAATCGTTTTCCGCGTAACGCCCGGCTGATCCTCTCGCGCTCGGGCACGTGCCGTTTTGTGTGTTGAAAATGAGAGCGCAGGGTTCAGCGAGTTGTTCCTCAGTCCGGTTGCTCGGCGATGACGCGGGCCGGAGCTCCGTCGGCGCCCTCGAGCAGAAGCGGAAAGGCATACAGCCGGACGCGCGGGCGGGTGATGCGATCCAGGTTATTCAGGTTCGTGATGAGCGGTTTTCCCGACGACAGGAAGATTTCGTGGATGGCCCAGTTGAAAGGGGTATCCGCCGCCAGGTAGGGGATGCCGCACTCGATGAGATAAGTTCCCGCCTCCTTGGAGATGGGGGGGTACGTCTGGTAGTAGTCCTCCCGGCCGTGATATCGGCTCCATCCCGTGCGGACGATAACGCCGACTCCTTGTTCGATATCCTTCGCCTCCATCTCTGCCCGGTTGATCTCCTCGCACTCCCGCTTTCCGGTGAAGTCCACGACCCGTGCTTCGGAGACCCAAAGGCCCAGGGGGAGCTCGTCGATGTTCGGCGTGCCGGCGTAGAAGTGAGAAGGGGCGTCGATGTGCGTGCCCGTATGAGTCCCCACCGTCAGCCGGTGCACCAGGCACTTGTTTTCCTCGTAGGAGGCGCAAGGGGAAAGGTCCGTCTTGGGATGCCAGGGCCAGTAAACGGGAAGCTTGTTGCTGAGGGGATGGGTCAAATCAATCAGGGCCACGCAATGTCCTCCAAAGCCGGGAAACGCCGGGATCGAACAACCGGTCGTGTTCGGGGAAAGTTAACATAGGGCGGATCGATCGGCCATATTCCCCTGGGCGTTTCGACGGCTATTGTAATTTTCATCGAAAATTTCTATGTAAAATGCCAAGAGAGCGTTCTTGGCGGAGGTGGTTTCGTTGGACATCCACCAGATGGAGCTTTTTTGCAAAATTGCCGACCTCAAGAGCTTCTCCCGCGCAGCCGAGTCCCTTTCCCTGACCCAGCCCACTGCAAGCGGACACATCAAGAATCTCGAAGAGGAGTTTGGCGTGCGCCTGTTCGACCGGCTCGGCCGCGAAGTGGTCCTCACGGAGGCGGGCAAAATCCTCTACGACTACGCGCAACGGATGATCGCCCTGCGTCAGGAAGCCCTGGACGCCATGAACGAGTTCGCGGGAGCTCAGCGCGGAACGCTGCGCCTTGGGGCCAGCTCCATCCCGGGGGACTATTTGCTTCCTCGCGTCCTCGGCCCGTTCAAAAAGGCGAATCCCAACGTTCAGATCGCATTGAAGATCGAGGACTCAGAAGTCATTTCCCAGTTGGTCCTGGAGGGTTCTGTGGACCTGGGAGTCGTCGGGGCAAAACTGAATGACCCCCGTCTGGTGTACGAAAACTTTGCCCAAGATGAGCTGGTCCTGGTAGTTCCTCCAGATCACCCCTGGGCCGGCAGACCGTCCATTCCGGTCAAAGAACTCAGGGGCCAGCCTTTTTTGCGAAGAGAGGAGGGGTCCGGAACCCGGAGCATCGTGGAAGAGCGGCTGGCGCCGTTGGGCCTGGGTCCTGAGGACTTGGCGACCATCGCCGAACTGGGGAGCAACGAGGGGATCCGCGAGGCTGTGAAAGCGGGCATGGGGGTGAGCATCCTATCGCGCCTCGCCGTTCTCAGCGACCTGGAATCGGGTCTCCTTAAGGAGGTCCCCCTGGAAGGGGTCAACTTCGGCCGGGACGTTTATACGGTCATGCACACGGCGAGATATCAGTCCCCCATCTGTCGGCTGTTCAAAGAGTTTCTCAGGCAGAAGGCGTAGCCCCGCCGGATGTCACACCTTCCGGACTCCCGTTCGTCCGTGGTTTCTGTTGTGATTCCCGTCCTGAACGAGGAACTAACCATACAGCAGACCCTGAAGGCGCTTCCCCGGGACCCACAAGCCGGGGGGGTCGAGGTCATCGTCGTAGACGGGGGAAGCCGAGACGCGACCGTCGGACGCGCGCGTCCTTTCGCCCGGGTCCTCTTCGCAGCGAGCGGTCGGGCCGGCCAGATGAACGCCGGGGCCAAGGCCGCCCGCGGGGACATCCTGCTCTTCCTCCATGCGGACACCCGGCTGCCGCCGGAGGCGATTCGCCTCGTGCGGGAGGCGTTAGCGGACCCGGATTGTGCGGGCGGGGCCTTTCGCCACAGCCTCGATCGGAAGGGCCTTCTCTACGGATTGATCTCCTGGATGTCGAACCTGCGGGCCAGTTGGCTCGGGGTGATCTACGGAGACCAGGCGCTCTTCGTGCGCCGCCGCATTTTTGAGACGTTGGGCGGATTTCGCGAGATGGAAATCCTCGAGGACGGTGACTTCACGCTTCGCATGCGGAAAGCCGGGCGGGTCAGGCTCTTGAAGGAGCCCGTCGTCACGTCGGCCCGGCGGTGGGAGAAAATGGGTCCGTGGAGGACCATTTTCCAAATGTGGGGTATCGCCCTGGGCTACCTTCTAGGCGTTCACCCCGCCAGGCTCAAGCGACTGTTTCCCGATATCCGCTAACGGGGAATCGGGCTGGAAAGCGGGGCGCTCGGCGAACCGGTTCCCGGATAGTCCAATGCGGCGAGCTGATTCCCGAACGAGACCTGGATCCGGCGCAGGAGGGTCTTGAGCCGGATCACCCATCCGAGCCTTTGGGAGCGTGTGAAGGAGCCCTGCGAGAGCCCCACCAACTCGTATTTGCCGTCCCGGATGGCGATGACGGGCGTTCCGCTGTCTCCGGGGTTCAGGCCATTGGAGACCATGAAGGCGTTGTCGGCGATGGAATTCACCCGGTTGATGACCTTGGGCGCCTTCAGGGAGCTCACGATGCCCTCGCGCACGTTGATTCCATAATTCATCGGGTTTCCGATCAGATAGACGAAATTGCCCACTTCCAGGTCGTCGCTGTTCCCGATGCGATAAGGGAAAGACCTCAGACCCAGGTGCTGGGGAAGGCGGAAGAGGGCCACGTCAACGTCCCGATCGGTAACCAGGCGCTCGAGGCGATAACTCTTCCCCCTGTATTCGAGATACGTTTCCTCGGCGACCTTCGAGGCGAGAATCGGCACCTCGCCGAAGGGGGTATCGACGACCACCCGATCGAGGGAGACGACGTGTTCCACTGTCAATAAATATTTGTCGAACACCACAACGCCCGTCCCATTCAAGCTCTTCTTGAAGACCCGGCCGTCTTCATCGCTTCGGAACTGCACCTCCGTGCGCACCGAGTACAGGGACTCCATGATTCGGGACAGGCTCATCGCCTGCGGATTGACCAGGAAGGTGTTGTTGTCATATAGGCCGTCGCGCTGGGCGGACACGGATACGGCTGGGTCCGGCTGAGCAGCCGTCTGAAAGCCAGCGCATCCGGCCAGGAACAAAGCAACGGCTGTCCAGATGGCTAAGCGGTTCATGCGATTCATCTCCTATGAGAGCCGGTCTTCCGAAAACCTTGTCGGCGGTGGGACCGATTCTGATGGGAAAACTCTTCCGGGATGTCCGCTTCGACGCCGATGGAACGGAGATTTCCGGCTTTACTTCTTAGACTGGATACAGAAAGAAAGGATTCAACCGCCCGCGTGCCTTGGCGTATGGAATGATGCGAGTTCCCGGCACGTCAAAAAAGCGAAACCTTTGCCAACAGGATCTCATCAGAAGAGGCAGTGCGTCAGTTTGAAACGGATTAAGTCCCGTACGCAGCTTCGCCCACGGCTCTGTCATCATTTGGTGTAGCCCCGATCTGAGCGAGGACCTGGGTCCGAGCGGAGATCGGGGCGCGCCCGGCCGCGATTTCCGCTCCGCTCAAATCGCGGCTACAACGGAGGAAGGCAGGGGTCTTTCAGCAAACTGACGCACTACCTCAGAAGAAGATTGCCCATGAAATTGGCCGATCTGGGGCATGCTGGCGATGAACGCGGCCGGTAGCGTGGCGTGGCCGAGGTTATCCGCAATATCCGAATACAAGGGAGAGAGTCATGAGCACCTACGTCCTGATCCACGGATCGTGGCACGGAGGGTGGTGCTGGGAGAAGGTTGTTCCACTGTTAGAGCGGGAAGGGCACGAAGTAGAGGCCCCTGATTTGCCGGGTCACGGGGAGGACAAAACACCGAATTCACAAATCTCACTTCAGACCTATTCCGATTGTGTCTGCCAGATTCTGGACGCTCAGTCTGAACCCGTGGTTCTCGTGGGCCACAGCAGGGGAGGGATCATCATCAGCCAGGCCGCCGAGAGTCGACCTGACAAGATCAAAACTTTGGTCTATCTGACCGCCTTTCTCCTGAGAAACGGTGAATCCATGCGCCAAGTGGCGCGTGGAGACAAAGAGTCCTTCCTTCAGCCTAATCTGATAATTGATGAGAGCCAGGGCTACACCGTGGTTAAAGATGAGGTTATCAAAGAGGCCTTGTACGCAGACTGCTCCGACGAGGATGTGGCGCGCGCCAAGTCGCTCCTTGTCCCCGAGCCCAACGCGCCCACTGAGACCCCCCTGCGCCTGAGTGAAGAAAACTTCGGCCGGGTACGCCGGATTTACATTGAATGCCTCCGTGACAGGGCCGTCTCTCCGTCACTGCAAAGGCAAATGTACACGGCCCTCCCGTGCCGACGGGTGATCTCGATGGATGCCAGTCACTCGCCGTTCTTCTCAGCCCCTGAGGAGTTGGTCACCCATCTGACCTCACTGTAGCCTGTGGCGAACAGGAACCCCTCAGCTTGATGACAAGCGGGCTAGAGATTTACTACGGCGCTGCCGCGCGCCGGGCATATCGGATCCGGGGGCCAAGGGAATCAGGCGGGCGGAACTCTTTTCGCCTCTGCGAGTTGTCGGAGAATGGGGATGGAAGCGATTTTCTCCTCCGTCAGGTGGTCCCAATAGATTCCCTCAGGCATCTTTCTCCGCCCCCCGCAACGCCGGACCCCCTCCGGAGTAACGAAGCAATTCACGGGGACATCGTGTTTCGTCATGGGGATGGCCGTGGCGGGGTCGCCCTTTTTTTGTGGGGGGCGCTTCCCTCGACTTCGCTCGGGACAGGTTTTGAAAGGCGCTCCCCCCCACCCCCCCGCAAAACTTTTTGTTGGCGGAAGAGGGCTGCGCCCTCTTTCGCAAAAAGCTGGCCCGTTGGCCGAATGCGGGAGCCTTGCGTAGCAAGGCGCGCATTCGGCCAAAGATAGCAGCCATCGCAAGGGCTCAGACAACCAGCCCAGCCAAACGCACGCCCAACGCAAAGCAGGCCCGGCACGTAGTGCCGGGCCGTCAAAAGTTTTTCAGGGGGTCCAGGGGGGCGGGACGCACCGCGTCAGGTTTCCGCACTTGCGCACCTGCTGAATCACCTGTCGCAAGGCGAGCGCCACAGACGTCCGACTTCAGCGCACGGGCCTGCAACCGCAGCTCGGCCGGCACGCAAGTGCCCAAAAAGCTCCCCGGAAGAATGGGT